>DATFRP010000218.1:0-19996 GCA_035263125.1 Vicinamibacterales bacterium
TACAAGAAAAAAGGCCGCCTCGAATGAGACGGCCTTCTGATGCCCGCGACTCAGGCGCTACTCGCTGCCGCCTGACGAACCTTTGCGCATGCCTTCGGTGACGATGCCGACCTTCTCGACACCGGCGCCCTTGGCGGCGTCGATGACCTCGACGATGTCGCCGTAGCGCAGCGTGCCTGCGCCCATGATGAACATCCGCTTGTCCTTGCGTTCCTCGAACGTCGTGCGGAGGAACTCCTGGAGATCGCGGAGCGGGATGTCCTTGTTGTTGACCGAGATCTTCTTGTCAGCGGTGTAGCTCAGCACGATCTGGCTGACGTCGGGCGTCGTCTGCTTCGGCTGCTGCGTCTCGGCCGGCAGGTTCACGTCGAGACCGCGCTGATTGAGCGGCAGCGTCACCATGAAGATCACGAGGAGCACGAGCAGCACGTCGATCATCGGCGTGATGTTCATTTCCGCCGTTTCCTTCAGGGTCTTGCCCTGAAAGACGCGCTCTGCGCCGTGGTGCTGATGCGCAGCCATTACTCGCCTCCCCGGCTCTGCGCCTGGCCCGCGCGCGGATCGGTAATGAGGCCCATGTCCTCGATGCCGCTCGCTCGCAGCTGATCCATCGCATCCATCACAGCGCTGTACTCGACGTCCTGATCTGCCTTGATGATGACGATCTTGTCCTTCTTGTTCTCGAGGACTTCCTCGACGCGGCGGCGAAGGTCGTCTTTTTGCACCGGCACGGCGTTCAGATACAGGCGTTTGTTCGCATCGATGGCGAGCACCGTCTGATCCTGAGTGTCAGGCTTTTCTTTCGTGTTGGTGGCCTGCGGGAGCTTGACGCTCACGCCCTGCTGCAGCAGCGGTGCCACGATCATCATGATGATGAGCAGCACCAGCATGACGTCGACAAGGGGGGTGACGTTGATGTCGGATTTGACGCCACCGCCGCCGCCCACATTCATTGCCATAACTGAACTCCAGTCGCGAACTGTGGCGACCAGCGACGCTGTCTACCGGATTCGGTTCCTTCCGGTCCGCGGCCGCCGATCACCAGTCGGTACTCTGCGCTAGGCAGTCTTCTTGATGAAGTAGTCGACGAGCTCTGACGAGGAGTTGTCCATCTCCACGTTGAAGTACTCGAGTCGGTTGGTCAGGTAATTGTAGAACCAGACCGCGGGGATCGCGACGAACAAGCCGAGCGCGGTTTCGACGAGCGCTTCTGCGATACCGGCGGACACGCCAGCGATACCACCCGAGCCGGTGGAGGCGATGCCGACGAACGCGTTGATGACGCCGACGACCGTGCCGAGGAGTCCGACGAACGGCGCCGTCGATCCAATCGTGGCGAGGGTGTTGACGCCCTTCTTCAGGTCGTTGGTGGTCAGGGCCGACGCGCGCTGAATCGAGCGGCGGACCGTATCGAGAACGTCATCGCGGTTCAAGTTCGTGCCGCTCTCCTGCTGGAACTGGTACTCCTGGAGACCCGCGAGCACAACCTTGGCGAGGTGGCTATAGCGATAGTCCTTCGAGGCGGACATCGCGATGGCTTCCTTCAGGCGGCCGTCCCTGAGATGCTTTGCCACCTGCGGCGCGAAAAGCTTCGACTGCTTGCGGGCCTGGCTGAACGTATAGATACGCTCGATCGCTATGCCGACCGACAGGAACGACATGCCGAACAGGATGATCGCCACGCCCCAGGCAAGCGGCCCCATCTGCGAGAACATGTCGACGAGATCCAGCCCGCCGCCGCTCGGCGCAGGAGCAGCAGCCTGCTGCGCAAACGCCGGCGCACTGAGCGCCACGACACCGACCATTCCACACGCGACCTGTCGCATCTTCCGAACGTCCATTACTGCATCCTCCGCATCCCCGTAGGGTCTGCCTGTATTGACTACGCGCCGGTGTCTAACTGAGCGTGAACTGTACGGTGACCGTCATGATGACCGGCACGGGAACGTTGTTGAGCAGCGTGGGGCTGAACTCCCACTGTTTGACGGCGTCGAGCGCCGCCTGGTCGAGCAATGGGATGGAACGCAGCACGCGGACGTCCTGCACCTTGCCATTGGGACCGATCACCGCTTCGATGATCACGACGCCCTGCACACGTGCCGACTGTGCGATCGGCGGATACGTCGGCTTGACGTCCTTCGTCTTGGTTGGCTGCTTGATCTGACCGCCCACGCGGATCGGCTGCGACGGCGGCGGCGGCGGTGGCGGTGCCTCGGGCAGACCTCCAACGACTCCACCCACGACTCCACCCGGGACACCACCTTCGACACCCTGCGTCTTGTCGAAGTTGGTGTCGACAGGCTCCGGCTTGATCTCCTTCGGAGGCTCCGTCGGCGCGGCATTCGGGTTGACGACTTCCACCGGCTTGACTATTTCCTTCGGCGGTGGCGGGGGCGGCGGCGGGGGCGGCGGCGGCGGGGGCGCCGCAACGAACGCCATCATCGACGGCGGCGTCGGCAGAACGTCGGTCGCCATCAACGGAATGATGATGACCAGGGCGATCGCGAGCGCCTCGAGGAAAACCGTCAGACCAATCGATTTTCCCTGGTTGCTCCCGAGCTTGATGGAAGGATCGACGATATCGCCGAACATGCGTTCATCGCGTGGCAAGAGTCTTTTCCTCCCCTGAATCGACGTTTCCGGTCCCGCAGAGCGGCCGATTATAGCTACCCGAAAAAAATGGTGTCAACGAAACGTTCTGTCACTTACCGAAAGCGACCCGTGATGGCTTAGACACCAGTTATCCCAAAGTGCTCCGGCCGGTAACCCCGCCACGCTCCCGGCAAGACCGGGCATTCTATCGCGGATCGGAACACACGCACGAGCTCAAAAACACCCGAGCTCTGGGCCATTCGCACGACTTTCGTCACAGCTCGGCCACCGATGACGCCTGCTCCACTCGTGGCGCTATCTCCTGCCCACCCCGTCGGGCCGTCTCCCTCACCCGATTGAGCACGTCTTCATTTCGCCGCGTGGACAGCTTGAGGAGACGTCTTCTCTTGGGCCGCCCCGATGCGCATGCCGTAAAACGAGCGATACGCGAACACGATGGAGACCGCCAGGAACAGCCCGGCCAGCAGGTGGCTGGTGGCGCTGCCTGTCTGCTCAGTGAGGCGGACGGCCAGCGACACGGCGAGCAAGCCGAACAGCGTCGTGAATTTGATGACCGGGTTGAGCGCCACGGACGAGGTGTCCTTGAACGGGTCGCCGACAGTATCGCCGACGACGGTCGCCGCGTGCAGCGGTGTGTTCTTCATTTTCAGCTCGGTCTCGACGATCTTCTTGGCGTTGTCCCACGCGCCGCCGGCGTTGGCCATGAAGACCGCCTGATACAGTCCGAACAGGGCGATCGAAATCAGATAGCCGATGAAGAAGTACGGCTCGACGAACGCAAACGCCAGCGTCGCGAAGAACACCGTCAGGAAGATGTTGAACATCCCGCGCTGCGCGTACTGCGTGCAGATCTGCACGACCTTCTTGCTGTCTTCGACCGAGGCCTTGGTCACGCCTTCGAGCCTGATGTTCGCCTTGATGAACTCGACCGCACGATAGGCGCCGGTCGTGACCGCCTGTGTCGACGCGCCGGTGAACCAGTAGATCACCGAACCGCCGGTGACGAGCCCGAGCAGGAACGGTGCGTGCAGCAGCGACAACTGATCGGTGTTCTGCGTCAGCCCACGCGTCAGCTCCACGATGATCGAGAAGATCATCGTCGTGGCCCCGACCACCGCGGTGCCGATGAGCACCGGCTTGGCCGTCGCCTTGAAGGTATTGCCCGCGCCGTCGTTCTCCTCGAGCAGCGCTTTGGCATGCTCGAACTGCACGTTCAATCCGAAGTCCTTCTTCAGCTCCTGATGAATGCCGGGGATCGATTCGATCACCGAGAGCTCGAACACCGACTGCGCGTTGTCGGTCACCGGGCCGTACGAGTCGACCGCAATCGTGACCGGGCCCATGCCGAGGAAGCCGAATGCGACGAGACCAAACGCAAACACGGCGGGCGCGAGCATGAGGGAGGACATCGATGTGTCCCAGGTGCTCACGAAGTACGCAATCGACATCAGCGAGACGATGCTGAGGCCGAGCCAGTAGGCGCTGAAGTTGCCGGCGACGAATCCAGCCAGGATGTTCAGCGACGGTCCGCCTTCCTGCGATGCGGTGACGACCTCGCGCACGTGGCTCGACTCGACCGAGGTGAACACCTTCACGAGCTCCGGGATGATCGCGCCGGCCAGCGTGCCGCACGTGATGATCGCCGAGAGCTTCCACCACAGCGTGCCGTCGCCGAGATCGGCGATCAGCAGGTGGGAGACGACGAAGGTCAGAATGACCGAGACGATCGAGGTCAACCAGACGAGCTGTGTCAGCGGCGCCTCGAAGTTCATCTTCGACGCCGAGCCGTAGCGCGCCTTCGCGATCGCCTCGTTGAGCAGATACGACCCGACGCTCGCGATGATCATCATGACGCGCATCACGAAGATCCACACCAGCAGCTGTACCTGCGTCGCTGCCTGCGGAACGGCGAGAATGATGAACGTGATGAGCGCCACGCCGGTCACGCCGTAGGTCTCGAACCCGTCGGCGCTCGGCCCGACCGAGTCGCCCGCGTTGTCGCCGGTGCAGTCGGCGATCACGCCCGGATTCCTCGCATCGTCTTCCTTGATGTTGAAGACGATCTTCATCAGATCGGATCCGATGTCGGCGATCTTCGTGAAGATGCCGCCGGCGATTCGCAGCGCCGCCGCGCCGAGCGATTCACCGATCGCGAAACCGATGAAGCAGGCGCCGGCATAGTCGCCCGGGATGAAGAGCAGGATCAGCAGCATGATCAGCAGCTCGACGCTGATGAGCAGCGTGCCGATGCTCATGCCCGCTTTCAACGGAATGGCATACACCGGGAACGGCCTTCCCTCGAGGCTGGCGAACGCCGTGCGGGAATTCGCGTAGGTATTCACGCGGATGCCGAACCACGCCACGCTGTAGCTGCCGAGAATGCCGATGACGCTGAAGACGAGGATGATCAGCACGCGCTCGACGCCGTAGCCCTCGAGCAGGCCGAAGTACAGCACGATGATCGCGGCGATGAAAATCTCGAGAATCGCGAGGAACCGCCCCTGTGTCACCAGGTAGGTCTTGCAGGTCTCGTAGATCAACTCCGAGATTTCCCGCATCGAGCGGTGGACCGGCAGGTTCTTGAGCTGATTGAGCACGACGAGGCCGAAGAGCAGCCCGAGCACCGATACGCCCAGTCCGATCATGAGCAGCGCCCGGCCATCGAAGCCGCCCACCGGCACCTGCGCCAGATCGGGCAGGACCAGGTTGGCCTCGCCGCCGCCACGGGGCGCCGCTTGCGCAGCCGCCTGCGACGCCGCGTCGGGTTGTTGCGCACTCGCCAACGTCGGTACCGCCAGCGCCAGCACCATCGCCACCACGATCGCACCACTCACGCGGCCGAATCCTCGAATCGACTCGGTCATCACTGTGTCCGCTCCTCTCAATGAGGCCCGTCGGGCCCTAGTTCTTCCTGCCATCGATGCGACCGGGCAGTGACATCCCGCCGGTCAACATGATTCGAATCCCTTCCTCGACGCTGATGTCGGGGAAGATCGCGCGTTCGCGCGGATACATCCGGATGTCGCCCAGATACAGATGGTTCGTCGGTACGTACACCGCGACCAGAATCTCGGGGCCGTGCTCACGTTCGACGCGGAACTCCTTCGTCAGAAACCCGAGAATCCATCCGCGGCTCGGATCCTCCACCATCACCACGCGCTTGAAGCCGCCCTCGGTCTCCGGCGAGAACGCGGCAACCAGCTGCTTCACCGGCGTGTAGATCGTCCGGAACACCGGGATCTTCATCAGCACGCTCTCGCCGCGCGCGAACAGCCGGCGTCCGATGACGTTGGTGGCGACGACGCCGACACCCAATATCACCAGCGCGGTGATGAGCGGCCCGAGCCCGGGCGGCACCGTTCCGACTCTGAACCGCTCGGCCAGCCATCCTGTGAAACCATCAATAATACCGAAGATCCACACCAGCGCGGCGACGGTAATGAAGAGCGGCACAGTCACGAGCAGGCCCGCGATGAACCTGCGGCGCAGCCATTGGATCACAGCCAGCCCACCCCCATCGCCGCCAGGATCGCCAGTCCAGCCACAATCCGGTACCACGCAAACGGCGTGAACCCCGACCGTCCCACGAACCGCAGAAACGGCTTCACCACGAGGAGCGATGCGAGAAACGCCATGGCGAAGCCGATCGCAATCTCCACAGCCTGCCCCCGCTCCAGATGGTGCCGCACCTCCAGCAGCTTGTAGCCGAACGCGGCCGCCATCGTCGGCATCGCGAGGAAAAACGAGAACTCCGCAGCCGCCTGCCGCGAGAGACCGAGGATGCGGCCGCCGACAATCGTGGCGCCCGACCTCGACACGCCGGGAATGAGCGCCAGCGTCTGACACAGGCCGATGCCGAACGCCCGCCCGATCGGCGTCGTCCGCGCGTCGTCGACCGCGACCCTCAGCGACAGCTGCTCGACAACGAGGATCACGAGACCGCCGAGAATGAACGTGCTGGCGATGACGATGGGGCTGTCTTCGTACAGCACCTGCGAAACGAATTTCCCGAGAACGGCGCCCGCGAACGCCGCGGGCACGAAGGCCACGATCAGCATCAAGGTGAAGCGCCGTGCCGACATGCTCGAGGCGAGCCCGAGGACGACCTCCAGGATGGTCGCGCGGTAGAGCCACACGATCGCCAGGATCGAGCCGAGCTGGATCATCACCGTGAAGACGCCACCGGGATCGTCGAAGTGAAGGAGGCGTCCTCCGATCAACAGGTGTGCCGTCGAGGAAATGGGCAGAAATTCAGTCAGGCCCTGGATGATCCCGAGCACTGCGGCGGTGAAATAGATCACAAAAGATTGGCGGCCGTCTACTGGGTACGGTCCACTGCGTAGTGCCTGACGCGCACGACTACGACGCCTTGGCGCGCTTCTGCTTGCGCCCTCGCTGACCGGCGGCGGCATCGCCGGACGGTGCCGCGGCAGCGATGCGGCGGGTCTTGCGATTCCAGAACGTCACGATCGCCGCTGCGACGAAGACGCTCGAGTACGTGCCGGTCACGATCCCGACAATCATCGTGAACGCAAACCCCCTCAGCACCTCGCCGCCGAAGAGAAACAAGGCGATCGCCGAGAGCAGAGCCGTGCCGGCGGTGATGACCGTCCGGCCGAGGGTCTGATTGAGCGAGAGGTTGACCACGTCGTTCAGCGACTTGCTGCGCATCGACCGCAGGTTCTCGCGCACCCGGTCGAAGATCACGATCGTGTCGTTGGTCGAGTAACCGGTGACCGTGAGCAGGGCTGCGATGACGTTCAGCGTGAGGTCGTACTGGAAGAACGCCAGGAAGGCGAACGTCACGAAGATGTCGTGAATCGTCGCGATGACGGCTCCTGCCGCAAACGAGAATTCGAAGCGGAAGGCAATGTAGGCCAGGATGCCGATGAGCGACAGCACGAAGGCCGACAGCCCCTTCTGCGATAGATCGCGGCCGACCGTGGGGCTGACGATCTCAGTACCGACGATCGAGACGTTGCCGAGATTGCCTGCCCGCAGCGCCTTGTCCACCGCGTTCCGCGTCGCGCTCAGCGCCGTACCGCCTTCGCCGCCGACTTGCGGCACGCGAATCATTACCTGGCGCTGCGCCGGATCTCCGTAGGACTGGACGATGACGTTTTCACCACCGGCGGGATAGCCGCGATCGATCGCCTGCCGGACCATTTCAATCGAAGGCGTCTTGTCGAACTGCGCAATGACCTGCGTGCCGCCCGCGAACTCGAGCCCGAGGGGCACGCCCTTGGTCATCCCGATGACGATGCCGGCAATGATGACGACCCACGACAGGATGATCGCGTGCCAGCGCCACTTGAGGAAATCGAACGTGGTGTTGTGAAAAATGTGCATCTGAGGCGCCCTAAATTGACAGCGTCGCGGCCTGCTGCTTCCGGCCCAACACCATCTCGAACAGCGTCCTGGACACGAAGGTCGAGGTGAACAGATTGGAGCCGAGCCCGATCAGCAGCGTGTACGCGAAACCGCGGATCGGGCCGGTGCCGAACTGCAGGAGGAAGAGCGCCGCGATCGCTGCCGAGATGTGCGTGTCGAGCAGCGTCAGGAAGACGCGGCTGAACCCGGCGTTCAGCGCGATTCGAACCGGCCGGCCGTGTTCGAGCTCCTCCTTGATGCGTTCGAAGATGAGCACGTTCGAGTCGACGCCGATACCCATCGTGAGCACGAAGCCAGCGATGCCGGGCAGCGTCATGACCGCCCCGATGTACGCCATGAGTCCCAGCAGGATCACCAGGTTGAAGATCAGCGCGACCACGGCGTTCACGCCCGACAGTTTGTAGTAGACGAGCATGAACGCGACGACGAGGAAGAGGCCCACGATCGAGGCCAGCACGCCGGCGCGAATCGCATCGGCGCCGAGGCTCGGGCCGATCGTCTGCTCCTGGATGTATTCCATCGATGCCGGCAGCGCGCCCGACTTGAGCGTGATGACGGTGTCCTGCATCTCCTGACGGCTCACCCCGGTGATCTGCCCGCTGTCGGTGATGCGCCCTTGGATCGTCGCCACCGACATCACGCGATCGTCGAGGACGATGGCGAGGGGCCGTCCGATGTTCGACTGCGTGAAGTTTCCGAAACGCTGCGCCGCGTCCTGCTTGAGCGTGAAGCGCACGGCAGGGCGATTGTATTCGTCGATGCCTTCCTGCGCGCTGCGAAGGTCACGACCTGTCACCGCCGCGGCTTTCTTCACGGCGTAGTAGACAGTGGCGCCGCCACTCTCCTGCCGACCGGGAAGGATCTCGATATCCGGCGGCACGTTGTTGTTGAACGCCTGGAGCGCCTGCTCGCGCGTCGAGAACGGCCCCTGCTCGACGATCGTCAGCTTGAGCAGCCCGGTCGACGAGATGATCCCCTTCGCGCGATCGACGTCAGTAACCCCGGGAAGCTGGACGAGAATCTGATCGCCATTGCCCTGCTGCGCGATGCTCGGCTCGGACACCCCGAGCTCGTTGACACGCCGCTCGATCGTCGTCCGCGCCTGTCGCACCGACTCATCGCGAAACTGCTTCTGCAGGTTCGGCTTCATCGTGAAGGTGTAGCTGCCGCCAGTGCCAGAGCTCCGATCGAAGGTGCCTTCGGCATCGGCGACCGCCGACAGAAATGCCTGGCTCTGCGTCGGCTGCACGCCGTCGACGCGGAACTGCACGTCGTTCACGACCGTGACGCCGGTGACGTTCACCCCGGCGCTCGCAAGCGCCTCTCGCGTGCGCTCACTCTGGGCCTCGGTTTCAGCCTTGAGCGCCGTGTCGGTGATCACGCGCAGCACGAGGTGAACACCGCCTTTGAGGTCGAGGCCGAGCTTCAACTGTTTCTGCGCCAGCCACTCCGGCATCGGCAGCCCGTAGAAGGTCGCCACGAGGGGATAGACACCCACCAGTCCAAAAATCACAAGGACCACGATGGTCGTGAGAATGCGCCAACTCAAGTTCTTCAGCATGGTAGTAATGACGTCACCGACGTATTTGCCGTCCCGATCGTCAGGACGACGTGCTTCCGCTGTCGGAAGCGACGGGCTCCTGGCCCTGATAGCCGACGATCGCCGCGCGCGAGACTTCTACGCGCACGTTGTTCGCGATCTGAAGTTGCACCGACTGATCGTTGACCTTCGTGATCGACCCGTAAATCCCACCGGAGGTGACGACGCGATCTCCGACCTTGAGCGCCTGGAGAAACGCCTGAACCTTCTGCTGGCGCTTCCTCATCGGGAGCACCATCACGAAATAGAAGATGCCGAGCACGAGCGCGATCGGTACGAGTTGCAGCCACGGGCTCGGCGCCCCTTGCTGGGGCGAGGCCATAGCGAGCACGAACGAAAATGCGGCGTTCGACACTTCAGATCCCACGGTGTTATGACGTCATGAATCGAGCGACAGGCGGGAAACCGAGCGTATGAACTCCTGCCTGAACGTATCGAAGGCCCCGAACATAATAGCGTGCCTAATCCGACGCATGGTGTCAAGGTAAAAGGCCAGGTTATGCAATGTGTTAAGGGCTCCACCAGTCATCTCCCCTGAGAGGTGGAGATGCCGAAGATAGGCGCGGGAGTGGTGGCGGCAGGTGTAGCACGAGCAGGCCGGGTCGGGGGGCTGCTCGTCCTCGGCGTACCTCGCGTTCTTGATATTGATGCGACCCTGGCTCGTGAACAGCTGACCATTCCGAGCGTTCCGCGTCGGCAGCACGCAGTCGAAGAGATCGATGCCCTGCGCCACGCATTCGACCAGATCTTCCGGCGTCCCTGCCCCCATCAGATAGCGCGGCTGATCTTCCGGAAGGCGGCGCGCGGTGGCGCCCACGACGTCGTACATCACCTCCACCGGCTCGCCCACACTGAGACCCCCGATCGCGTAGCCCTCGAAGCCAAGGGCGACCGTCGCGTCGACGCTCTCCGCGCGCAGATCCTGGAAGACGCCACCCTGAATGATCCCGAACTGCGCCTGGCCTGGATTAGTGACGGTCACTGCACCTGACGACGATCGAAGTTCCTGCAGACGGGTCCGGCACCGGGCGGCCCAGCGAACCGAACGCCGCATCGATCCGGCGGCGTCCTCATGGGTCGCCGGATATCCCAGACACTGATCGAAGACCATCGCGATATCGGACCCGAGACGGGCCTGCACGTCGACGGTGTGCTCAGGCGTGAATCGATGACGCGAGCCATCGATGTGCGATTGAAACGCTGCCCCCTGTTCGGTCACGACGCATCGCGAGGCGAGACTGAAGACCTGAAAGCCGCCGCTGTCGGTCAGAATCGGTCGCTCCCATCCGATGAAGCGATGCAGCCCTCCTCGGCGCGCGATCAGCTCGTCGCCGGGGCGGAGATACAAATGATAGGTGTTGCCAAGGATCATCTCGGCGCCCGCGTCGGCGACATCCCTGTGTAACGCGGCCTTGACTGCGCCCTGCGTCCCCACCGGCATGAACGCCGGCGTCTGCACCGCCCCATGCGGCGTCTCGCACTGCCCGAGCCGCGCGGCCCCATCGGTCGCGTGCACGCTGAAACGAAACGGACTGCTCAACCCGCTTATTATTAGTTGAAGGTGAAGACGCTTCGTGTCGGTGTGATCTACGGCGGGCGCTCGGGTGAGCATGAAGTCTCAATCGTCTCGGCGAGCTCGATCTTCACGCACCTCGATCGCAGCCGCTATGACCCGGTCCCGATTCGTATCGAGAAGGACGGTCGATGGGTGCAGCCGCAGGCGGAACCCGCCTTCGCCTCCGCGGCGGAGGTGACCGCGCTCGGCCCACCCAGATCGGGAGAGGCTCGACCGGTCGAGGCAACGGCCATCATCGCGTCAGTCGACGTCATCTTTCCGGTCCTGCACGGACCCTACGGCGAAGACGGCACCGTGCAGGGCCTTCTCGAGCTCGCCAACGTGCCGTATGTCGGCGCTGGAGTGCTCGGGTCAGCCGTCGGCATGGACAAGGCGGTGATGAAGACGCTCTTCAGCGCCCATGGTCTCCCGATCGTGCCGCATATCACACTCGCGAGACGCGACTGGGAGCGCGACGCACGCACGATCACCGGGCACGTCTCCGGTGCGCTGCACTATCCGGTCTTCGTCAAACCGGCCAATCTCGGATCGAGCGTGGGCATCTCACGCGCCAGGAGCGATGCGGAGTTCATCGAAGCGATGGCGCTGGCCCTTCGATTCGACAAGAAGATCGTGGTCGAAGCCGGTGTCCCCAACGCACGGGAGATCGAATGCGCCGTTCTGGGCAATGACGATCCGGAGGCCTCGGTGCCCGGCGAGATCATCGTGACCCATCGCGACGGGTTCTATTCGTACGTGGCCAAGTACATCGACGCCGACGGGGCGCGCACGAACATTCCGGCGGACCTGCCGGCGCCGCTCATCGAGCAGGTGCGGAAGTTGAGCATCGAAGCGTTCCGCGCGCTCGAACTCGCCGGCATGGCGCGTGTCGACTTCTTCGTCGACGGCAAGAGCGATGCGCTGTATCTCAACGAGGTCAACACCATCCCGGGATTCACGTCGATCTCGATGTATCCGAAGATGTGGGAAGCCACCGGACTGCCTTATCCGCGGCTGATCGATCGGCTGCTCCAGCTGGCACTCGAACGGCACGCCGACAAGCAGCGGCTCGACACCAGCATCACGTGACGCGTTACGTCAGGAGGGCGGCGTGCGTGCCACGGCGCCACCATGCATCCCGGATCGTGATGTTCGCGATCGCATTCGGGCTGGTGGCATTCGCACTCGCGTCCGCCTCCCCTCCATCGTCCCAGCTCACGGGGGGACGGCTCCTCGTGAACAGCTACGATGCGATCTTCGACGCGCAGTTCGACCACGTCCCGGTGCTGTTGACACGCGCATGCAGCCCGCCGCCGACCCAAAGGACCAGCCGATCCGATCTCGCGCCGCCCGAAGCCTGCGAACTCCTCGAGGTCGTGTCGACCTGGTGGCAGATTCAGCTCGACCCGAACAACCGGGCTCATGACGAGGCATTTCTCACGAAGGCCGACGCGTCCATTGCCGCGATCGAAGCGTGGACCGTACGCGAGCCGTCACGAGCCGAGGCCTGGTTCTATCTGGGCGGCGCATACGGTGCTCGTGCGCAGTGGAAGGTGCTGCGCGGCGAGCGACTGTCGGCCGCGCGCGACGGCAAGCGCATCAAAGACGCGCTCGAGCGCGGGCTGACGCTGGACCCGTCCTTACAGGACGCCTATTTCGGGATCGGCTTGTATCACTACTACGCTGCCGTTGCCCCGACCGCAGCCAGAGTCCTCCGGTGGCTGCTCCTCCTCCCAGGCGGTGATCGGGTGCAGGGCCTTCAAGAGATGCTTCGCGCGAGAGACGGAGGGCAGCTCCTCAGGAGCGAGGCGGATTATCAGCTCCATCTGATCTACCTCTGGTACGAAAAGGAGCCGGGACGCGCGCTCGATCTGCTTCAGGGGCTTCACGCCCGCCATCCCCACAATCCGCATTTCCTTCAACGTATCGCCGAGATCGAAGACATCTACCTCCACGACACAGCGGCGAGTCTTCGTTCGTGGCAGCAGCTGCTGGCCGATGCCGAGGCGACGAAGGTCGCCGAGCCCGGTCTGGCCGAAGTCGCCGCTCGCCTCGGCCTCGCGCGCCAACTGGACAAGCGCCTCGAGAGCAACGCGGCCATCAAACAGCTCCGCGAGGTGATCGCACTCAAACCGACGGCGCCGGTCGGAGCTCTGGCGCGCGCGCAGCTTCAACTCGGCGAGGTACTCGATCATCAGGGACGCCGAAGCGACGCGATCGAGGCCTATCGCGCCGCACTCGACAACGTGCCGGCGGGCGATCCCGATCGCATCGCACCCGCCGCACGCGAACGGCTGCGATCATCGTCGAGACGATGATCGCCACCCGCACAACTCAGAACTCAACACTCGAGAAGGAGGACGCGGAGTCGTGTCGCAGCGTCTCGAACGATCGTTTCTCGAGTCTCGAGTGTCGACGTCGACTCGCGATCGCGCATCGTGCTGTAGATCGCGTGCGATCGAGCCGACACTTGACATTGTGGGTGGATTTGAAGGCGGTGGCCGGGCATCTCGGCGGCGCGATCTTTGACAAGCAGATCGATTTTGTGCTTGACAGTGAGAAAATCTCACCCATAATCTACATCTGGTATGAGGGTGGATGGCTCAGCCCACCCGTTGTGACGGCCAAGCGGACCGTCGGAGGCTGAGCTGCTAATCCTAATGGAGAACACAATGGCGAAGAAAGCCAAGGCCTCGAAGAAGAAGGCCGCGAAGAAGCGGTAGTTCTTCCGCACGGCTTCACGGGGTGCTCGACGAGCACCCCATTTTTTTTGCCCTGCGATTTTCAGATCTCCCGGCGCGCGTCCATGCGCATCGGGATCGAGCCCGCGAAGCCGCGTTGCCGACACTCGGGCCGACGTGCCAGGCGGCAGAGTGCGCCGGGTGTTCCGCAGACGCGTTCGCGTATCCACACCACGGGCGAAGGGGGGGATTCACAATGGCGAAGAAAGCGAAGGGCGGAAAGAAGAAGGCGGCGAAGAAGAGATAGCGGCCTGATTTACCGACTCCCAATGTCCGGGCGATCCGCGCCGGAATTGGGAGTCGGCTTCATGACTCCCACTTCCGATTCCCTGCTCCCGATCGAGACCCTCTCTTACGGCGTGACACCGTCCCAGACGCGCACGCTCTTGATCAGATCCCACGGCACGAGCCGATCGACGACGTCCATGCCGGCGACGACGTGTCCGAACACGGTGTAGCGCGCATCGAGGTGCGGCTGCGGAGAGTGCGTGATGAAGAACTGGCTTCCGCCCGTATCCTTCCAATCGAGCGCCATGCCGACGCTGCCGCGAAGATACGGCTGTTCGTTGAGCTCATCGCGAATCGTGTATCCGGGACCGCCTTCTCCGTCGCCTCGCGGATCGCCATCCTGCACCACGAAGTCGGGCACGATTCGATGGAAGGCGATGCCGTTGTAGAACCCCTTCCGCGCAAGCGTCATGAAATTGGCCACGGTGAGCGGGGCATCGAGCACGGCGAGCTCGATTTCAATCGTGCCCTTCTCGGTCTCGATATACGCATGCGGTGAGTAGCGCGGCACGACGACCGCCTGAAACTCAGGACCGTCGGTCCGCGCCAGCGCGGCGGGACGGAGGACCTGATCGTCGACGTTCTGCGCCTTGAGGAGCTCCGCAGCACGGATGCGCACTGCCCACTCGCGATCCTTCAACGCTTCGACGAGTACTGGTCGCGCAGCCGCGAAATCGATCTTCGCCAGCGCCGCGAGCGCGCTCGCACGAGCCCCGTACTCTCGATCCGCGGCAGCCGCGTGGTAGGCATCGATCAACGGCTGGATTGCGGACGAGGCCTTCAGGTCACCAAGCGCGCTCGCTGCTGCCGCGCGCACCACCACATCACCGGTCTTCAACCGATCGGTGAGCACGTGTTCGACGCCTGGCGCCCTGGCCGCCGCGAGGGCGCTGAGGACCGCAGGGATGACGCGCTGATCCTCGTCCTGCAGCATGAGTGTCAACCTCGGAGCGCTGCGCTCTGCGGGCTGCGTGCCGAGCGCATTGGCCAGCGCCACGCGTACGGTCCAATCTCGATCGGGATCGAGGGCCGCCACCGTCGATACGAAGGCATCCGGATCGGCGCGCGCGAGCGCACCGAGCGCCGCACCGCGAATGGCCGGCGACGGGTTCGAGACGAGATCGAGCAGGAGCTCCAGCGATGAACTGTTCGCCAGCGCTCCGAGCGCTGTCATCGATTCCAGACGCAGCGTGGCATCGGCCGACGCGTTGGTGACGATCGGGCGCAGAACGGTCAGCGCGGCCGTATCGTGCATCGCCGCCAATGCGCGAATCGCTTGAATGACGACGGCCTGCGGCAGCTTTCGATCGCTGACGATCTGTCGCAGCGCGGCCGCGGATCCGGTCGCCTTCGCGCTGCCCAGGCCTTTCGCGGCAAACGACGCGGTGAAGCGGCCTGGCGTGTCGAGCAGCGTCGTCAGCGCCGGTGCGGCGCGCGAGTCGCCGATGCGCTGCAGCGCATAGGCCACCGGCCACCAGTTCGAGACCGGTTTCCCGTTGACGAGCACAGCGGCCGCCAGCGCGTCGTAGTCGCCGAGCCGTGCCAGCGCAAACAGGCCAAGCCGTGTCGCTTCGATCGCCGGCGACAGCGGATAACTCATGTCGTCTGGCATCAGACCGTTGATGGCGCCCGCGCGGATGTGCGCCTGCACCATCGCAGAGATCGCGCCGGCGTCCGCCTTGTTGCCGATCAGCCCGAGGGCTTCGGCCGCGCGCCCCTGCACGATCGGCTGTTGATCCTTGAGGGCGTCGGTCAGCGCGGGGCGCGCCGACCCATCTCCGATCAGGCCGAGCGCAAACGCCGCCATCTGCCTCACCTCGACCTCGCTGTCAGTGAGCAGATTCGTGAGCGGCTCGACGCCCTCGGCCAGGCCAACCCGACCGATCGCGAGCGCAGCGCGGCGACGGACGCGCCCTTCATCGTCACGCAGCAGCCGAATCAGATCAGTCGGGGGCGGCGGCGCCACAATCGCCGGCTTGTCTTTGGTCGCAGGACGAAGAACGACCGGTGCCGGAGAATTGGACTCGCGCAGAATGCGCTGATCCTCCAGACGGATCATCGCGCCGAGCTTCCGCTCCCACGTGACGACAGGAACCGTCGGAGCAACGGGAACTGACGCGCAACTGGAACAGGTGACTGCGGTGACGACGGCGACGAGAGCGCTGCGACTCAGCGTCCGCATCGGTCGCGATGATAGCATGCAGGTTCCGAGCTCAAGCGCACCGAGCACATGCCCTTTCAGTACATCGCGATTGAAGGTCCGATCGGCGTCGGCAAGACCGCGCTCGCAGAGCGGCTCGCCGCGCGACTGGATGCGACGACGATCCTCGAGGACGCGGACAACCCGTTCCTCGCCGATTTCTACAACGCCAGGCCAGGCTCGGCGCTGCAGGCGCAACTGTTCTACTTGTTGAATCGACATCGACAGCAGATCGCACTGCGGCAAGGCGATCTGTTCACGCAGGCCACCATCGCCGACTATCTGTTCGACAAGGACAAGATCTTCGCGTATCTCAACCTCGACGATAACGAGCTGTTCATCTACCAGCGGTTGTACGACCTGCTCGCCAAGGACGTCCCCGCACCGGATCTCGTCATCTATCTTCAAGCGCCCACCGACATCCTCGTTCGTCGTCTACGCGATCGTGCCCGCGAGATAGAGGTCGAGTCCCTCGCTCCTGACGGCGACTACGTCAGAGAGGTGAACGAGGCCTATCAGCACTTCTTCTTTCATTACAGCAGCACGCCGCTGCTCGTCGTCGAAACCTCACAACTCGACCTAGCGGGGAGCGACGCCGCGCTCGAGGATCTGCTCAAGCAGGTGCAAGGCATGGGCCGGGGGACGCAGTACTACGTGCCACGCACCTAACTCAAGACTGCGCTCGAAACTCGAAGGAGACGCGCCAGAGTCCGGCCCGGTATCGGCTATTTTTGACTTGGCGTTTTCATTTTTGAATTCCGGCTGGCCTTTCGCAGTATTTGGCCGTTTTCGGGTTTTGAGTTTTGACTTTTGCGTTTTTCCCTGACTAAATACCCCCAAATGGCCTGGTTCAAGAAGACCCGGAAGCCAATCGCCTCGTCGACGGCCGAAAAGCCAAGTCGGGTGCCGGAGGGACTCTGGGTCAAATGTCCCGGGTGCACCCAGCTCATCTACAACAAGGATCTCGAAACCAGCCTGAACGTCTGTCCCAAGTGCGGTCATCATTTCCGGATCAGCGCTGCCGAACGGCTCAAAGCGCTGTTCGACCGAGGCTGCTACCAGGAACATTTTCCCGATCTCACTTCGAACGATCCGCTCCAGTTCACCGACACCAAACCCTATCGCGATCGCCTCAAGGCCTTACAAGAGAGTTCGGGGCTCAAGGATTCGGTGATCGTCGCCACCGGCACGCTCGATGCGATCGAGGTCGTCGTGGCCGCGATGGAGTACTCGTTCATCGGCGGCAGCATGGGTGTGGTTGCCGGTGAAAAGATCACGCGCGCAGTCGAAATGGCAGTCGAGCGACGGCAGCCGGTGATCGTGATCTCGTGCTCGGGCGGTGCGCGCATGATGGAAGGCGCGCTCTCGCTCATGCAGATGGCCAAGGTCTCCGCGGCACTGGCGCGCCTCGATCGCGCCAAGCTCCCGTTCATCTCGGTATTGACCGACCCGACGACCGGGGGCGTCACCGCCAGCTTCGCGATGCTGGGCGATCTCAACATCGCGGAGCCGAAGGCGCTGATCGGATTCGCCGGGCCTCGCGTCATCGAGCAGACCATCCGACAGAAGCTGCCCGAAGGATTCCAGCGGAGTGAATTCCTCGTCGACCGCGGGATGCTCGATCTCATCGTCGATCGGCGCGACATGAAAGCCACGCTCTCGCGCGCGCTCCGGTTCATGCGAGCGGAACGGACAACGTCTGCGGAGCCTGAGCCGGTCGGCGTTGCCGCCACCACACTCGAGACACGACCCTAGCCGATCACGTCCGTGACTAGTGTGTTCGAGCGGCTGTTTGCGCTCGAGACCTTCGGCATCAAGCTCGGTCTCGACAACATCACCCGCCTCTGCGAGGCGCTCGATCACCCCGAGCGCGCGTTCCACTCGCTCCACATCGCCGGAACCAACGGCAAGGGATCGGTCACAGCGATGGTGCATGCCGCCCTTCGAGCGGCGGGGCTGCACGCCGCCAGATACACCTCGCCACATCTGAGCGATCTGGCGGAGCGTTTCGTCATCGACGATGGGCCGGTCGCGACCGCGGCGCTCGAGGCCGCGGTCGAAGACGTCCTGTCGTGTGCGGATCGACTGCAGCAGACAGGTGTGCTGCCCGTGCCACCGACATTTTTCGAAGCGACGACCGCCGCCGCGTTCGAGCTGTTTCGACGCGCCCGGATCGATGTCGCGGTGATCGAGGTCGGACTCGGCGGACGATTCGACGCGACCAACGTGATCTCGCCGATCGCAGGCGCCATCACGACGATCGACTTCGATCACCAGCAGCATCTGGGCCAGTCGCTCGACGCGATCGCCTTCGAGAAGGCGGGCATCATCAAGAGCGGCATGACGGTCGTCGCCGGCGATCTGCCGCCGGATGCGCGCGCCGTCGTGCGTCGTACAGCGGACGAGCGCGGTGCCACGCTCATCGAAGCGTCGCGTGACGCGAGCTGCGAGTTCGAGCTCATCGACGGTCGCGCCCGCGTGACGATCCGGACGCCGCACGATTCGTATGGTCCGCTGCTCCTCGGTCTGCGCGGCGAACATCAAGTCGCCAACGCGCTCGTCGCCGTCCGCCTAATCGAGGCCACCGCGCATGCCGGTATCAGGGTGGGGTGCACCGCGATCGAACAGGGGCTGAGCTCGGCCGAGTGGCCCGCACGACTCGAGATCCTCACGCTCGATGGAGGTCGACGGGTGCTCCTCGACGCGGCGCACAACCCGGAAGGGGCGCGGGCGCTCGCCGCTTATCTGAGTCGCTGGCATCCCGGGCGTCCGCCACTGGTCCTCGGCGTCATGCGCGACAAGAACGTCTCGGAGATCGTGCGTGCCCTGCTGCCGCTGGTTTCACAAGTCATTGCAACGGCGGCGCCAACGCCACGTGCGCGAACGCCTGAAGATCTGGCGGCGCACCTGCGCGAGGCAGGCGCATCGGACGTGCTCGTCGAGGCCGACCCGGCGCGCGCGATCGACCGGGCGCTCGAGATCGCGCCGTTCGTCTGTGTCGCGGGCTCGATCTTCCTGGTGGGCGCCGTCCGGGATGGCCTGATACACCGTGCTATTCTGCGGTGACTCCGCAATGCCCAATGCGCAAGCCCAATGCCCAATGATCAAGCCCGTCGCCTGGGCATCGAAACTTGGGGATTGAGGTTTGAGGATTGGCAGTGATCCCCCAGCGGTGATGTGATGCGCTGGCTCGCAACCCTGTCCCTCGTGTGCCTGTTCTTGTCCCCTGCGGCGATCGTGTGCGCGCAGCAGGAGCAGGAGGGCCAGCCCCGAGAGGGCAAACCGCAGGAGCCCAGACCGCACGGGACCAAACCGCAGGAGACCAAACCCCAAGAGACCAAGCCGCAAGAGGCCAAGCCGCAAGAGACGCCGCCCGCTGCGACGCCTGCGCCCACGCGATTCGACCGTCTGCAGATCGCCTGCGACCGATACGATACGAGTTTGAAGGATCAGTTGCGATGCATCGGCAACGCGGAGCTGCCGATCGACGACCAGACCAAGATCTTCGCGGATCAGATCGATCTGTTCTTCAGCGACAAGCATCTGGTGGCGGTAGGCAATGTGGTCTTCGCGGGAACCGAGGGTCGTATCACTGCCGAACGGGTCGA
>DATFRP010000219.1:0-70870 GCA_035263125.1 Vicinamibacterales bacterium
CGCCGTGATCGTCGTCATCATCCTGCTCACCGATTTCGATGGTGCGTTCATCGGTCCATGGGGTTAACCTGAGAGCTCGTGCTCTACCTGCACTGCGTCATCTGTAGCCGGAAGCAGGCGGACGGCCTGCTTTCCGGCTCGGCCTGGGGACGACTCGAGCTCCCGTCCGGTTCGGCGGTCGACCATCCGTCCGTGAACGGCTCGACGGCGCGCGCGTGCCCGACCTGCGTCGGGGAGTACCCCGACTGGCAGGAACGCGGTCTGACGGTGCTCGGCTTGTCCCGCGGCTACCCGTCGTCGCTGCCCGCGTCGGCCTAGCCCGGTCGCGAGCCCACTCGTCCCGGCGCCCCGGCCACCGGGTTCGGGAACGCCCGCACGGGAATCAACCGGACTCGGTACCTCCTCGAGAGCCGTGAGGCCGGCGCCCTCGCCGATGCGAACTCGGAGCGTAGGCCGCCTAGAAGAGCCCGACCGTCTCGCCGGTCTCGTCGACGTCGATCGCGAACGCGGCGGGGGCCTTCCCGAGCCCCGGCATCGTCATCATGTCGCCGCACAGGGCGACGATCCAGCCGGCGCCCGTGTACGGGCGCAGATCGCGGACGGTCACGGTGAACCCGGTCGGCGCGTTCCTGAGCGCCAGGTCGTGCGACAGCGAGAGGTGCGTCTTCGCCATGCAGACCGGCGCGTGGCCGAGACCGAGCTTCTCGATCCGCTCGAGATCTTTCCGCGCCTGCGATTCGAGATCGATGCCCGCGGCTCCGTACAGCTTCGTCGCGATCGCTTCGATCTGCTGCACGAGTCCCGAGCCGGCCGGTGTCAGGAACGAGAACGAGTTCGGTTTGTCGCACGCGGCGGTCACGGCCTCGGCCAGCGACACCGCGCCCGCTCCACCCTCTGAGAAACCCGAATGCACGACGACCGTTTCAGCGCCGGCCTTGAGCGCGAGATCACGTACGAGTGCGATCTCTCGAGGCGTGTCGGTCGGAAAGCTGTTGATCGCCACGACGCACGGCAGTCCGTACTGCCGCACGATGTTCACGTGCGCGGCGAGGTTGTCGGCGCCCTTCCTCAGCGCATCGAGGTCCTCGTTGGAGAGCACGTTGAACGGCTTCCCGCCGTGCGACTTGGTCGCGCGTACCGTCGTGACGAGCACGGCCGCGCTCGGCGCGAACCCGCCCACACGGCAGACGATGTCGCAGAACTTCTGGAAGCCGAGATCGCTCGCAAAGCCGGCTTCGGTGACGACGTAGTCGGCCGACTTGAGCGCAATGCGATCGGCGACGATCGAGTTCGCCGCGTGGGCGATGTTGCCGAACGGTCCCGCATGCACGAGCGCCGGCTGCCCTTCGAGCGTCTGCACGATGTTCGGCTTGATGGCGTCCTTCATCACGACGGTCATCGCGCCGGCGACCTTGAGCATCTCCGCCGTCACCGGCTCGCCGTCGATTGTCGACGCCACGACAATGCGACCAAGACGACGACGCAGGTCGGAGAGGCTGCTCGACAGCGCGAACACCGCCATCACTTCGGACGCCGCGGTGATGATGAACTGACTCTCACGCGGGATGCCGTGCGTCTTGCCGCCGAGGCCGACCACCGTGTAGCGCAGCTCGCGGTCGTTCATGTCGAGCGTCCGCGGCCAGATCACCGTCGATGGATCGATGCGCAGCGGATTGCCGTTGTAGATCGAGGCATCGAGCGCCGCCGCCAGCAGATTGTGCGCCGCCGTCACCGCATGAAAGTCGCCGTTGAAATGAAGGTTGATGTCCTCCATCGGCCCGATCTGCGCGTAGCCGCCGCCGGTGCCGCCACCCTTCACGCCGAACACCGGGCCCATCGACGGTTCGCGAAGACACAGCATCACCTTCTTGCCGATCTTTCCAAGCCCCATCGTCAAGGCAACGCTCGTCGTCGTCTTACCCTCGCCGGCTTTGGTGGGCGTGATGGCCGTGACGATCACGAGCTTGCCGTTCGGTCGCGAAGCGAGGCGATCGAGGATCGACAGACGGACTTTGCCGCGGTACAGACCCGATTGTTCGAGCTCCTCGGGAAGAATGCCGGCTGAAGCGGCGACGTCGGCGATGGGACGCAGTTTTGCGTCATGGGCGATCTGCAGCGCTGATTTCATCGTTGGATTTGATCCTTGTAATGCAAAATGCAAAATTCAAAATGCAAAAGGGCTTTCAGTGCTTCGTTGCACTTGTTTTTGAATTTTGCATTTTGCATTTTGCATTACGGCGTGCTCTAACCCGCTTGTCTCATTTTCTCGGCCGGCTTCCCCGCCTCACCAGCCTTACCAGCCCCACCCGCCGCACCTGCCTTCGCCGGTGCGGCCTTGGCCTGCCTGGCCGCGAGCGCCTGGTCGGCGGCCGACGGTCCAGCCGTCTGGAGCTTCACGTCCTGATCGATCTCGACGGTCCGACCGGGGCCGCCGCTCCTCCACAGATCCTTCGGGCGGCCCGGCCTGCTGTCGCGACCGAGATAGAAGTTCAGCCACGACGCCGTGCCGGTGAGCGCACGATCCGGCGGCGGGATGAACAGCTTCAACTGGTTGATCGTGTTCGACGCCTCGGCACGCGCCATCACCTTCACCCAGATGCACTCCTGATCGATCACCTCGCACGCGCCGTGGAAGGTGCCGCCGCACGGCCCGTTGCGCATCTGCTTGGGACAGGTCTGCGGGCAGACGTACTCCATCGACCCGAGCACGCAGTTGCCGCAGTTCTGACAGCCGAACACTTCCTTCTTCGAGTAGAACTCGAACCGCTCGAACCAGTGACTGAGCGTCGGATGCCGATCGAGCCAGCGGAAGGCACCCGCGATCATCCGCTTCACCGACGACTCTTTCGTGGTCTTCGCCCACGGCACAAACGGCAGGGTCGTGCCGGCCGCGTCCATCACGGTCGGGAGAAACGTACGTGTCGGCTTCGGCTGCGGGTCGCGCTTGTAGAGATAGAAGCCGTCCTTCTTGCCGAACTGCAATTCCTCGTAGAGCTCCTCCCACTTCGGCGCGAGCTCCTCGGCGCGACGAATCATCCATCTGATCTGGTTCGCGTCGTGCGTGCCGCCGATGTAGGCACCTGCGTAACCGATCCCTTTGAGGACGGCGATCGACCTCGCGCCCCGCTCGAGCCGCGCCTGCAGTCCGCCGTCAGGCGCTTCCGATTCCTTCTTCAGGATCGCGACGAGCTCGTCGGAGGCCCAGCATCCCGGCGGATTGCCGGTGTTCATCCGTTCGGCCGCACGCCGGCTCAAGACGTAGACGTTGCCGAGGACAGGTGTCTTGATGCCGCGCTCATCGAGATACTTCTTCAGCTCGACGAACTTCGTGGCGTCCCATCCCACCTGGGTGATCGCCATCTCGGCACCGGCGGTGATCTTCTTTTCAAGCTTCAGATACTGATACAGGCAATCTTCGCGCTGGTACTTGAACGGCGACACGGCGCACGAAATGAAGAACGGCGTCCCGGAGCGCGCGCGCAGATCGGCGATGTGCGCGGCAAGCTGCACCGAGTCGATGTCGAAGACTGCGGTCCGCACCGCCGCCTTCGGCCAGTCGCCGCTGATCGCGAAGATGTTGTGCATCTCGAGCGCCCCGAGCTGCGCCAGCGTCTTGTCGATGGTCGCGCGATCCTGGCCGACGCAGGTGAGATGCACGTTGGGCACGAGGCCGCGCGCGCGCACCGCCGTGCCGACGCGGATCGAATCCTGCCCGAGCTGTCCGCCCGCGTAGCTCGTGATGCTGCCGGCCGCGATCTCGGGGATCATCGCCAGCTTCGAGGCGATCTCGAGCACCTGGGCCTCGCGCTTGAGGCCCGAGGCCACGAGTTCCGTCATGTAGAGGAACTGGCCGGACTTCACGCGCTCGGCGAGTGCTTTCACTTCCCGAGTTCCTTTCGCACCGCACGGGTCCCTTCGACCATCGCGCTCAACTTGCCGAAGGCGACGTCACGCGGCAGACGCACGAGCCCGCAGTCGGGCGTGATGATGAGACGCTCGGTGGGAATGACCTCGAGCGCGCGGCGGATCCGGTCGGCCACGAACGCTGCCGACTCGACTTCATTGGTCTTGACGTCGATGACACCGATGCCGACCTGGAACGGCACGTCCTTGAACAGCTGAATGTCCTCCTCGCCGCGGCGCGCAAACTCCATCGATACCGCCTGCACCCTGGCATCGAGGATCGCCGGAAAGAGGAATTTGTAGCTGCCTTCGAACGACGGCTTCCCGTACCGATTGCCGTAGCAGATGTGCAGCGTCACATGCGCATTGATACCATCGACCATCGCGTTGATCGCCTTCAACGCCCAGGGCAGGTCTTCGGGGAACCCGCCGTAGTAGGGCTCGTCAATCTGCAGGCGCGTAGCGCCGGCGCGAACCAGTTCCTTGAGCTCGAGATTGAGCAGCTTGCCGATGTCGAGCGCGAACTCCGCTTCGGACGGATAGTGCTTGTTCTGAATGCGCTTGACGAGCGTGTGCGGACCGGAGATCGAGATCTTCGACAGATGGGTCGTGAACTTCGAGAGGAACTTCGCTTCCTCGTTCAGACCGAGCGTGCCGGTGGCGAGCTTGGTCCGCACGACACTCTCGTAGAAGTCGTAGTAGAAGCGCTTCGACCCGAGATCGACCTGCACGCCGGGCATCCGCTCGGTGAAGTAGTCGATCATATTGTCACGCTGCGCTTCGCCATCGGAGACGATGTCGATGCCCGCCGTCTCCTGATCCTTGATCGCCGCCTTGCGCACGGCGTCGTGCATCTCTTCGAGATCGCGCTTGCTCAATCGTCGCGAGAGGTACTCGTTCTTGGCGCGCTCGAGCCATTCGGGCATCGAGTAACTGCCGATCACGGTCGTCGGAAGCAGAGGGAGTGGCGAGGTCATCTATTCATCCGTCAGTTTGTAGGGCGGGTCTTGCTCTTGAGACCCGCCACCTTCTAGTCACGTTGCGTCGTGTACAGGATGCTCGTCTTCGTGCCCGGCCGATACGGAAACGGCGCGAAGTGCACGTCGTACCCCGCACGCGCGCCGACGGCGCGCAGCAATGCCCCGTTCACCCAGGTCACGAGCGACCCATCCAGCTTGCCGGGCCCCTTGAAGCCCTTGCGATAGTCGTCCATATCGCTGACGAAGATGTCCTGCACCTGCAGATACCCGCGCGGATGCAGCAGGGGCAGTGTGTTGGCGAAGCTTTCGCCCGCCCCGCGCGAGATGTGGAACCGCACGTCGTCAGGCGCTTCGGCGAGCAGATCCTCGAGGTGCGTGCGATTGAGGCCCGGCGGCACGTGCGCGTCCTCGCCTGCGTCGAGCAGCCGCAGCCGCTCTTCGAGCTTGAACGTGTCCCAGAGCCGGCGCCAGAACTCGACGCCGCGCTCGCCGGAGAAGACCGCGTGCGGCCCGCCGTCGAGCAGCGTCTTGACGAGCGCCGGCAGGCTGTCGCGGGAGACACCGAAGTCGGAGACGAGCGCGTCGATCATCGTGCCGTTCAAGTACGGCCGCACTTCTACGAGATACAGCTTGCCGTCGCGGCGCACGAGATCGTCGAACGGCAGGTTGTCGTACACGTTGGTGAGGTGCACGTACATCAACTTGAACCGGTACTTCGACAGCGTCTTCTCGGGATTCAGAGCATCGAGCGGAGCCGGGCTGACATGAGAGCCGTGGTGCGCGACGGCGGCCATCGCGCGCTCGAGGCTCGTCGGGGAGTAGTCGCCGAGGATGAAATGGAGACGCGAATAGAACGAGGTGCCGCACTTCTCGTCGAGCGCCTTGAATCGATCGAGCCACGCGACCGCCCGCGCCCCCGACCCGACGCCGATCTCGAGCCCGACGATGTCGTGTGGAAGCTGGCTGCGGTTCTCCAGATCGCGCAGCAGCGTCCAGAAATCCGCGACGGCGTCCGAGACCGCCTGCGGGTGGTTGGCGTCGGACTGCCCACCCGGCAGCGCCGCCTCGAACCCTTTTCCGGAGGAGGCCTCCCAGTCGCCGAGATGCCGCCAGAACAGACGGTTGAAGCTCCAGATCAGGCAGTCGCGGTATGGACGGAACTCGTCGAGATAGACGTGACGGCCGCCGTTGGCCTCAGGCTGCCCGATGCTCCTGACCGCGGTCGCCAGCACCTCGGGAATCCGCGCCGCGTCGGCCTGGCGCATGTCGATCGCAATCTCGGCCAGCGAGAGCGGCTGCCCCTGGGGATTGGTCGTCCGCCGGACGATGACCGGATCGCGGAAGTTGGTTTTGTATTGAATCCAGTCGAGGTGGATTCGCAACGACGGCGCCAGCCGCGCGTCGAGCACGCCTTCCTCGACGAGCGACATCAACGACCCTGTCACCAGGCGCGCGATCTCACTCTGCGGCGACCGTTGATCGCCCTTCGGCTTCTTGAGTTGCGAAATGTGATTGATGTGGACGATCACCGCTTCGGGCCGCTTCTCGTGTTGGGGACTCTGACGCCTATTCCTCGCGCCAACCAGCCTTACAGTCTATTGCATAGGTGTGGGGAAGTCATCCGCGTGGCGAAATTCCGCCCTTCGAACACGCTAGACTCTGCACGATGCGTCCCGCGCTCGCGGTCTGCCTCGTCTTCATGGCCGGGTTGCCCTGGCTTCTTGCCGCACAACAGGCTCGCCCGCGCCCTCCGGTCCTCTCCCGTCTCACATGGTTCGATCGCGCGGGTACACGGCTGGGTGGAGTCGGACCAGTCGCCGATCACGGCAACATCGAACTGTCGCCCGACGGCATGCGCGTCGCCGTCGCGGTTGCGCCGCACACCGGCAGTCCTCGCGACCTCTGGATCTACGACACCAGAACCGGCGCCCGCAGTCAGTTCACCTCCGACGCCACCGACGAGAACTGGCTCGTCTGGTCGGCCGATGGGCGGCGCGTCATCATGAACGCGGGGCTCGAGAGCCTCGATCTGTTCGAAGCGCCCTCGAACAACGCGGGCTCGCGGACGAGGCTGCTCGCCGATGGCGATGGGAAGTGGCCCGTGAGCCTGTCGCCCGACGGCCGATTCCTCCTCTACGTGACCAACAGCCGCCAAACGAACAACGACATCTGGGTCCTGCCGCTTCGTCGACGCGGCCGGCCCTTTCCTTTTCTTCAGAGCGAGGCGTCCGAGAACTGGGCGGCGTTCTCGCCCGATGGAAAGTGGGTGGCGTTCAGTTCGACCGAGGGCGGTCAGTCGGAAGTGTACGTCTCGAGGTTCCCGGCGAACGGTCGACACTGGCGCATCTCGGCCGACGGCGGCAGTCAGGCACGCTGGCGTCGCGACGGCAGAGAGATCTTTTATCTCGCACCCGATCGCACAGTCATGGCGGTGTCGGTCAGGAGCTCCCGCAGCGACCTCTCGGTGGACGACTATCGCCCGCTGTTCCGCGCGAACTATCCGTACGGCGCCTATCACGCGTTCGACGTCACGGCCGATGGTCAGCGTTTCCTCGTGAACACGATTGTGGTGAGCGCCGCCGACTCCGTCGTCGCCAGCAGCGACACGGAGGGCACCGAGAGAGTCACGGAGTCTCTTACGCCACAAAACACACAAAACACGAGACGAGACATGGAGAAGAGGTCTCAACAATGACAGCCCAGGATGAACTCGTCCCGGTCTCGACATTCCGCTCGGTTGCGGATGCCCAAATCGCAAAAGGCATCCTGGATGAAGTCGGCATCCCGTCGATCATCCAGTCCGACAACGCAGGCGGCATGTATCCCGCGCTCGATTCGGTCAACGTGCTGGTTCGAGCAGAAGATGCGGAAAAGGCCACGGAGGCGCTGAACAGACGGCATCATCCGTGAACTCTGCCACGGAGATCACGAAGATCACCGATGGAATGTGGCCACGGAGAACACGGAGAACACGGAGTCTTGGCCACGAGGAACACAAAGATGATCTTCGTGGCCTTCGATTCAGCGAGGCGTCCCGAAGACTTGCACGTAATAGGGTCGCCCGGCGGAGTCCCGCGCATATCCGGCACCGATCTCGCGGAACGCGCTGTTGAGGATGTTGGCGCGGTGACCCGACGAGTGCATCCACGCGTCGACGACGGCAGCGGCACTCGATTGGCCCATGGCGATGTTCTCGCCGTAGGTCGACCACCGGTACCCGACCGCCGCCAGACGATCGGCCGGCGTCGGATACTGTGCGCCCGGCAGTTCGTGCTCCATCCGGCCAAGCTGCGCCATCTGATCGGCCTGCAGCTGCGCGGCCTGCATCAACTGCGCGCTCGTGCGAAAGGCGGCGATCCCCGCGTTGGCCCGTTCGGCGTTGGTGAGTTCGACGATCGACGAGGCCACTGGCCCGCCGTCGCCGCCCGGCGGTACCTCCGTCGGGCTGGCGGGGGTGGCGCAGGCGCACGACGCGACAAGCAGCCAGACAAGCGATGTCCGCCGGAGATAGATAGCCATGGCAGTCAGCGGGAGTTGCAAGCGACGGGCCGCAAACAGAACCCGGGTTTGTGGCGTATTCCCGAACAGAGCGCCCGCCGTATTTTGGCGCTTGAACACCATTTTGTGAATCGCTTACGCTTGCGCCACAATACGTGGCCGTTATCGGTAGTACTTATCAGTGGATACCCTCCACCTGGAGACGAGTTCGAGATGCGACGCCTGATAGTCACTTTTGTGTTCTTCGCCGCCTGCCTGGCCGTTGCCCCCGTGCGCGCACAGGAAGGGCATCCACTCAAGGGGTCCTGGATCGGGACCTGGGGACCGAGCAAGGTGCACAGCGCCGACCTGCTCGTCATCCTCAACTGGGATGGCAAAGCCATCAGCGGGATGATCAACCCGGGCACCGACGACATCCCCCTCAAGAACGCCTCGCTCAACCCGGACGGGTGGGTGGTGCACTTCGAGGCCGACGCCAAGGACAAGGCCGGCCCGATCAATTACGTCTTCGACGGCAAGATCGAAGGGCTCGCCTTCCACAACCGATCGATCACCGGCACGTGGAAGAGCCAGCGCGAGAGCGGCCAGTTCAAGCTGCAGCGGCAGTAGCGGGCAGACATCCATGAAATCGATAGCCAAGGCCACGCTCGCGCTCGTTCTCCTGGCTGCAGCGCCGATCGCTGCGCATCACGCGATCTCCGCGAAGTTCGACGACAAGAAAGCGACGACGCTCGAAGGCGTCGTGACGCTCGTCGACTGGAGAAATCCTCACGCGCACATCTTCATGAACGTGAAAGATCCGAAGGGCACGGGCACGCTCAATTGGGCGGTCGAGCTCGAGAGCCCCATCGATCTGCAGGAAGGCGGCTGGAACCGCGACACGCTGAAGCCTGGTGACCGCATCACGGTGAAGGGCATCTCCGCCCGTGACGGCAGCCGTCAGGTGTGGGGCGATTCGGTCGTCGTGACCGCCACCGGACGCCGCGTGCTCAACGTCAACCTCACCCCGCCCGCGGCGCCACTGCAGGCGCGGCCGACACCGCGTTGGCCCGACAAGCAGCCGCGGCTCGGAGCGATTCCGGGCGGCGTCCAGGGCTATTGGGCCTGGCCAAGTTCCACCGTGCTGATGGAACAGGGCACCAACATCAAGATGGACGCGTGGGGTCTGCTCGCGAACATCAATGACGCGGCGAAAGTAGCCCCGATGCAGCCCTGGGCACAGGCGTTATACCGGTCCCGGCAGAGTCGTTTTCTGCAGGACGATCCGATGTACCTGAACTGCAAACCGCCCGGCGGGCCGCGCCAGTTCGAGCTGCGCTACGGCGTCCAGTTCGTGGAAGACCGGGAACGGCAGCGCATTTTCGTGCTGATTGGCAGCGGAAACAGCAATTACCGCATCATGTACACCGACGGCCGAGGCCATGCCGGACAGGTCGGCGGCGACGATGACAACCCGCTCTATTACGGCCGGTCGGTGGCAAAATGGGAGGGCGACACGCTGACGGTGGATACCCGGGGGTTCAACGAAGACTTCTGGTTCACCAACGGAGGACTGCCCCACACCGAGCAGCTGAAGCTGATCGAGAAATTTACGCGCACCGACTTCGACACGATGAAGTACGAAGTCACAGTCGACGACCCTGGGGCGTATACACGACCGTGGTCCGATTCGTGGACGCTTCGCTGGGTTGCAGGCGTGGAACTACCACGGCATTTGTGTCAGGAGAATCGGCCATAACGGTCGTAACATATCAGTTCAAGGGTTCAGGGTTCATAGTTCGGGTTCAGGGTTCATAGGTCCGGTTCAGGGTTCCAGTTCCAGGTTCAGGAGTTCATAAGTTCGTAGGCGCAGGTTGACGGAGGGATTCAGATGAGGGCGTACATACTGGCTGGTCTGATCGCAGCGGGCGTGATGCTGACAGCGAACACCGCGATCGCGCACCACTCGTTCGCGGCGGAATTCGATGCCAACAAGCCGATCACACTGACGGGCGTCGTCACCAAAGTCGAGTGGACCAATCCGCACGTGTGGTTCTACATCAACGTGAAGGATCCCAAGACCGGCGAGGTGACGAACTGGGGCGCCGAGATGGGACCTCCGCACGGCTTGCAGCGCCGTGGCTGGCGTCGAGAGACGCTGAAGATCGGTGAACAGGTGACGGTCGCTGGATCGCTGGCGAAGAACGGCAGCAAGCGCATGAACGCACGAACGGTCACGCTTGTTGCGACGGGTGCGCGTCCGGGCGAAACGCTCGACGCAGCCTCGAGCCAGGGCGGCGACAACCAGAACTAGTCCAGCACGCACAACACATGCGAGCGCGTGTTCCGCTCGTAGCCGGGGCGTTGGTGTGTCTCGTGATGCCGCTGCCCGCGCAGCAGTCGCAAGACACACCATCGTTCCTGACACGGTCGCGTCCGCGCGTCCAGGTGGGAGTCACTCAGCAAGCCAACTACGTGCACACGCTGAAGGTCGATTCGAACGCACCGGTCGACCGCAGCCGCTCGATCATTCCGTAAGGCGTCTCATGCGACACACGCTGACGTTTGTTGCCGCCGCGTTGCTGTTCGTTTCACCGCTCCTCACCAATCGCATCGCCGGACAGCAGGATCAGCCGCAGGCGCAGCCTCAGCGGCCGAGCGTGCAGGTCGGCGTCCCCGAAGGACGCGCGGGTGGCGCGCGTCAGGGCGGACAGGGACGAGGACGTCAGGCGGGACCGCCCAAGCCCACGCCGCGCTACGCCGATGGCAAGGTGATGCTCGGTGGTTCGACACCGACTGAAAAGGGCGTGTGGCTGCCGGGCACCGTGATTGCGAATCCGCTCGGGATGAAGGACACGCCGTTCCAGCCGTGGGCAAAGGCGCTCTTCGCCGATCGCCAGAACAACGAGCTCGAGCCGCACACACGATGCAAGCCGTCAGGTGTGTCGCGACAGTTCCTGACACCGTACGGCGTCGAGTTCGTCGAACTGCCCGAGCTCGATCGTCTGTTCATCTTCGACATCGGCGGGCCGCACACCTACCGCACCGTCTACATGGATGGCCGCACACATCCGGCCCATCCGGATCCGAGCTATTACGGACATTCGATCGGCTGGTGGAACGGCGACACGCTCGTGATCGATACGATCGGCTTCAACGAAGGCTTCTGGATGGATCGCGATGGGCTGCCGCATACCGAGCAGCTGCACACGATCGAAAAGTTCACCCGCACCGATTTCTCGACCCTGAGATACGAGCTCACCGTCGATGATCCCGGCGCGTATACCAAGCCGTTCAGCGGCGCCGCGAATCTGCGATGGGAAGCCGGCACGGAGCTGTTCGAGTACGTCTGCCAGCAGTCGAACTACGCGCCCGAGCTGATGGTCGGCGAGCACGGCAAAGTCGATCGCAGCACGTTGATCATTCCCTGATCTTAGAGGGAACGGAGAAGACGGAGGAAACGGATTAACAGGAGAAACGGAAAAACGGAGATCAATCTCTTCTCTCCGTTCCTCCGTTGCTCCTGTTAGTCCGTTTCCTCCGTCATCTCCGTTACCTGCGTCGGACGTTACTTGCCCTCACGCCACATCAGGTAGTTGCGCACGCCCAGCACGTTGATCTCGTGGACCATCACGAATCCGAAGCGACGGTAGAACCGGACGTTCTCGGAGCGGTCGGTTTCGAGATAACCGGCGGCGCCCGTGCGATCGAGCTCGTGCGAGTACTCCTCCATGAGACGCTGCCCGACCCCGGAGCCCTGCGCCTCGGGAGCGACACCGATCGGGCCCAGATGCGTGTGGGGCTTCTGCGGATCGCGCATCGCCCAGGCGGCAAGCCAGACATTGACGCGCATGGCCGACGGACCGCCGAAACCGGACCACATGCGCGGCACCAGGCGGACCTTTTCCATCACGGAGAACTGGCAGTGCGGCGAGTGGACCCAGTGAATCACGCCGATGATGCGCTCGCCGTCGAGCGCGACGAGCATCCGGCCCTTCATTGCGCCGAGCGCGGTGTGAAAGAAGGCTTCGTTGCGAGCGAGCCGATCGGGGCCGAACACCGCCACGTGCATCGGGTTGGTGACGAAGGCGCGCGCCAGCACGCGCGACGCCTCCTCGTGCATGCGGGGAGCGTACGGTTCAATACGAGCCAACCGGCCGTCGAAAGCAGCCACCCAGATTATTTGGCCAGATGCTTGGAGGACTGCTCGTTCTCGTTGCAGATGAACTCGATCATCTCGGTGTCCAGCATGATGCGATGGTTCACGCGCACGGTGAACGGCTTCGTGTACGCCTTGGGATCGTCGATGGTGACCTCGATCTGCATGGTGCCGAAATTCGGCCGGCGGAAGCGCTCGGTCATCTTGAGCGCATCCGTGTACGGACTGCCGTTCACATCGAGCCACCCCGCGCGCTCGTCGCCGCGGAAATTGGTCGTTTCGACCACGAGCGTGTCGTTGCCTTCCCACCAGCCTCGCGAGTAGCCGAACCACCAGGGCGTCGGATCGTTGTTGGGCGCCGGCCGGCCGTCCATGTAGATGTAGCGGAGCCCGTAGTTCGACTCGTACGTGATCAGCATCAGGTTCTTGGTCTGTACGATCTGTCGCGGCTGTGGATGATTGTGGTACTGCATCAGGCCGATCGGAAGGCACCACACGTCCGGGTTGTCCTTGCTGTTGTCGGACATCCGCTTCTTCTTGAGATCAGCGGCCCAGGGCTGCAGCGGCAGCGGGTAGCCACGGCCCGCGACTTCGAAGAACTGTGAATTCGGGATCGCATTTGGATCGGGCGGCGGAGGCGGAGTGGCCGGCGCGCCGTTCGGGCCCGCGCCTCGGCCTCGCCCACCGCCACCACCACCGCCAAGCTGCCAGATTCCGGAGAAATCGACCTTGCCATCGGGCGTTCGGGGCGTGGGCGCATCCAGGATCGGCTTGCCGTCGGCGGTGCGCGGAACACCGGGCGTGGGATACGAAGGCCATTGCGCGCCAACCGACACCGACAGGGAGAGGGCGATCGCGATCGCGGCCGCCGTCCGGGACACAGTCTTCATTCAGCCTCCTGAGTGAGCCACACGAGTCTAGCGATTGACAGCGATGAAGTCTACGTGCGCGTTTTGCATTACAACTGCACGTTCACCTGCGCGAGATGATGATGCAGATGTGCGACGTAGTCTTCCGCGACGAAGGCGAGCGTCACCGGCTGATTCGCGCCGACCGTGCAGCGAACGCGTGCCTTGTCGGCGGGAATCCGTTCGATGACATGTGCCAGATGCAGGTTGTAGGCGTGCCAGAGTGTCGTCAGATCGCGCCATGAGCGCGACGCGTATCCCTGACACTCCACCCAGTGGTCCTGCGCATACCCGGGCGAAATGAGCTCGGCGCCCTGTTGCGCGCGCACGAAGCGTTGATGGTTGTTGGCCGCGGAGTCGATCAGATGTCCAATCACCTGCTTCGGCGACCACTTGCCTGGGGCGCGAGGCGTTGCAGCGTCGGCATCGCTCAACGCCTGCAATTTCGGCAGCGCGACATCGAGCGTGCGCCGCAACTCGGCAGCAACGGACGGAAACGGAGGTCTCTCTTCTGGCGCCATACCCGACTTATGTTGCCACGACGAAGAACAACCGAGAGGCGGAACAGACAACCGATGGTCAGCACCGATGTGACGAGGAGTGGTACGATTGCTGCTCGTCGCGCGTTGACTCCGGATCCTCGGGAGGCGTTATGCGTGATCTGAGCCGGGTCCTCCTCGCCGTCGCAGTTCTCATCGCGGCACCCACGATACACGCGCAGGGCCCCGCGCATCCTGCACAGGATCTTCAGATCGGCGTCTGGCAGGTCGATCTGGAGAAGTCGCGCTATTACCCGGGTCCGCCCCCGCTCAGCGAGACACGCACGTTCACGCGCGAAAAGGACGGGGTGACAGGGACGGTCGTCAGGAGGCGTGCCGACGGCCGGGAAGAGCGGATCGAGTATCGCGCCGACTACGACATGGAATACCCGGTGTCAGGGACCGACGCGTACGATGCGGTGAAGTTCAAGCGCATCGACGCCTACACGTCTGATGCGGTGCTGTCACACGCAGGTCGCGTGTTCGGAACCGCCCGGCGTGTGATCTCGCCCGACGGGCGGACGATGACGATCACGTTCCGCCAGGAAGATCCCTCCCTCGTGAGAAATGTCGTCGTGTATCGGAAGGTTCAGTAGCAATCGCGCACCGACCCGGATACGGGATCGCACCGACAGAATGCAGGCTCGCACCGACCTGGATTCAGGATTACTGTTTCGTTGTTTCGAGTGGAACGTTCTCGAAGAAGTCGACAACGCCGGTCTCGAGTGAATATTCGGCGCCGACGATCATCAGGCCATCCTGGCGAATCAGTTGTTCGAGCAGCGCCGATCCGTGACGCAGGTGATCGACCGATGCGCGTACGTTCGCGCGTACGGCTTCGCTGACCAGGGCGTCGTCGGCGCCCGCAGGTCTGGTCGCGAACAGCGGTTCGACCGACGGTCGAACGCGATCGACGATCGAGCGCAGGTTCCACGATTGAGTCGTCGCCTGTCCCTGAAGTTCTTCCAGCGTGGCGATGATCGCGCCGCACTGCGAATGCCCCATGACGACCACGAGCCGCGTGGCGTAGCGCGACGCGGCAAACTCGACGCTCCCCACCTGGGACGGAGCCACGATATTGCCAGCCACGCGGATGACGAACAGATCGCCGAAACCCTGATCGAAGACCAATTCGGCCGGGACGCGTGAATCGGAGCAACCGAGAATGATCGCAAACGGCTCCTGCCGCTCCACCAGCGAGCTGCGGTGCGCGGCCGACGACAGAGCGGTCGTCGAGTGGCCGGCCACGAATCGGCGGTTGCCTTCGTACAGGCGAGCGAGTGCCTCGAGAGCGCTCAGCATCAGTTCTTTGCCGCCTTCTGCATCTGGACCTGCGCGCGAAACATCGCCTCCTGGATGTCGGCCTCATGCCAACAGTTGGCCGCGTCGACGAATGGGTTGGGCGACCCTGGCTTCAGCCTCGCGTACTTGGCTGCCATGTCGTACTGAGCGGGATGATCGCCGAGCGGGACGTCGCACGGCAGCGTGCGAACGAGCTTGAAGGTCCGCTCGAACTCGCTCTCGATCGCCGGCGTGACGGTTCCTGGCGAGCGATAGCTGCACGCGAACACGACATTGTACGAACGTCCGCCCTCCTGGACCCTGGTGGTCCACGTCGTGCAGCCCCGCGTATGACCGGCGGTGAGATGTGCGACGAGTGTCGTGCCGCCCAGCGTCACTTCTTCGCCGTCGCGAAGCATCCGATCGATTGGATGCGCTTTTCCGCCTGGCGTGATCGCCTGCAGTGCCGGCACATCCTCGCGCATCGCCATGACCTCTGCACCGGTCAGCTGCTTGACGAGCGCATCCCCTTCCTGATGATCGCCATGCGCGTGCGTCCCCAGCAGGATACGGACGTCCGGGAACTTGAACCCCAGTTGCGTCACCGACTTCTCGATCGTGCGTACGTTCCGTTCGTACGTGCTGTTGATCAAAATGTGACCGGCGGGGGTGGCAATGAGAAACGAGCTGAGCGTCCGCGTGCCCACGTAGTACACGTTGCCGATCACTTTGTGCGGAGGAAACGCGGTGGTCTGATCCTCCTCTGTCCCCATGTTGCGAGCCAGAATCGATCGCGGCGTATACGTCTGTCCGCGAACCGTGACCGCTGGTTGATCGGGTGTGTTCTGGCCATGCGTGGTCGGGCCGAGGCAGAGAACGCCGAGCAGCGCAAGTGGCAGACGCGATACGGAACCCGCTTTCACAAGGTCATCAGGATACTTCGTTCACTTCGGTGTGGCGAGGAAGACGTCCCGGCCCCATTGATCGAGCGAGCTCTCGACCGAGAGGCCCACGTCATTGAACCACGCCATCCAGCGTGCGCGAGCAAACAACCCTTCGACATGTCGATCGTGAACGACTCGGACGGCCCCTGCCGCGTCCCTGAGCAGAAACGCGTAGTGGACCACGTAGGTGTCGTCGTCGGGGTTGGGATCCCAGCACCACTCCAGATACCGGAGTCCGCGTCCGTCGGGCGCATCTTGTCCACCGTCATCGGTGCCTGGCGTGAACGTTTCGCGGACGAAGTCCGGGAGGACCACCACGGTCCCACCTGGCCGGCAATGAAGGGCCGCCGTCTCGAGAGTGGCGCGAACAGAGTCGGCATCAGTCGCATACATGATCGCGTCGTGCACGAGGACGACATCGAACTTGCGAGACAGACGCAGGGCGCGCATATCGCCGACGAGATGTTCGCACTCGGGATTGATGGCGCGGCTCACAGCCAGCATCGACGGCGAGCAATCAGTCAACGTCAGCGTGAAATGTTGCTTCAGGTGCGAGGCAAGGCTGCCGCCTCCAGAGCCGAGTTCGAGCAACGCGCCGCCGCTGACGCGCGGCCTCAGACGACGCTTCAGATCGTCCGCTTCCTCGACGTAGTGCTCGGGAGGCGAAAACAGCGGCCACCATTCTGCGAGTTCGTCGTAGAGGATTGGACCAGGTTGTTCCACCGGATTGATTGTCTGACTATGCAGGTCCGGCTGAAGCCGGACCTCAGGTACTCTAGTTACTCTGCTTCGAGATCTCGGCCAGACGCGACGCGAGCGTTCCAGGGCCGTGACATGTCTGGCACGCTACGCTGGACTGCGCGCGCGAGGCGGGGTCGTCCTTCCACTGCTGTGCGCGTTTTGCGTATGGCGTATCGGGCAGCAGCGTGAGGATCCGATCGAGCTGCGGCCCAAGCTCGGTGGCGCGGCCGGTTCGCTCCATGGTTTGCGCGAGGCCTGAGAGCACTTCACCCTTGTGATGCAGCGGCAGCTTCTCGATCGCCGCGCTCTGCAGCTTCCACAACTGCTGATACGCGCCATACGCCTGCTCCCATCGTGCTGCCCGTTCCGCGGCCGGGAGTCGATCGGTCAACATCACGATCGAACCGCCGGTAATGGCGAGCACGGGGATTTCATTCGGCCCCAGGCGTTTGGCTTCAGCGAACAGGTCGAGCGCACGCTGATACTGCTTCTGGAATTCGTCGGCCCGTTTGCCTTCGTTCGCGAAAACAGCCCGCGTCAACGCGGCGCTCCCCTGCCACGCGATCAAGCTGGCACGTTCGCCTGGCCGGCTGGCGAGCAGCAGGTCGATGTTCTTTTCCGCACGCGAGAGCCGCGCGAGATCCTTCTGCAGGAAGCCAGCGAAGACGTCCTCCCTGAGCAGCGTGCTCACGGGCAGGCGCGTCTCCGCGAGTGGAGGCTCTGGTGACTGCGCCACGAGCGCCGCCGAGAGCACGACCAGCGCGCTGAAAGTAAGGAGAGGCATTCTCATACCGGGAACGTACACCGTGGACAGTGGCCAGACAACCGGGAGGATCCCTAAGGGTCGAGTTCGACGATCTCATGCGTGAGCCGAGCGCCGACTACGGTCATTCTCGCCAGCGCCACTGGCAGCTTGAATCGACGCGGCCCTGCACTCCCTGGATTCAGAAACAGCACACCATTCCGCATCTCGGCGTGCGGACGATGGGTGTGTCCGGAGATCACAGCGGCAAAGTGCGCGGCTTCCGGATCGAGGTCGAGGTCGGCAAGGTTGTGAAGCATGAAGAGATGCAGCGCACCGACGTCGACCACCTCTGTCATCGGCAGCGTCTTCGCCCATTCACTCGTATCAACGTTCCCGCGAACGGCAATGGTGGGTGCGATTGTGCGCAGCTCCTCGAGCACGTTCGGATCGCCGACGTCGCCAGCATGAAGAATGAGCGTCGATCCCCTCAGGGCCTCGACGGCCTGCGGTCGCAGCAGGCCGTGCGTGTCGGAGATCACGCCGACGATCATTTCGCCGCCGGAGCCAGGCGAAACGCGGCCATCTCGCTCATTTGTTCGGGCCGCCGGCGTTCACGCTCCGCACGAAACACAGCGCTTCCTGCTGAGTTCCTGGCTCCAGATTCGGAAATTCCACGAACTCCACCCACGTGTGGTCGCGCACGAAGCCGCATTTCTCGAGCACGCGCTGCGAGGGCCGGTGTTCGGGATGGCAGAGCGCCCTTAGTCGCGAGATGCCGAGGCCGGGAGCGAGGTCGACCAAGGCGGCCAGGACCTCGGTGGCGTATCCCCGCCCCCACGCATCCCTGGCGAGCACATACCCGGTCATCGCGTCGCGCTGAGTCTGAAACCCGAAGCCCGTGCCCCCGAGCAGCTCGCCGCCGTCGCGCGAGAAGATCAGATATGGTCCCGCCGGCCAGCGTTTCCATTCCTGCGTACTGAATTGAACGAAGCCTTCGGCCTGTTCGACTGAATGGTGACGCGGCCAGCCGAGGTACCGCGTTACGTCAGGATCGCCTGCGTAGCGCTCGAAGATCGCTGTCGCATCGTTCGAGTGCGGTGGTCGCAGGATCAACCGCGCCGTCTCGATGCGAAGAGGTGCCTTCATCAGCCGTCATCCTTTCGGCGGCATGCGCCCCGCTGAACACGCGGAGATGTCTGTGAGATCGCTTACTTGATGAGACCCTCGGCGCGCAGGCGCTGCTCGACCTTCGACGCAATTCCTGGCATGTTTGCCATCGCCCACGCATTGCCCGCGGCAGCGCTCTCCTGCGCGAGCGTCGGCATCACGGCAATCGCCTTTCGTCCGGCCGGGGAGTTGTAGAACTCCAGCAGGGCCGTCACTTCTTCGTGAGTGAAATGTTTGGCGTACAGATCCACGATGGCAGCCAGTATCCCATTGGGCCCGCTGAAGGCGCGCTCGAACTCGGCGCTCAACACCTCTTTCACGATCGCGACTGCGCGGTCAGGCACATCTGGCTGTGCCTTGCGCATCGCGTCGATCATGTTGTTCGACGCGATGGTCGCGATCTGGGCCCCGAGAGCGGCGGCCTTGGTCACTTCGAGCAGTCGTTCGATGTCGGCGCGAAATCGGGGGTCGACACTCTGCGCACTGGCCGATCCTGAAAGGGCCACCAACACGACGGCAACAAGAACACCAATCATCGCTGAGCGTTTCGGCATCTCGTCTCAGTCCTCCACCTACTTCGTATCGGACGCATGCCCGGCTTTCTTTTCGGCCGCCCTCTCGGCGCTGAGGATGTTGCGCATCGCGTAGTTGCCTTCGTGACACGCGTACTCGAAGAACTGATATTCGGGATGCCGCGCCAACGGCAGCGCCACCTTCCACGGCCGTGTCCACGTTGCAGGATCGTCAACCGTCGCTTCGTACTGCAGCGTGTTCGCGTCGACGCGCGTGAGCCGCTCGGTCAGCGTGAGATCGGGGCTCGTCAGGAGCGTGTTGCCGTTGCGTGTGAGGCCGACCTTGCCGTTGAAGTTGGTCGTCTCGATCACGAGCGTCTCGCCTTCCCAGTGGCCGCGTGAGTCGCCCATGTAACTGCGAATCTTCGAGCTGACGTGCGGACGGCCATCGACCGGGATGATGCGCGTCTCGTGAATCATCTCGTTGCGGATCACGACGGCGCCAGGGATCTGGATGATCTCGGTGCCCATGTTGTACGCCGTCGGCATCATCGACGACAGCGTGCCACGCGTGATGCAACGATCGTACGGACCAAGATCCTCGAACGTCTCGAACGGGTGCGGGACGACCGCCTCGGGAAAATCGTAGTAATAGGTGCTGCGCGCAAGCGCGATGCGTTTCCTGCCTTCATCGGTCATCGGCGGAAAGCGTCCGTTCGGCGGATCGACGACGAGCGACGCCTGACGCTGCGGCTCGCCGCGCTCACCAGCACTCCAGTGAGAGGGACCGCCGATGCCGGTCCGGGTGCCTTGCGCCACAAACTGCTCGCTGTCGGCGCGCACCTGACGTTCGCGAGCCGATTGCCGTTCGGCGAACTCCTTGTCGTTCAGTGTCGCCCGCGTGCCGAACGACTCCGGCCGCTCGTACGGCGTGCCCTGCATGTCGTTTGCCGGCCACAGCCCCTGAATGTCTGGATCACCCCACGGCGTCCGTGGCATCGCCCACGACTTCGCGGTCGTGGCGTTCGATGAGGAACCGGCGGACGCTTGCGCCGCAGCCGTGTTCGGCCAGGTGAGCGCGACACCGACGAGGACGATCATCGCTTTCAAGATGGCCTTCATGGCGCGATCCTCCTGGAGACAGGGCCCTGAAGCTCGCATTTTACGCCCGTCCGGCCCGCACCACCGCGGAGGTGGACCGAACATTCCATGTCTCACTCTCCTATGCAGACGCGATCAGATAGAACACGTCAGTGCGAATCAGGGACGAGTCGTTATTCCATTCGGGCAGCCAATGGCCGTAGATCTCCCATTTGGGTCCGGCGAGGCGATGATTCGTGGCCGTGGACCAATCGTGGACGGCTGCGTGCGCCACTCCGAGCGTGTGGTATGGACCCAGATGCGTGATCGACGCGACAGATCCACCAGGCGTTCCCGAGCGAACGACCTCGCCGTGCTCGGCAAACGGTCCTTCCACTTCGACGCCGACCTCGAGTCGAATCGTCCCGTCCCAATAGATCGCGACGTGACGGCCCGCTTTCACCTGCTGCGCGCGCATCGCATTCCACACGACGCCGCACAGCTCTGGAACGAGACGGGAGAGTTCGGCCGCTCTCGCCTGGCGTCGAATTACCGCGAGCGGAATGCTTTCGAGTTGCTGCAGTTGGACCATTGCTCCTCGCGTGTCAGGGGACAGGTCTCTTCCGTACTTTACGTCCTGTCTCCAGCTTTGCACGCACTTCCCGTCTGACGCGGGCGGCGAGGCGTGTGTCTTCCGTGCGAAGAAACGCCCTCACGGATTCAGCATCCCGCTTCGAGAACTCGCGGAGCGCCCACGACAAGGCTTTCACCACCATGTCGTCACCGTCGCCTACGAGCAGACGACACACCGCGAGGGTGCGCCTCGAGTCGCCTGCACCGCCTCGAGCCTTTGAATTGAGCGGAACCGTCGCAACGAGCGAGAGTCGGCGACGCCAGCGATCCTTCGAACGTGCCCATCGCATCACGTGGCGATCCGATATCCGGCCCTCGCGCCACGCGGGGCCGGCGATGGTGACGCCGAACAAGTCGACCGACCCCCAGTCGGACAGCCCCACCGCCATCTGTTCAACTGTCGCGGCACGGAGACGACTTCTCGCGCCGTCGTGCCCGTCGAGCAACTCGAATGCCACGACTCGCGCCGCCCAGCTCTTCTCGCTCAACAGGCGCCTCGCGATCGCGAGCACGAAGTCGGGCGACTCACCTGCCACAATCTTCGAATATCGTCGTCGTACCGCACGCACGGTCGGCGCGTTGACGAGCGGAAGCTCGTGAATCTCCGCAAGCATGGCTGTGGCAACATCCGCTGCTGTCGGAGTGCGGCGAAGCGACCCTCTACGATCGTCCTCGATTCGACGGGATTGGCGCGGGAGCATCTGCGTATTTCTTGTACTTCCCCAGGGCCGTTCCGATCGCATAGACGATCGGAATGACGAGCCGCTGCACCAAGGCCGGCCCTTCGAGCAGCGCGAACTCGGAGCGATAGCGCGTCACGAGGAACGCGGCGTCGAAGAGCCCCGGCCGTCCACCGTTCGCTTTCGTCGACGCAAACAGCTCACCAAGGAAGAATTCGATGTTGTCAGGCGGACTGCACCAGCCTATCAGTCGCAGTTCGTCGTCTCCGGCGTTCCACCACTTGTGCGGGGTGCCTGCTGGCCAGACGACCTCGGCACCTGGACCGGCAAACTGTGGCTCGCCACCCAGCACCTGATACCCGACACGTCCACGAATGACGCTCACGACTTCGTCCTGAAGGTAGTGCACGTGCATCGGCGGGCCGGCGCCGGGTCGAGCGACACCGTCTATTCCAATACGCTCCCCGGTGGGTCCCTGTGTCTTCCCGGTGAATGTGACCTGCTCGCCGCGCCCGTCCTCGATTGTGTAGGGGTAGGTTCGGTTCATCTGTCCAGTGGTGGCACCAATGCTCTACTTCGACACCACGAACGTGCCGAGGGAAAACTGTCCCGACGTTTGATCCTGTGGCGCGAAGGCGATGGCCTTCACATCGCTTACGTCGAGTGGGGCACTCGTCTTGGCGTCAGGAGGTTGAAAATAAGGATTCGGGCGAATCGTGTCGAACGGGATCCGCACCTGCTGCCACCCATCGCCCTTCAACTCGGCCCACGCCGTGTAGGCAACATGATTCCGATCCAGGAACGAGACCGAGAGTCTCATGGGATGTGCCGGCTTGATCTGGAAAGCAATCGCGCGCCCAGCGGTCCAGTCCTGATGTTCGGCCGCGCAGTTGACGTCACGGCCGGCGGGGTCACCGGTTGGTCCGGGGTAGTCCACGATCAGCAGCCGCTCGTTCGGCATCGACGGATCCTGGCCGACGCTCAAGCGGACACCTGGCCTGGCGGTACATACGCCATCGAGTCGATCGCCGTAGGCTCGAATCACGAGTTCCGCTTGTGCAGCGGCGGCCAGTCCCCACGTGAGAAAAACGAGTTCCGCAATCATGTTCGAGAGCTCAGCTCACTGCCGTTCCAGGAGTTCGAGGCTCTGCGACCTCTTCCACCATGATCAGTCGCGTGCCTGGCGTGATGACGTGGCCCCTGTGCGCGCCCGCGGGTCCGGGCGGAATGAACAGGCCGTCGCCTTCGGCAAAGGAGAGCACCGTTCCCTTGAAGTCGATCTGCAACCCTCCCGCAAGCACGAAGCCGATGTGCCCCTGCTCGCACCAATGCGGATCGCCGTCGCTCGTGTTGAACTCCACGAGCCGAATCAGACGTGCTCCCTCGCAGTACACTTTCTGGCGCACGCCCGGCCGGACGTCCTGCCAGGACATGGCGTTGAAATCAACTTTGAACATGCTCAACGGGATTCTCCCACCTGTCTGCGACTCGGGAATCAACTTCAACATCGGAGTCAGTCCCAGCCGCGATCCTGGCCCGCGACACGAGTACTCAACTCAGCGACCCACGCTGGTACGTTCTGCGATGGCAACACCTGGTTATCAGCGCCGACAGCCGGATCATATCTGGCGATCAGACGCCCTGAGGCCACATCGCGCAGCTCATAGTGCACGCCCAAGCCGCCATGGACGGTTTCCTGATGAAACGCGAACTGCGACCCGCCCGATTGGAACCCCCACTGCCAGATCGGAAGTCCGTTTCCTGCGAACGCCCGGACCCTGTCGCCGCTGCGGATCATCAGCTTCAACGCGATTGGATACGACGTGCAGCAGTTGGCGTACTCGGCGAGCCATCCCACCGCGCCTCCGCCCGGTGCGATCTCCGGCTTTGCGAAGCGAACCTGATCCGTCTCCTTGATTGGTTCGATGGTTCGACCGGCAGCCGTCGCGATTCGCAGCTGACCATCCTCGCCCACCGTCGCTCGAACGTACCTCTCGGCGGCAGCGGCTGACGACAACGACAGCAACAGGATTGAAACCACTCGCATCGAGCGGCTACCGATTACTCGCGTCTTTCGCATGCATCGCCTCACGGTGTGGGCAGGTCGGCGTTCTACCAATAGGCAATGCGCGTGAACGTCACCGCCGGCTGGCCGAGCCACCGGACAAGGCGCATCACACGCGGGAACCCGATCCGTCCACCCTTCGAGAGATTCGTGAGCATGCCGGGCGTAAATCGCACCTCGCGAGCAACGTCGGCCCACGTCACGCCCCGCTCCTGCCGTTGCGCATTCAGTGCCAGGAACAGCGCCTTCGTATCCCAGCGGAGAATCTGTCCGTTCTTCAACTCCGGCAGACGAAAGGGCGCTGAATGTGCATCTGCGATACCGGGCAGGAAACTCTCCGGTGTCCGGCCAAGCCAAAGCAGCATCTGCAGGATGCCATCGCCTTCCCCCACCGGCTTCTGCCGAAGACCTGTGATGGTGGACGCGGAGATAGGGCGCAGTGTCGTACGGTGGCGGTTCAATTCCGCAGCAAGCGCGGCCCAGCTCAAACCTCGTTCTTGACGCTGCTCGTCAAGGACATCGTAGAGCGCCCGAAGGCTGAAATCGTGATTCTCCATCGTGCCTGAACGATCTGCTTGCGTCATGGTGTCGCCTGGCCAGGTTTCCAAAAGTCGGGATCCGCGCGAACCCAACTCTCAGCGGGAATGCTCCACTGAGGCTGGATCGCCAGTATCATCGCGCCGACGCCAAATCGCCCGGCAACCTCGCCGGCCGCTGTCCCGTTCGGCGCTGATGCGATTCTGAACCATTCGCCGTCGGGGGATTCAAAGACAGCAGCAGACGAGGGGTCCTTCGTGGTACTGACGATCAGGAATCGTGCTCCCTCGATTCCCAGACCCGCACCGCCCCCGAGGTCCGGCCGATACGCTGCTCTGGTTGTCGACAGCGCCTCCCTGAAATCCAACTTCCGTTTACCGAGCGGCAGGAGCGCGGACATGAGCGGCCCGTTGCGCGCGTAGGCGTCGTCCAGACCGTCTCTTTCTTCAGCGGACGCAAACGTATTCAACCACCAGATCTCTCTCGGCTGGTCGACACGCGCGAGGGCCAGGTACGGATGCGGGCAGTCGAACGTAGCGCAGGCGGTGGCAAGCCGCCGCTCGTTCTCGTCGTACGCCTGCTCGGTTCCAGGCCGCAGCCATTCGCGGACGATGAGGAGAAACTGCGGCGTCACAGGGTCAGAGACTTTGGCGCCATCACATGTGTGCCCAGGTGCGCATCGCGCCGCGCAAGATGGCGTCGTCCCCAGCGCCACAGCGTTTCGAAGACGGGCGCGAGCGTGCGTCCATATGGAGTCACGCCATAGCGCACGCCCAGATGCGCGGGCGTCAGCGATCGCTTGGCCACCAGGCAGTCCGCCTCCATCTCACCCAGCTGCTGTCGCAGCACTTTGGCTGATACGTCTGGCATCGAACGCCGCAACTCGCCGAAGCCATGGGGACGCTCTGACAGGCGCTGGAAGAGCATCGGCTTCCAGCGACCATCGATCACTCCGATCGCCGTATAGAGCGGGCACGCCGCCCGCTCCCGGTGAGTGTCACCAGGTCTTACTGCACGTGTGTCGGGACCGTCACTTGAAAGTGCCCTCTTGTGACGACCAGAACGCCGCGCTAGAGTCCGCCGCATGTCCATGATGCGACTCTACCGCGTGATCATGCCTGTCGACGAGGTGGAATCCGCCGCACAGTTCTACTCGACGCTGCTCGATCAACCAGGTGCGCGCGTCTCGCCTGGACGACACTACTTCTCATGCGGTGACGTGGTGCTCGCGTTGTACTGCCCCAAGGCCGACGGCGATCCGCGCGATCCACGCCCGAATTTCGATCATGTGTACATCGCGGTAGACGATATCGAAGCGGTGTATCGACGCGCTGAACAACTCGGTGGGCTCTCTACGGAGAGCGGCGACGGTCGTCTCCCGATGGGCCAGATCGCGGTGAGACCGTGGGGAGAACGTTCGTTCTACCTGCAGGACCCATTCGGGAATCCTCTCTGCTTCGTCGACTCGCGCACGCTGTTCACGGGCGAGCGCTGAGGACGCAGAGTTCGCAGAGACGACGATCAACGCATTTATGCCGGCCGCTTTTCGGCCGGCGCGTTGCGCGGATAACCCATTGCAGGCGTCCTCTGCGTTCTCGGCTCCTCTGCGATCCCTGCGTTGATCGTCGTCTCCGTGTTCTCCGCCACCTCCGCGAACCGCAGCCGGAGGCCACAAGCCACGGATCACCCTCGTTCGAACATCCAGACGTTGTCCTGATCATGATCAGTGCCTCGCACCTGTTCCGTGGCTCGAAGGCAACGTCCATCCTCGATCAGGTCGTACTTGAAGGAAATCGTTGACGTGCTCCCCGCTCGCTCGGTTCGCCACATCACTACCAGCGTGTTGCCTTCCCATCGAAGACTCGACACCGTCCGCGTGCCCTCGTGCGTGCCGATAATCTCCGCTGCGTCCGAACGGAGCTCGTACTCGTAGTTGAACGGCTTGCCGGCCATCACGAACGACGCCTTGTGGCGAAACGTCGGTTCGCGGTGTTCGATCTGCCAGACGCCGCTCGCGGCCGCATCGGCGCCAGGGCTGAGTGTGCTGGCCTGCCGGTTCAAGATCCATTCGCCGGAAAAATCGGGCCTGTCCTGACTGTTCCGTGTACTGGCGACGGCGAGCAGGATGATCGTGGCGACTCCAGTCTCGATGAACATCATCAACCTCTGGCAGATGTCCGCCGGTCAGGCGGGATGTCCCGGCCCATGATCCGAACGCGACTCGGCGGGTGTCGAGCGAAATCCGGACAGCGCAAGCGCCGCGACGCCTAGCATGATCGCCACGTCGGCGACGTTGAACACGCCGGTCCGCAGCGGGCCCACGCCCACGTTCATGAAATCGACGACGGTGCCTCGAGCGACACGGTCCACCCAGTTCGAGGCGCCGCCGGCGAGCAGGAGGCACACGCCCGTCAGCAACCAGCCGCGCCAGCGAAAACGCACGGCGGCCACCGCCATCACCAGCAGCACGAAGCCATCGAATGCTGTGAACAGCGTCGTGCGCCAGGCCTCGGGCAAATCGGCGCCGAGCCCCAGGAATCCGCCGGTATTCTCGACGTACTCGAGACGAACAGTGTCTGCCAGATACGAACGCACCGCGCCATCCGCCAGCGCTGAAGACACGACGTGCTTCGTCACGCGATCGCAGCCAATCGTCGAGACGACGGCTATCAGCAGTAAGAGTCGAAGACTGTTTCGATGACGCATCTCACTCATGATGTCGGACTCAGTCCGCGCGAAACCAGGGCATGCCTAACGCGCGACTGTCTGCCGCAGATGTTCCACGACCTGTCCCCACGCTGCTGCATGCGCCGCCGCATCGTCGATCGCGTCTCCACCGAAATCCATTGGAAAGGCCGGATACATCGCATCAGAAGGATGCTGGTACGGAAACAACATGTGCCCGGCTCGCGGGTAGTGCAGATGGGTCACGTCACTCGCCCGTCCGTGTCCCGACATGCGATTCATGATCATCTCGCACATGCGGCCGGTCGCCCAGACGCGGTCGTCACCACCCGACACGAGCAAGAGCGGACCGCGCGCCTGCTCCACTGCGATTGCGGCTCGTTCGACAGCATCGCGATCATCGAGGGCAGCTTCTGACAGCGGCAGCATCGAGAGGCCTCGTTCGGACTGCGCAGGCGCCACGTTCGACGGAAACGGAAGATGGGGGACCGGTTTCCCCTGACGCGTCCACGTCGATCGCGTGACGCCGGCTGCCTGGGTAAAGTCGATGCCGGCCCACACGACGCTGCTCGGCGTGTAGCCGACCACGGGACCGACCAGATCGGGGAACGAGGCGGCCACGAGCACCGCGAGCTCGCCGCCGCGTGAGGCACCCACGACTCCCACTCGTCCGTCGGGCGCGATGACATCGGGTCGATCGATCAGCCACTCGAGCCCTCGTTCAACCCGCTCCAGTGGAATTTCCACCATCGCCGACTGTGTATCGGTCGTCCCCCAGTACGTGAGTGCAAGACAGGCAAAGCCGTCGGGAACGAGAAGATTCAGGAAGTACTCGGGTGTCCCGCCGTCCGAGCCGCCGAGCGCGAGCACTCCCGGAAACGGTCCTCCGGTGGACGGAGCCCGGAAGGTCCCGACGAGATCGTCGTTCCGCAGCTTTACCTCGATCACAAGCCCCCCGGTGATGCGAACCGCGGCGCGCTACGGACGAATCGTAACCTTCTTGATGATCGGAGGCATGAGCGGCTTGCTCATTCCGCCGTCAGCGCCCCGTGTCGTCTGTGTCTCGGCCAGTTCATCGACGACCGTCATGCCGTTCGTGACCTTCGCGAAGATCACGTAGTTCGGCTGCAGTGGGTAGTCCTGGTGCATGATGAAGAACTGGCTGCCGTTCGTGTTCGGCCCCGAGTTGGCCATCGCCACGAATCCGCGCTTGTAGCCGTCGCCATAGAGGGGCGAGTCGACCTTGATCTCGTCGGAGAACGTGCCGCCCCACGCGCTCTCACCGCCGGTGCCGTCGCCCACGGGGTCACCGCCTTGGATCATGAATCCCTTCACGATGCGGTGAAACGTCAGGCCGTCGTAGTAGCCGTGCTCGGCGAGCAGCCGGAAGTTCTCGACCGCCTTCGGCGCGTCCGACTCGAAGAACTCGATCTCGATCGGCCCCTTGTCGGTTTCAATCACGCCGTGCATCCCGCCGGAGCTCTTCGCACCAGCAGGCACCTTGGGATTGCGGGCGACCGCGCCTTCTTCTGTACTGCCGCAGGCGCTCGCACAGACGAGCGCACCGAAGAGGCACAGCCACGCGGGAAACAATCGGACATCACGAAGTAGCACTCGTTGGATGGACACGAGACGAGAATAGGCGATCATGACCGCAACGCCAAGCCGGGCCCGGACGAAACTATATACGTCGGGTGCGCGCGATCGGTCTCCATTGCCACACGGCGGCGGTTGCGGCTGTCGGCAACCGGTGACCGGACTGGCGCGCCACCATGATGATCTGACCACGATGATGCGCCTCGTGCGCCACGAAGTAGGTCAGGACGTGGCCGACGTCGAGCGCGAGATTGCGCCACACGTAGCCTTTCGACGGCGGCACCTGGCCTCCCGCTTCAAGGCCAAGATCGAGCAGCGCCTCCATCCCGGCGCTGCTCTTCTTCAACGCCGATACGAGCTGCCGCGGGCTCACACGACGATGATCGACGCGCGCAGGGGCCGTAATCCCGTGCTCACGTCCGAGTGTCTTCAGCCACATGCAGCGGGCGTTGTGCAGATGGGCAGCGATCACGCGGACCGTGCGCTGCGGCACGCCGGGAATCGCGAGATCCCAGAGCGCGGGCGGCAGGCGCTCGATCAGCTCGATCGTGACGCGGTTGTTCGTGCGCCACGCCGAAAGCACGCTCGCCGGTAGATCGCGGGAGAGAAACACGCTGAATCTCCGTCACTGAAGTTGAAGGGCGAATCGTACCGCGACCTCTGCCGGCTCAGCAAAACACAGCCGGATTCCAGCACCATCCGGCAAGCCCGACATGGCCGGCATTGATATCGTAGAGGCACGTGAACCAGGCGCGATCGCGTCAAGTGAGGCATCCATGAAACGCTTCGTATTGGCCGCGCTGATGATCGGGCTGTGCGCCGGCGTACGCGCCGACGAAGGGATGTGGACGTTCGACAATTTCCCGAAGGCCGAGGTAGCGAAGAAGCACGGCGTCCAGATCACCGACCAATTCCTGGGACGGCTGCAGAAGTCCGTCGTTCGTCTCGAGACCGGCTGCACTGCGTCCTTCGTCTCGTCCGACGGTCTCGTACTGACCAACCATCACTGCGTGTCGGGGTGCCTGGCGGACAACTCCAGCGCCCAACGCGATCTGGTCGCAAACGGGTACATCGCTGCGACGCGTGCCGGCGAGATCCGGTGCCAGGGTGCCCAGGCATCAGTGTTGACGAACACGGAAAACATCACCGATCGAGTCACGAAGTCGATCACCGGCATCGCTCCGACCGAAGTGGCCGCCGCCCGGAACAAGGTGCTGACGACGATCGAGGCGGAATGCGAGGCGGCCGCAAAGAAAACCGGCTCGCCGCTGGCGTGCGAGTCGGTCACGCTGTATCAGGGCGGTCAGTACTGGCTTTACAAGTACAAGCGCTATGACGATGTGCGGCTGGTGTTCGCGCCGGAGCAGGCGATCGCCGCCTTCGGCGGAGATCCGGACAACTTCCAGTTTCCGCGCTGGTGTCTCGACATGTCGCTGCTGCGCGCCTACGAGAACGGCAAACCCGCGTCGACGCCAGACCACCTCACCTTCGAATGGGGCGGGGCGCAGGACGGAGAGCCGGTCTTCGTTGCCGGCCATCCGGGCACCACGCAGCGCCTGCTGACTGTTGCGCAACTGAAAACAGAGCGTGACGTCGTCCTGCCGTTCTGGCTGGTGCGGTATTCGGAGCTGCGCGGACGGCTCATTCAGTACTCGAAGACATCGCCTGAAGCCGCGCGCACGGCACAGGATTATCTCGACTCGATCGAGAACTCGATCAAGGTGCGACGCATGGAGCTGTCGGCGCTGCTCAACGATCGCATGATGGATCAGCACGCGGCCGACGAACGCAAGCTTCGTGAAGCAGTCGATGCCGATCCCGCCATGAAGGCTGTCGCCAGCTCCGCCTGGGACGACATCGCACGCGCAGAACAGCGCTCGCGCGAGATTCACAATCCGTACACGTGGCTCGAAGGAGCCGCCGGGTTCAACAGCGAGCTGTTTGCGTATGCGCGTCAACTCGTGCGTGCCGCCGACGAGCGCGCCAAGCCGAACCCCGAACGGCTGCGCGAATACACCGATGCGGGGCTCGCGCGTCTGAAGCCACAGCTCGAGGCGGCCTCACCGGTGTACCCGGCACTTGAACAGGTGCGCCTCTCGTTCTCGCTCGAGCGCATGCGCGAGTATCTCGGGCCCGATCATCCCATTGTGAAGTCGGTGCTCGGGACCAAGTCACCAGACGAACGGGCACGCGAGCTGGTGACCGGTTCGCAACTGGCCGATCCGAACGTCCGCATGAAGCTGTTCGAGGGTGGCGCGGCGGCACTTCACGGGTCCAAAGACACGATGATCGTGCTGGCTCGCGCTGTAGACGGCGAGTCGCGTCGCCTGCGCACGATCAACGAGGAAGAAGTGCAGGGCCCTGTAGGCCTCGCACAGCAGAAGATTGCCGACGCCCGTTTCAAGGTGTACGGCACGGCGGTTTATCCGGATGCGACGTTCACCTTGCGCCTCTCCTCCGGAGCCGTGGCTGGCTGGATCGAGGCGGGCATGCGCATCGAACCGTTCACACAGCTGAACCGCCTCTACGAGCGGGCGACCGGCGCACCACCATTCGACCTTCCCAAGCGCTGGCTCGACGCGAAGCCACGGCTCGACCTGACGACCCGCGTGAATCAGTCGACCACCAACGACATCGTCGGCGGCAATTCAGGCAGTCCCATGGTGAACGCGCAGGGGCGCATCGTCGGGCTCGTCTTCGACGGCAACATTCATTCGATCGCCGGCAGCTTCTGGTTCGATCCGGAGTTCAATCGCACCGTCGCCGTGCACCCGGCGTTCATTCGCACTGCGTTCGCTCAGGTGTATGCGGTCGCGCCGATAGCAAAGGAGCTGGGAATTCAGTAAGTCGGAAACGTCGTCAGCCCATGTGCGCGTAGAACCCCGAAGGGACGGATTGCGCTGGACCTCTCGTGATGTTCGCCGACACGAGGGCTGAGAAGCTTTTCAAGCCGTTTCGATAGATGCTGATTCGAATCGCCCAGCCCTCATTCGATCGAAACGTGTACCAGTTGGCGTTCGAGGAGTACGCCGTGCTCTGCAGAGATTCCCACCGGAGCAATCGCTTGCCCGTGAGCGGAGAGGTCGATTCGATGCCGCGCGAGGATGCCTTTAGGTGGACGAGAAAGGCGTCGTACACGCTATATACGAGCGCAAGCCAGAGCAGGCCGAATATGCCGAGGATGATCGACTCGGCGACCGGGTCGTGTCGAACAGCGATTCCGAATCCGATCAGCGCCGCGGTCGCAAGCACAAGGAAGAGGACCAGTGTCGCTCGGTAGCCTCGTCCGAAGTCCATCGTGATGGACCCGTCGACCGGATCAGCGGGGACGATACCGACCCGTGAGCGCATGAACCACGAGAGCAGTGCGTTGGTCGCTGCGTGCGTACCACCTGGTTCGATCATCGCGATGTGCAGAGTGTAATAGATCGTTAGGAGCGTCGGGGAACTTCGTAGTGCAACTCCGCGAATCCCGTCCCGACCGCCCTCACCGAGATCAGGCGCAGCGGTGGTTGAACGATCGCCCGCGGCAGCAGCGGCTTTCCCGATCCAAGCGTCACCGAGCCGACCTGCACGAACAGCTCGTCGAGCAGGCCGTGATCATGGAACTGCCCCACCAGCTCTCCACCGCCGACGATCCAGACGTTCTTTCCTCCCGCGGCCTCGACCATCTCCTTGTGCACGGGTCGCACGTCACCGCGAACGAAGCGAATGTCCGCATCAGGCACCGGCGATCGCTGTCGCGAACTGAACACCCACGTCGGTTGTGTATACGGCCACGGCTGCGGTTTGCTGGCCCCCGGCCCGACGACGTGCCGCAGCATCCATTCGTAGGTGGTGGATCCCATCGCCAGCGCACCAACATCGCGGATGAAGGCGGGATAGCTCGTGTCCGCGATGTCACCGAGCGGAAAGAGCCACTCGAGCGAATCGTCCGTGGTGGCGATGAAGCCGTCGAGGCTGGAGGCTGTGTAGTACTGCGTCTTCACGAAGGTCCTCGTTCAGAAGCCTACACGAAACACAGCCACCATACAGCGATGCGTGCTCTCATCGTGAGCCCGGCCGAAGGCGGACACTACGCGTCAGGCCGCGCCCGCTTGCCGCTCACCGAACCAGTAGCACAGGCCGTCAGGCGCGACGACGTAGAAGACGCGAAATGCATTGCCGCCGTGGCGTTCGACGCCGAACTCGGAGATCTCCTTTTGGAGACCGTTAGCCTTGAACTGCGCGAACAGCGTCTCGAGACCTGTGACGTGGAACGCACAGCCGTCCTGCGTCGGATCGCCGCCATTCTCGGCGAGCCCGATCTGGATGCCGTCTCGGGCAAGAACCGCCGCACGGTGCGGCGTGTCGGTTCGCGATAGGACGCGAAAACCAAGGACTGTTTCGTAGAACGACAGCGCCGTGTCGAGGTCCTTGACCGGAAGGCTCATCGTGTCGCCGTGGTAGCCGAATGCTTTCTCGAGCGTTGCCATTGCAGATTCGCGTCCCTTCTCCAGACTCGTCTGGTTACTCAGTCCACTCCGCCCGCTCCCCGTGTGTGATTCGTCCCTGAGCCCATTCCAGTCCCGATCGCACATTCACGCACAAGGAGGTCGGGCCGGATGCGTCACACATTATTGGTGCTCTTTCTCAGCATAGTCGTCACGACCGTGGTTCGGGGTCAGACATTGCCGATGCAGGAAGATCCGGGCGTCACACAACCAACACCGGTTGCACTTCAAACAGGCGGCGGCCTCAGGTGGCCTCCGCCACCATCGCCGCGCCACTGCTGCAACATCAAAGGGGCGCTGATAGGTGCAGCGATCGGCGCCGCCAGTGGCGCCCTGCTGATGAGAGCCTTATGCGACTCGAGCGACTGCACGCGGGATTACTTCAAGCTCATGGGCGCGTTTGGCGGTCTCGGAGCCGCCGTCGGCATCTACGCCAATGCCGCACCAGGATATACACCGTTCCCACATCGACGTGTCCGCGTGGCGGGAATAGTGACGCCGACGATGCGAGGCGTTGTCACGACGGTCGCCCTCGGCCGTCGCGCGACGATCGATTGAGGGGACGCGCGCTCGCTATTTTGCCGCCAGCTGTAGCCCTGCGCCGTCGTCGGAATCGCGATGGCGGACACTACATGCGAATTACTTCATCGACATGTGGTGCGAGGGGAGCAGATCCCACACCCGCCAGAACTCGGTGATTTCGGCTGACGTGCCGAGCGCCACACGGATGTAGTTTTCGTAGCGCGGGTACGGACCGGCGATGAGGATGCGGTTGGTCTTGAAGTGCTCGACGATCTCGACGCCCGGCCGAGTGGTGTTGAGCATCACGAAGTTGGCCTGCGAGTCGATCACGCGCAGCATGCGGGCATTGGCCTGATTGAAGAACTCCTGGCGTTCGTCGGCGTTCCGCCGCACCGTCGTCTGGATGTGGTCGGCATCCTCGATCGCCGCCGCCGCGGCGCTGCTGCCGAGCGCGTTGACGCTGTCGGGGATCGCACAGGCATAGAGCAGCCGCGCGGTCGAGGGGTCGGCGACGGCATATCCGATGCGCGCGCCAGCCAGCCCGAACAGCTTCGAGAAGCTGCGCGTCACGATGATCCGCGGATCGTCGATCGGCCGATCGATGAACGACGCGTACTCGGCTGTCGGATCGACGTAGTGATGATAGGCCTCATCGACCACAACGGAGACGTCCAACCGCAGTTTTCGCAGGAAGCGCTCGAGGTCCTGTCGGCGCGTCAGCGTCCCGGTCGGGTTGTTGGGATTGCAGATGTACACCAGGCGCGTCGACGCGTCGACCGCCGCTAGCATGCCGTCGAGATCGTGGGCGTGCTCTTCGGTCAAGGGCAGCGCTCTTACCGTGGCGCCGCGCTGCTCGGCGAAGCGACCGATCGCATCGAACGTCGGCAACGCCGTCACGACGGTCGTCTGCGGGGCCAGAAACGCGCCCGAAGCCATCCGGAGCAGATCGGTGGAGCCGCAGCCGGTCACGATGTGATCGGGCGTCACGCCGTGCACGCTCGCGAGCCGCTGTCTCAGCGCCTCGGACTCCACGTCAGGATAGCGATGGATTGCGCTCGAGCTCCCCTCCCGCACTGCGAGCATCGCCCGCGGTGACGGACCGTATCCGTTCTCGTTGCGATGCAACCGGAGCATGCCACCCGTCGTGCGCACGGACGGAGCGAGCACGGATGCGAATGCCGCGTCGGCGAGCGCGGGACCGGCCGCCACGGCAGCGGCGCCCACCCCAAGACATCCCAGCACACTTCGGCGAGTGATCGACATGACGCTACTGCACCGTCAGCGTGATCGGAACCGTGCGCACCACACCGTTGCTGGTGCCGCTGACCATTATCGAATACGTGCCTCGGGACACGTTCTTCTTCGTATCCAGCGTCAATACCGATGTTGTGGATGCGGTGATCGAACCAGTCGAGAACCTCGTGGTGACAAACCTTGGCAACGAGCCGACCGACAGCGTCACGTTGCCCGTGAAGCCGGAGCCGGGAACCACGGACACCGTATATGTCCCGTTTCCTCCCCTCGACACGTTCTGGCTCGTCGGCGATACCGACAACGAGAAGTCGCCTGCAATGACCAGCGTGACGTTCGTACTCCTCGTGATCGGGCCGCTCGTGCCGTTGATCGTGAGCGTGTAGGTTCCCGGCGGCGTCGACGCGCTCGTCGACACCGCAAGCGTCGTCGAGCCCGAGCCGGTCACCGAGCCTGGCGTGAAGGAAGCGGTGGCACCTGACGGGAGACCGATGCCATCGAAGCTCACAGCGCCGGTGAATCCGTTGATCGACGCCACCGTTACGGCGTAGCTCGTGCCCGCTCCAGGCAGGACGCTCCTGGAGTTGGGTGTGGCCGACAGCGAGAAATCAGCGACCGTGATCGTGCGACCGGTGGAAGGGCTCACCGCACCTTTGTCGTCGGTGACCTTCAACGATGCGGTGTAGCTGCCGGGCGTGGAGTAGACCACCGCGCCGGGTGTGGCCACAGTGCTCGTCGCGGGATTGCCGCCCGCGAAGCTCCACGCGTACGACGCGATGCTGCCGTCGGGATCGGAGCCCGACCCGGCAAACGAGACCGAGCCGCCAGGGTTGACGGTGACGTTCGACGAGGGGCTGATGATCGTTGCAGTGGGTGCCTGATTCGCAGGCGCGTCCGCCGACAGACGCACCATACGTGCGACTGAAGGAACCCCTGCCGAGTTCAGGATGAAGAGCATGTAGTAGCCCGGCGGTGCAACGTTGCCATGAGGCGGCGCCGTCGCTGTGATCACGCCGGCTGCTGACGTGAATGACAGCTCGATCAGACGCTGATCCATGTCGAACGCATGTGTCTGTGAACCAGGACGCACCAGCACGGCTGAACCGATCTGACCGGCGTCCGGTGTCTGTACGTCGAATGCGCTGGCGTAGGTCACCGAGCCAGGTGCGCTTGTGATCGTTGGACGCGTTGCTGGCGAGCCGTCGCCGTTGAACAGATATGCCGGGGAATAGATCTCGATGTGCTGCTCGTAGCTGCCACGCGTCGGATTGCCGCCCATCAGCGCAACCGTGCCATCGGGAAGCAGCACCGATCCCGAGTGATACAGACGCGGATAGGTGTTCGCGCCCGCGGAACTGAAGGTGTTCGTCTTGGGATCGTAGAGGTCGGCGTTCAGGCTGGCAGTGGCAGCATCCTCGTCGTTGACCGATCCACCCATCACCAGCACTTTGCCGTTGGGGAGAATCGTCGCGTTCATCTCGATGCGCCCCTGCGACATCGGCGGTCCCCACTGCCACTGCGGTGTGGGCGCCGACAGATCGATGATCTCGGTGGTGTTGGTCGCGGGATTGCCACCGCCAAAGATCATCACGCGCGATTTGTAGCCGTTCGCGCCCGAGAGCGGCAGGAGCACCGATGTGCCGTAGGTACGCGTGCCGCTGTAGTTCGTCGTCGCCACCACGCTCGTCCACGTCTTGGTCGACGGGTTGAAGAATCGCGACCCGCGGCCCGACCCGGAATAGAAGACGCGGCCGTCGGTGATGAGGTGCATGCGCGGGTACAGCGGGGGCGTCCATCCGGCCAGGTATTCGGGACTCCATCCGGAGCCGGGCGTGTAGATCTCCACCGCCGTATTCGTCGCACCATCGAGATCATTGAGGCCCGAGAACGTCATGACGCTGCCGTCGCCGAGCACGGTCGGCGTGGGGTACCAGCGCCCGTGCGCCATGTCTTGAATGGCGGTGAACGTGTCGGTCGCCGGATCGTACGCCGTGTTTTTCTTGTGCCCGCGGAACGGGTCGTAGGCGAGGTTGCCGCCGTTGATCAAGACGCGTCCGTCGGGCATCACCACCATGCCGTTGCAGAACATGTCGTACGCATGCGTTCGCGTGTTGAACGTGCCGGCCTGCGGATCCCAGATCGTGCTTCGGAAGGTGGTCTCGGTCGCGACGTTACCCGACCCCGACACGATCAGCACGCGGCCGTTGTTCAACACCGTGGGATGCACGGGGTTGATCGGCATCAGATACGGCAGCGTGGTCCACTGCCCCTGAAGGCTTGCCTGCGCGCGGACTCGAGGACTGCCCGCGATGACGAGCGCAAACAGAAGCGCCACACCGGCGAGCCATTTCGTTGAAGTCGAAGTGGCCAGAGATCGTACCGGCCCGCCGACGCTGTGCGCGCGCATTCACTGCCCTCCGCTGTGAGGTGAAACTCAGCCGCCCCCTCGCAAACGGTGAACCAGTGAACTTGCGTGTCATTGTGTGAAGAATGGATGTGCTTCTCTGCGCGCGGGAAGACAGAAGCCAGCTTGCCGCGGGTCTCAGCGCATGAAACGCGGACACGCGTGAGTGGTGGGTGATCACCGAGTCGCGATTCGGGCCCTGACCTTTGACCGTTGCCCTTTGACCTTTACCCTTCCGAGTCACTTCAAGGTAAACGTCATCTGCACCTGCACCGCAACCTTTACGGGCTCGCCATCGCGTGTGCCTGGCTTCCACGTCCATCGCTTGAGTGCAGCGATCGCCTGTTGATCGAGGCCGTCCGCTGCGTCGAGCGACTCGACGACGGTCACGTCGCCCGTTGATCCGTCGGGCAAAACAATTGCCTCCAGCAGAACGCTCCCTTCAATCTGCGCATTCATCGCGGCCTGCGTGTACTGAGGCCGTTCCTGATAGACCGGGACCGGCAGGACCGCGGCAACGCACTGCGCCGGATTCGCGTGACACGCGGCATTCGCCTCGATGAGTTCCCGCGCCGTCGCGGGCGTGATTCCGGTGATGACCGCGCTGTCGTTGACGGCTGCCCTGACGATCGGCGCCGCGATCACCCGCCCGTCGAGGATGATCGCCATCGGTCTGCCGATATGCGCTGCCGTGGCATTCGCCAACCGTGCTGCGGCGGCACGGTTGAAGGTCACCGCGAGGCTCGTGGGATTCCCGGGAGCGGTGATTCTGGCGATTTCGACCTCCGACCACGTGGCCAGCGGCGTCGGGTGCAGGTAGATTCGCTCATTGGAGCCCGACACCACGGCCTCCCGCAAACCATCGGCCGGCATCGATTCAGCGAGTCGAATCTCCAGACGACTCGCCGCGCCCACCTGCGCCATCGCGCTGATGTTGAGAGGCAGGGCCCTGATCGTTGCGGCGGTCACACCGCCCATCACCAGTGTCACTACCGTCAGAGTCGCCGCTAAACGTGGAACAGACATATGACGCTCCTTCACGAGCTCGCGCATACGGGACTTCAAATGACGACGGCGGAGGAATGCGCTCGACAAAACAGTTGGTCGCGCGCTGTCGGCGAACAGCATCAGCGCCAGCATGTAGTCGCGACGCGACGACGTGCGTGTGACCACGAGATCGTCGACGACCTGCTCGCGCAGAAGCTGGAGCCGATCGAGGAGCCACCAGATGCCGGGATGAAACCAGAAGATCGCTCGAAGGTGTGCTTCGACCACGTTCCAGAGCCAGTCGCGCCGCTGCACATGCAACAGTTCATGACAGGCGACTGCGCGTTTGCCTTCATCTGTCAGGGTGTCGAACCGGCGTGGCAGCAGGACGAGCGGATGACTGAACCCGAGTGTCACCGGCTGCTGCACATCGCTCGACCAGCGGAACTCCGCGTCGGGCGCCAGGGCCACGCGCAGTGCGTCGATGTCCGACCCCAGCGAAGCCGGAACACTTCGAAGACGCAATTGACGAATGCGCCAGGCACCGCCGAGCAGCCAGATGAGACCGATGCCTGCCCCAGCGGCCCACACCCATGGAATCGCCGCACCGACCTGCGGAAGAACCTGTGATGCGGTGGTGTTCGCGACTCGATCGAGGGGCAGGACGTCGAATGCGACTGAGACCGCTTGATGCTCCGGTGCCGTCGACGCGATCAACGGAAGCGCGAGACAAAGAACGCCAATCGCACGCCAGTATGCCAAGCGAGCCGTGGCCACCGACCCCCGAAGGAACGCTTCAGCGACTGCGGCCGCAGTCACGATGAGGAGGATCTGACAGCTGTAGACGACGAGCGCGAGCGCTGCCGGTCCCATTACTCAGCCTCGTCGATGAGACGACGCAACTCCCGGCGTTCTTCGTCGGTGAGATTGCTTTCCGCAACCAGATGCGTCAGCAGCGCTGCGGCGCCACCATCGAAGACGCGATCGACGAAATCCCGCACCATCGTCCCCACGACCTTTTGTTCAGGTACCGCGGGCCGATAGCGAAAGGCGCGCCCATCGAGATGCTTCTTCAAGTACCCCTTGGTCTCGAGCGTGTTCATCATCGTCATCACCGTGGTGTAGGCGACCGGCCGGCGTTCGCGCATCGTCTCGTAGACGTCACGGACCGACGCATCCTTCAAACGCCACACGACCTTCATGATGGCGAGCTCCTGAGCTCCGAGCAGCGAGAGTCGACGGGGCATGATGACTACTAGTCTACTAGTACTTGTGGACTAGTTGTCAATTCTGTGAACACCGGCCGGAGAGGACGGCCTAAGATAGGCGTTCTGCTGTCTCGAGCGCGGGGGTGCCGAGCTTCCAGGAGGATGCGCCGTGAAGAACGTACGCGAGTACTACACCCAGTGTCTCAAGTCCGAAATCCCGACCTTCGTGAAAGTGATGAAGGCGGTCCCGCCCGATCAGGCTGACTACAAACCGCATCCGCGCTCGACCTCGTCAGGAGCACTGCTCTGGCTGCTGGCCACCGAACTCGACGATGCCTGCACGCTCATCGAGCGTGGCGAGGTGAACTACGTCGAGAGACCGGGACCTGGCGTCGCGGCGTCGATCGCGGCGTATCAAAAACACGCCGCTGCGCTCGAAGCGCGGCTCGCGACGCTCGACGATGCCAAGTGGGATGGCAAGGCACGCTTGATGATGAACGGACAGGTTCTCTGGGAGGCCACGCTCGGCGACATGCTGTTTGGCTTCCTGCTCGATGCGATCCATCACCGTGGTCAGCTCTCGAGCTACTTGCGACCGATGGGCGCCAAGGTGCCATCGATCTATGGTCCTTCGGCCGACGATCCGGGTCAGGCGTGAGCGACGCCCAGGACGTCGAGGTCCAGCAACTCTGCCGGCGGTGAATCTTCTATAGTCTCCAGAGGTTCACCGTCGATGCCAGAATCCGCCCAGGTCCATCCGCCGAGCGTTCGTCAGGACGACGTCCGCGCGGCGCTCGATGTTCTGACTGAAGGGTTTCAGATTATCGGTCCCGACTGGCGATACGTGTATGTCAACCCGGCGGCCGCGCGCCACGGCCGGCGCGACGCCTCAACCCTCCTCGGCAAGCCGATGGCCGAGGCGTACCCCGGCATAGATCAAACACCGATGTTTGCCGTCCTGCGCAGATGCATGGAAGAACGCACGAGCGAAGTGATCGAGAACCAGTTCACGTTTCCGGACGGCAGCACGCGGTGGTTCGAGCTGCGCATTCGTCCCGTACCTGCCGGCATCTGCATCTTCTCGGTGGACATCGAGTCGCGCAAACATCCCCAACCGTTCGGCCAGCGGTTTCTGAACCTGTTCCGCTGAATGTCTGTCGCGTCGCGCTCCCGCACCAGAAGCCAAGCGACGGCGGTGTGGCTGCGGCCTCGCTCCGGTTCGACGCCGCGGAAAAACGTCTCGTCCGCGCATGTGCTGACGCTGCCGGCGACGGCTGATCCTGATCCGCGCGACCGTGAACAATCGTGTCGATAACGAGCTGTCCGGTGCGTCAGCGGCGAATCACTGCCGTCGCCGATGGGGCCGCTCCCGAGCCGTTTTACTTTCTTCGCCGATCGCGGCGCGAACAGTCGCTCCGCCGCAGCCACACCGCCGTCGCTTAGCGAGTGTGCGGCGGCTCACCGGGCGGGCCTGGCGTCGGCGACCTGTTCGCGGCGTGAGGAGCGAAGAGAGTAAATCGGGTCTGAAGGCGCAGCGAGCGCTGTCGCCGGTGATTCGCCACCGACGCACCGGTCAGCTCGTTATCGAAACGATTCCTCCCTGTCGTTCGGATCATCCGAGGCGACGGCGTGATCGTCAGCTTCGTCGCCGGAGGACCCGATTTTCCACGCCGTCGAACCGGGAGCCGACGCCAGGCCCGCCCGGTGAGCCGACGTTGCGGAGGCGTTCAAGACGCGCTAGGGCTGGAGCGTCAGCCGTAACGCCTCACTCACGGCGACTGCGGCGTAGAACGCCACGGCGCTCGCAAGAACCACATCGAGCGAGTTGCCTACGAGCGTGCGAACACGTTTCGCGCGCGCTCGCGATCGCATCTGACGTGCAATCGCGGTGTGGCATCGTGACAGGACGCGCCGATCGCGCGCCACGTCCGGCGTGACCCGCGGCAAGTCGGTCAACAGTCGAATCAACGGATCGGAGTGCAGGTCGTCGGTCATCGTCGTACCTCTCGAATCCTGGCGGGGGGCTGCTCGAGGCGATCGGCGAGCATGGCGCGAGCCCGTTTGAGCCGCTGCCGCAACGCCTCCGGAGTGAGGCCGCAGACAATCGCCGCCTCGGAGGGGCGCAGCCCTTCGACCGCAACGAGCAGCAGCACTTCGCGGAATGCAATCGGCAACGTCGCCAACGCGGATTCGATCCGCGACTCGAGCTCGTTGGCCGCGGCGTGCTCGAATGGGGAATCCAGTCGCGGCACTGGCCATAACCCGATCGCACCAGCGGTATACGTCTCGTCCAGCGCCCGCGATCGGCAATAGCTCACGTGCAGGTTCCGCGCGACCGTGAAGAGCCAGGGACCGAGGCGCGTATCGGCATCGAGCCGCCGCGCGTGCGCGACAAAGCGAAGCCACGTCTCTTCGAGCAGGTCCTCGGCAACATCCCGTCGTCTCGACAAGCGAGCCAGAAACCCGAACAGCCTGGCATTGAACGCGGCATGCACGACGTCGAAGGCAGTCGCATCGCCATCCCTGATGCGGCGGACGAGCGCGAGCTCACACTCCCGGTCCATGTGAGAAGAACGCGTACCGACGGTGAGCGTGACATCGGTCACGCTGTGGGTTCTCACGCGTTCTTATCCTAGTGTCCTGGCTGCCCACGGACCAAGGTCACGCGGGTCTATCTATTAGAGGAGGTTGAGGTGGACGTCTTCCGACAACTCGCGTTGGCGGGATTCGCGGGGTTGTTCGTCACCGCCATACCCATGGTGTTCGGGATCGCGTTTGCGGTTCGCCCCGGCGAACGCCTGCTGGCTCTCATGCGTCCGCTGACGCTTGCCGCGATCTTCGCCGCGGTGGCCCAGGGCTTTCTGGGGCTCGCGAACATGTTTCAGGGACTTGCCAACCTCAAGCCCGGCGACGCGCCCGGCGTCCAGTTCGTGATGATGGCTGAAGTCTCGGTCGTGCCCTTTCTGTCATTCGTGCTCCTGTCCGTGGCGTGGCTGTGCGTGGCGATCGGCATGAGACGGCAACCCTGACACGGAACGGAGGTGACGGAGGGAACGGATTAACAGGAGGAACGGAGAAACGGAGAAAGAAGGAATCCCCGACACGTACATTCACAATGGCTATGCGACTCTCCCTGCTTGGGTGCCGGACGCTCTCTATCCGATCTCCGTTTCTCCGTTCCTCCTGTTAAATCCGTTCGCTCCGTACCCTCCGTTTCCTCAGCAGCGTTGAGCTCAGTGAGGTCCACGGCTGTTCGGATCGCGTCGCCGGCCCGTTGGATCCAGTATGGCGTGGGCGCTCGAGGCGTCCGTTCCGTCGGGGCACCGCCGGCAAGGCGCCGGCCGACTCGTGCTGTCGCCCCATGAGCCGCTGGTCGAAGGCGGTCCCGCTGAAGAATTCGAACACTCGATTCAAGCGAGAATCGCTGAAGGCTACCCGCATCTCGTTGTCGACTGTTCCGGTGTCAGCCGCATCGACGCGGCCGGAATCCGCGCGCTGGTGCGGGGCCACACGACGGCCAGGCGTCATGGCGGCAGCCTCCGTCTGGCGCATGTCAATGCCGACGTGCGCGCGTTTCTCCACGAGGCGAGGCTTGACGCCGTCTTTCCAATGCTCGACTCGGTGGCGGAGGCGCAAGCCCGGGAATGGCCATGGCGCACATTCACGCTGGTCGGCGCGGCTGCCGCATTCTGCGCCGGCCTGTATGCGATTGGAACCGTGTGGCTTCCGCCGGAAACGCTGGTCCCAGCCAACGTGGATTTCGGCACCACAGGGAATGCCACACCGCCCGGTCAGCCTTTTCTCGCGCTACTCAAGCTCACGGCCGCAGCGGGAATCGCGCTGCTGATTACCAGTGTTCATCGCCCGCTTTCAGCCGGGCTTCCCAACAACCGATCGATGGAGCAGGCGCAGATGCTGCTGTGCGTGGCCGGCGCCATGGTGATGATCATCATCGGCAACTCCGTGGCGCGGGCATTCGGCGTCGCCGGCGCGGCCAGCCTCATCCGCTTCCGCACACCGGTCGAGGACCCGAAGGACATCACGATTCTCTTCCTGCTCATGGGTCTTGGGATGGCGACAGGTCTCGGCGCATTTGCAGTCGCCGGTCTTGGAACGGGATTCCTGTGCGTATTTCTTCTGCTGCTCGATCGTCTGCCATCGGACGGCAAACCACGAGAGCTGATGGTGGAGCTCAAAGCTGACAGCCGCGAGTTCCCGACGGTGCCAGTGGAAAGCGTGTTCGCCCGACACGGCATCATCTACCAGGCACGCGACGTCTCGCAGGGCCGGCAATCGACTGTGAAGTACCAGCTCACCCTCGATCGCCGGCTGCCGGTCGAGGACCTGGGCGCGCAGTTGACAGCGATTTCTGGCATCACGTCGGTCGCGTGGAAGAAGGTCAAGAAAGGCACGTCCTGAGGGGATGTTCGCCACACGCGCTGCTGTCGTTCTCCAATCAGGGGCCTTGTCTGATGAGACTCGTCGTCTGTGGGGCGCTCGCAATCGCCGGAATCTCGGCGCCTCGGGCTGTGCAGGCGCAGGCGATCTCCGTGGATTCACCGGCGTCGCTTGGCACCACGGCAACCGATTCTGACGAGGCCGACCGCGTTCGATTGGTGTTCACCAACCGCCCTTCCTTGAGAGTTGGCGATCTCCTGCGCGTCGATTTCCGCCTGAAGCTGCAGGGTGACGTCCGCACGTACGACTCGGCCGTGTCGCGGGAGGACGGGTTCGAAATGAACCGGAAGCGCGTGGGTATCCAGGGACGCTTCCTGCAGTACTTCGAGTACGAGGTCGAGCGCGAGCTGCGCGACGAGAACCCCTGGCGCGACGTCTTCGTGAACGTCAGTTACTTCGACGACTTCCAGGTTCGCGGAGGCAAATTCAAGATGCCGTTCAGCCTCGAAGAGCTGACAGGCCCGACTGATCTGGATTTCATCTACCGCACCAACGTCGTCGACCATCTCTCGCCCGGCCGCGAAACCGGCGTCGCTCTGCACGGACAGTTCAACAAGCGCGCAGTCGGGTACGAGGCTGGTGTGTTCAACGGAGACGGCGAAGACGAGGATGCCCGACTCGATCGCAACCATCGAGTCGAGCGCACCTTTGCGGCGCGCGTGACCGGACGACCGCTGCGCCGCGCCCGGCTGCCCGCGCACGCCGGCGAATTGATCGTCGGATTCGCGATCACGGGCGGCGACGTGCCCGAGGGACTCAGCTCGCTGCGCGGCCGAACAGTGTTTCACGAGTCATTCGTCGATCCCGTGTACGTGCAGGGCCGCCGTCTTCGGCTGGGTCTCGAAACCGACTGGCAGCCTGGCCCCTTCTCTGTCAAAGGTGAATTCATCCGCGCGACTGATGAACGGAAGAACCAGGGCGTCATGCAGGAGGACCTTCCTGCCCGAGTGGCGCAAGGGTGGTACGTCAGCAGCACGTGGGTGATGACCGGCGAAGCGAAGTATGGCGGGGTCGATCCGCGCCGTCCGCTGTTCCGCGGCGGGCTGGGGGCGCTGGAGTTGGCTGCGCGCTACGAACGTCTCGGATTCGGATCGACATTCGCCGGGGAGACCGACTCGACGAGCCCCCGCGGCGCCAACCTGCTCGAAACGAGCGACACGGCATGGACCGGCGGCGTCAACTGGTACGCCAACCGTTGGATCAAAGTGCAGGCGAATGTGATTCGTGAGCGGATCGAAGACGCGAACGGAAACGCGATTCTGGATCGCCGCTCCTTCTGGACACGGGTCCTTCGGCTTCAATTCGTTTTATGATGCGCGCCTCACCCGTCCTCGCCGTGTTGTTGCTCGTCTCGAATGTCGACGCACAGACGCTGACCGCCGACGACCTGTTCAACGATGCCGTGTTGCACGAGATCAGACTCTACGTGCACCCGCGCGACTGGGCGGCGTTGAAGGCCAATTTCCAGCTCAATGACTACTACCCTGCGCATTTCGTCTGGAACGGGCAGACGCTGCGCAACGTGGGCATCCGCTCACGCGGGACCGGAAGCCGCAGCCCGATCAAACCCGGACTGCGCGTCGACTTCAACATCTACGACCCGACGCAGACACTCCTCGGCCTGACCTCCATCGTTCTCCGGAACAACACTCAAGACGCGAGTAGCCTGCACGAGCGTCTCAGCATGAAGCTGTTTGCGCAGATGGGTATTCCGGCCTCGAGAACGTCGCACGCGCGTCTCTTCGTCAACGACGAATACGCCGGTCTGTACCTCATCGTCGAATCGATCGATCGACAGTTTCTGGCCAGGCATTTTCCCGAGATCGATGGCTACTTGTATAAGTACGACTGGGCCAGCGAATACTTCTTCGAATACAAAGGTCCCGCCTCCGCGCTGTATACACCGACGCCATTCCAGCCGGAAACTCACGTCAAGGATGCCGATCCGTCACCGCTCGTGAACATGATTCGCACGATCAACCAGGCGCCGGCCGATGGGTTCCTCGAAGCGGTCAGCGCGCTGGTCGACGTCCGTACGTTCGTGAAGCAGGCGGCGGTTGAGAACTTTCTCGGCGACTACGACGGGCTGCTCGGCTACGCCGGCATGAACAATTTCTATCTGTACCGGTCGCAATCGACCCACGTCTCGACGTTCATTCCGTGGGACAAGAGCGAAGCCTTCAAGGCAGGCCCGTTCCATCCGGTAGTCTGGAACATCGACGACGTCCCGGACTGGGTGCGGAACCGGCTGATGGATCGCGCGATGACCCTTCAGGAGATCCGCGATCTGTATTTCGATACACTTCTTGCCTGTGCGGCCGTCGCCAGTGCGGATGCGTGGCTCGATCAGGAGATCCGCCGCGAGTACGATCAGGTGCGACAGGCGGCGCTCGACGATCCGCTCAAGCCCTCCACGAATGAAGAGTTCGAGGACAGCGTCCAGCAGCTGCTCGAGTTCGCACGTCTGCGTAGCGCCGCGGTCACTCGAGATGTGCTGCGACGTCGTTGACTTGGGGGTCGGGAGTCATTTCGAAACTCGAAATGACTCCCGACCCCATTACACATTTGCCCGACGATGACGGCCGCCCTTTTCGTGGCGCTGCTCGCGTTTCTGCAGGCGGAGCCGCCGGGCACCATCTCGGGAACGATCGTCGATGCCACCGGCAGCACCGTCCCTGGCGCCACCGTTCAACTCGAGGCAGCGGGCGTGATTGTGGCGCAGGCGCAAACGTCCGCCGACGGACGGTTCTCGTTCACATCGTCATCGGATCGGATCCGATTGATCGTGATGGCCTCTGGCTTCGCGCAGCGCGTCGTGGCCGTAGGCCCAGGCGCATCACCGCTCACGATCGAGTTGCAGCCCGCGCCGTTTTTCGACGCCGTGCAGGTGACCTCGTCGCGCGGCATCGAGCCGCACGCGGATGCGACGGTCGCCGCCTCTGTACTGGGGTACTCAGACATCGTCTCGTCCCCGGCGCTCGCCATCGACGACGTGCTCAAGGTCGTTCCGGGGTTCACGCTGTTTCCATCGTCGCGAGTGGCGAACCCGACGATGCAGACGATGATGATGCGCGGGCTTGGCGGATCTGGCGTGAGCCGCTCGCTCGTGCTCGCCGATGGCGTGCCGCTCAACGATCCGTTCGGCGGCTGGGTCTACTGGGACAAAGTGCCTCATGCCGCCATCGATCGCGTCGAGATCGTCCGAGGCGGCGGCAGCGATCTCTATGGCGCCGACGCGGTGGGCGGCGTGGTGCAAATCCTGACCCTCGAACCGCGCGGAGCGATCGGCCGGATCCTCATCGAAGGCGGAAATCTCGGAACCGGACGCGTGTCGGGGTTTGGCGGGAACCAGAAAGGTCCGTGGACGTTCTCGGCGGGCGGACAGTGGTACACGACCGGCGGATACATCCTCACGCGTCCCGAGGATCGCGGCGCGATCGATCGTCCATCAGGATCGACGCATCGCTCCGCGATCGCGTCAATCGGCTACGGTCCCGCACGCGCGTGGCGGTTCGGACTACGGGCGAGTGTGTTTGCGGAAGATCGCGACAACGGTACTGTGCTCCAGGTCAACGACACCAACTCGCAGTTGTTCTCGGGCGATGCCGCAGGCGCAGTCGGACGCGGGTTTCTCTCGGTCCACGCGTTCGGCGGCACGCAAGGGTACGACCAGACCTTCTCTCGAATCGAGGCAGAGCCGCCGAGATCGGATGAATTCCTTACAGCAACGCAGCATGTGCCTTCGAGGAGCGGAGGTGGGTCCGTTCAGTATTCGCGTCAATGGGCCGGCACCAATCTCCTCGTCGGCGGCGAGACCCGCCTGATGACGGGACGCACGATCGACACCGGATACGAGGACGGCGGCGTGGCATCGGTTATCGAGACGGGTGGCTCGGAACGTCTTGGTTCGGGCTTCGCCCGAGCGGTGCTGACAATCAACGAACGCGTGACCCTGGTTGCGGGGGCGCACGGCGACGCGTGGCATTCCTCATCGAACACGTCACCGTTCTCGCAGACGGTGGGTGCGTTCAGCCCACGCCTGTCGTTGGCCTACCGCACGAGCGAAAACGGCGTCACGATTCGCGCGTCGGCGTTCGGCGGGTTCCGGGCACCGACACTGAACGAGCTGTATCGAAGTTTCCAGGTGGGCAACGATCTGACGCTTCCCAACGAAACGCTGACACCGGAACGGTTGAAAAGCGCGGACACTGGCGTGAGCTTCAGACAGGGGCCTGCATCGCTCCGGGTCACCGGCTTCTGGAGCGTCCTGGACGACGCCGTCACGAATGTCACGATCGCCACTTCTCCTGAATTGAACGTCAGACGACGGGAGAACGCCGATCGGATCCGGTCCAGAGGTCTCGAGTTCGAGGGAGACGTGCGAGTGTCGCGCGCGCTGTCGATGGCCGTGACCGGTGCGCTGATCGATTCGCGGTTCCAGGGGCACACGGTGCTTCGCGACTTCCGCGTGCCCCAGGTGCCGGAATACAGCATCGTCGGAACGTTTCGCTATCGCGATGCGGTGTGGACGGCATCAGGTCAACTGCGCGTGGTGGGTCCGCAGTTCGACGATGACGTCAACACACGCGTGCTGAATCGTGCGACAGTGGTCGACGTCTTCGCCGGGCGCGTGCTTGCGCAATCGACGCAAGTGTTCGTCGCGGTCGAGAACCTGTTCGACGCCGATTACGATGCCGGGCGCATTCCGGTCGCCATTTCAGGGCTGCCGCGTGCGGTTCGCGCAGGCGTTCAGATCGCGCTGCCCTAGCCGTCGCTGAAGAACGCGACCGTAATGCAGAATGCAAAATGCAGAATGCAGAAGGTCCGGTTTAAGCCGGACACTACGCACTACGAAGTGTCTGCATTCTGAATTCTGCCTTCTGCATTACTGAAAGCCCGTTCAGTGACACACGCCGGTGCCGCTGTCAGAGAACGATTGACCAGCGATTGGCACGAACTGCCAGTCGTAGGCGTCCGGCCTGAGCGTCAGCTTGAGGACTCCCCATGCGTTGGAGTCACGGACCTCGCTGTTGGCGACGACCGCGCGGAACCCGGTCAGCGGCGCGCCGCCTGTGCCCACGACGAACTCTCGAATCCCGCGCGGGTCGAGGCGTCCATTCGAGTCCTGCGGAGCGAACCGTTCGTAGCTGTGATTGTGCCCGCTGACAATCACATCGACACCTGACTCCTGCAGCAATGCCCAAACAGCCTGCATCTGCGTGTTGCTGCCGTTGGCGCCCGACCCGAAGAGAGGCGTATGAAAATACGCGAGCGCGCAGCGCGTCGGGTTCGCGGCGAGCTCATTCCGCAACCAGACGTATTGCGGCGATCCGGGAAAGGCGGACGTCTCGCTGTTGAGCGCGAACACGTGCCATGCCCCCAGTCGATATGCGTACCACCCTTCGCCCTGGTTGCCGGCGACCTCACCGAAGTATCCGAAATACCCTGAGGCACCTGGCGCGTTGTATTCGTGGTTCCCTGGAATCGGGCGAGTCCGCGCTTTGTGCCGACCCCACGTCGGGTCATAGCACTGCGAGTAATCCAGGATCGATCCGTTGAAGTAGGCGTTGTCGCCGACCGTGAACACGGTGCCGGCGATCGTGTCGAGCAGCGCCGCAGTCAGAGCGGGGCCTCCGTCGGCACCACACCAACCAATGTCGCCGGCGCCGACCAGTGTTGCCGTCGTGTCCAGAGGTGACGGAGAAGGAGACGGACCAGGGGCGACAGGGTTCGTCGCGCCACAAGCGGACACGACCACGACGAGCACGACCGCGACAGCCCAGGACTTCATGTCGTGAGGGACCGGATTCTAAACCAACCACCGGCAGAGCTCTCGCCCGTCTAGCAATCCGTGAGGCAGTGGATGGATCCTTGAATTAATCCTCGGTTCATGGGCCCTTCAGGCCCAGGATGCCCAATGAGGTGAAGGAGCCCTCATGAAACGTCTACCCCTTGCACTCACACTTTTCTTTGCAGCCACCCTGACTTCTGCGACCGCTCGAGCTCAGGCGCCGCTTCCAGGACAGAACCCGCCGTCCTTCTCCCCAGCGGATCTCGATCGCATCGTTTCTCCGATCGCGTTGTATCCGGACCCGCTGCTGGCTCAAGTGCTTGCCGCCGCCACCTACCCCGATGACATCCCAGAGGCGGCCAGCTGGGCGGATGGTCATAGCTATCTCACCGGCGACAGTCTGAGCACGGCAATCGCCGACGATGAGCTGCCATGGGATCCGAGTGTACAGGCGCTGCTTCCGTTTCCCTCGGTGCTGGACATGATGGCGCGTGACATGGCGTGGACGCAGCAGCTCGGTGACGCCGTGCTCGCCGATCGGGCGGCAGTGATGGACTCCGTTCAGCGGCTGCGACGCCAAGCGTCGACGTACGGGTATCTTCGCTCGAATGCGCAGGTCCGCGTGACCAGTGGTCCCTATATCGAGATCATGCCTGCCGGCCCGGCCTATCTCGCTGTTCCGCTCTACGATCCGAGAATCGTGTTTGCGCCGCCACGTCGCGGCCTCGCGGTCTCGTCGGCGATTCGGTTCGGCCGCCCGGTCAGACTGGGTGTGGGGTTCGCGCCGTGGGGGTGGAGCGAATCGCGTCTCGCGTGGCCGAGCCGCACGATGATCATCAACCGGACACCATGGACACGTACCTGGGCCAACCGTCGGACTTACGTGCACCCGTACGCGGTTCGCCGCTTCCCCGCCGGACAGCGAAAGGCCGAACGACATCAGTTGAGACCGCGAGAGGAGCGCTCGCGCAATGCACGCCGATCGAACGACCGCCGGCGCAACTGACTCCGGTCCGCCGTAAAGCCGGACTACGTACGGAATCGTTCCAGCAGGCTCTCGATCACCGACGGTTCGGGGCGCTGCGGTGCCTCGATGAAGCGGACACGCTTCATCGCCTCAGCGCCCCAGAATCGACCCACGGTGATCAGGAGATCGAGGTCGGGTCGAATCCAGTCGGGCACGATCGTCTTCGCATCGATCTCCTGCAGCTGCTCGTAGGTGAGTTCGTGGAGGCGGATCGGCTGCCGGCGAAATTTCATCATGTGGTCCGGCACCGTCAAGTTGTCGATCAGCACGGTGAGCACCCGTTCACGCCAATCATGGGAAAGACGGTCGAGTACCGTGCGAAACCACTTCATGCCGAGGAGCTTTCTGAGCTCTGCTCCGTCGATGGGGATGTTTGATTCGGCGCCGTCGAATGCCAGAGCGAGCGCCGCTGGATCGGCACGATTCACCGCAACGGCGAATTCCCAGAACGTGCTGAAGGCCAGCACCCGCGGCCGATCCCGTGCGAGCAGGGGCTCCGAACGCGAGTCGCGGGGCTTGTCTCGAGCGAGCAGTGCCTCAGAAGGCGAATCGAGGGGCTTGTCCTCAACGAGGGGTGCCTCAAAGGACGAGTCGAGGGACTCGTCCCGAGCGAGCGTCTGATCAACGCGCGAGTCGAGGGACTGCGGTGTCTTCGCCGCAACCAGTGGGACTTCCTCGACGGTAATCGATTCAGGCGCAAGGCGGTGCGAGCTCGCGAACGTGCGGACGCCTCGCTCGAGGCTCCAATCGACGTCGAGTGGCCGGTGCACGCCCGTGTACTCGGCAAACAGCGTCGACACGCCCCATGGCTTCGGCGTGCCCATCGCGCGTGCGTACAACGGACTATAGGGGCTCGTCGCATCGACGCCCATCGCCGCGGCAAGCCCTCTCTTGATCTTTGCATCCACGAGATTCGACCAGTTGCCCTGGATGCAGATCAGGGATGTGCCGGCAGGCTTGTTGAACGCGTAGTACGAATTGTCGCCGCACCGGCGAACCGCCTGCTCCACCTGTTCATCAGTCGGCTCGGAGCCGTCGGCAGGATCGATCTCCGAAAAGCCGATGCGCAGACGGCCGTCGCCGGCAAACAGGATCGACAGATCGGAGGGATCGACCTGCGAGAGATCCCACAACACGTAAATCAGTCCGCGGAGACCGCGTGCGATCGGAAGATTCATACGCTCCCACACGACCGGCTGCGGCTGCGGATCGTGCTCTGCATATCCTCGATCGTTCAGGATCTCGATCAGCCGGATGCCGGCTGCATCGAATTGATCGATCGCGCTCACCGCGTAGTCATAGTGGCGCTTGTCCACTTCGTGACGCTCGAACGACGGCCGGACGAAGATCGGGATGACGAGCTTCTTCTGCCGACGCGCGATCTGCGCGAGCGGAAACATCGTGCCCGAGCCGGTCCCCTTTCCTCCCGTGCCGATGAGGATGACGATCGAATAGCGACCGAAAAGCGCCTCGACCTCGCTGCGTGATTCGTTCAGCGCCTCCAGCGCCACCGTCGGGTCGTGCCTCGCTCCCAGACGGCCCGTGGTCTGGGCCCCGATGAGAAACCGCTCTTCCCGAGGCAGATCGGACAGCGCAAACTCGTTCGTATCCATGAATCGAGTCGCGACGGCGCGTTTGAGTCGTTCCGCGTACCTGGCATCGGTCTTGTGCGCCACGGCGACGTCGCGCCGGAACGCTGCCTTCACCGATCGCAGAATGTTTCCACCGCCACCGCCCGCGCTCAAAAGGAGGATATGCATGTGACACCTGCTTGCTCTTGCCGCGCCGAAGCGCCGACGGCGCGACGAAGGCGGTTGGGACCGACCGGTCCGCCTTCCCGAACGCTGCCGCGGACCCGAAATTGAAACGGCACCACAACCCATCCGGCGTGCGTCGAGAGCGGACCGCACACGAATGATTCATCGCTGAGCACCTGCACCACCCGGGCGACGTCGTATTCGACGTTCTTCTTATGGTCCGAGAGGTTCGGATACCGTCTTCCCTTGCCTGGTGCAAGAAGGATGTCGAATCGTCCTCGGGCTGCGCTGCATCGAAGCCGCGATCGCAGAGGACGCGCACCGCCGTGGTACCGAACCAGCGGCCGTTCGAATTCATGAACGAATTTCTCGGCAAAGTGCCGCATGACGAACGAAATCGTCTTCAGTCGAGCGAGGTAATCGTCGAGGATGCGCCAGCCGAACCATGGCACAACCATCGCCGCGCCGAGCCAGACCAGTACGAGATTCACGTTCCCGACGATGGAGGCGCCATCTTCGGGCTGTCCTGGAGGTTGGTTGACGCCGGCGCCTCCGGATGCTCCGGCAGTCGAGAGTGCATTTGGCGCTTTGAGCTCTCCCGATGCTTTGGAAGCTGCGGAGGCATTGATCGCGCCGGGGGTCTTGGACTGATTGCCGCCGGACAAGGTGCGATCGAAGGCCGGATTGAGGACGCAGGCCCGCCAGCCGGCACGAATACTGTCGTATTGCGACTTGGGAATGAACCTGGACGAGGGGTTCATGATCTGGAACCACGCCTTATACGTGTTCCGGGCGTCGCCGGTGATGCGGCGAGCGACGTGGGCTGCGGATTCGCCACGCCCAATCGCATGGCAGACGAACGACTCCGCGAAGGCGGTTGTCGGTGCCGCCGTCAGCATCAGGACGATCGGCAGCGCACATCGAGCGAGGCACACGACAACCCACCGCGCCGTATGCGGTGAGTGTGTGAGTGCCCGGAAGCCACACCTCATCCGTTCTGACCCCATAGCGAGGGTGGTGGGCCCTGACTCAATCCATATGCCAAAGCATGAATCCCATAAACTTGGGCATTTGGCAGATCGGGCCGAAGGCAGATGTGGCTTTTCGCGGGCAATTGTGTCACTCGTGAAGGTCGTTCCATCCGTGTCACGCAGATCGCCGCCCATTCTGCAGCAAACGCGAGTCAACGATACCACCGGACGACACGTCATATGCGAGCGGGCGCGCGATGCTGCACGAGAAGCGGCGCCTCAATGACGTCTTCGGTCAGGACTGCGATCGATATCAGGCAGCCGGCGCCTTCGAGACCTCCGGTGAGGGGTCCCGAAGCGCATACAGGAGAAACAGGATTACTCCGATCCTCGCGAGTGCGGACGGCAACTGTGCAGTCCAGGGTTGCGCATCTGCGAATAGATACGGAGACACGTCGAGTGCGAGCCCGCCACCGACGACGACAATGCTGCCCGTGAGGCCGGCTCGATGCCTGCGCCACAGCTGAAGGCACGCGAATGGTCCCACCGTCAGTGCGAGTGCCCAGTAGCCGGCGAGCAGATACCCAGGCGGCCCGGTCACGAGCACGACGTCGATCAGTCCGTCGTCCCCCAGCCGCCATAGGTAGAACGCCGCGTCAATGACGTAGGTCGCAACGATGACCATCGGCAGCTTGCTGCGAACAGTGGGAATCATGGGCCGATTACACGCATGCGCGACTCACGCCACGGCACGAGCAGGGCACGCGCGCAGCAGCGACAGGATCGCACGGGTCACCTCTCGCCGGCTTCATTCACGTGTGCTGCTCTGCTCCGTTTTTCACAGAATGATCTCAGCGATCCGACTCGTGACCACGCTCCACAGGCACACGGAGTCCTGACGGCTCTCTCAGCGTACCAATTGCCGCCGCAAACGCGTTGCGATGCTCCGCCGTCCACGGTGGCTTCAGTGTGTGCTTGAGACCGTTCAGAAACCGCTCGACCTCGCGGGTGCTCACCTTCAACGTGTCAGCGGCCTTCGCCACTTCCTCCCCGCGATGGTGAAACACGACTTCCAGGTCACGCTGACGAGCGGCCGCACAGATCGCCGAGTGATAGAGCATGCCATCTGCCCGACATAACACATGATAGGAAGCGTGAACCTCGCGCACCGTCGCTGGCAGTTGCGCGAGCGACGGTTCTCGAATGGTGAGCGAAGATATTCGATAGTCCGGCCACAAGTCAGCCGACAGACGATCGAGCGCCAGAGCCGTACACCCGGCGATCGACTTCTTCACCTGAAGCAGCAGCTGTTCGGCCTCGGCGTCAATGAGAGCTTGCGTCCCGTGCTCATAGGGCTGACTCGGCATGCCCTTCTCGATCAGCGGCACACGGCGTCGATCGACAACAGTCGGTCCGCCATTCACCGCAGCCGCGGAGACGAGGATCGCCCAGCCGCTATGGTCTGCGACGGCGACTACTACCGGCCGTGCCCTTGAAGCCTTTCGATCGGACGAAGCGCGTTTCAAGACGACGTTCGAGGCAGTTCGATCAGTCCGGCTCGTCGCCTCGGTTAGGATGTCGCGCATGCTGCAGATGCTCCGCGATCTGGTCGCTCACAAAGGACACGCGAACGCTGCGCTGCTGACTGCCGTTCGGCAGAACGACGCCGCCGCATCCGATCCCGAGCTATTGGAACTGCTCCACCACATTCTGCTCGCAAATCGCTTCTGGTTGCTCGCTGTTCTCGGGCAGCCGTTCGATCTCGACGACGAGGGTCGCCCCTCACGCTCGTTCGATGCACTGGTCCAGCGATACGCCGGCACTCAGGCGCTGGAGTCGGCGTGGCTCGAGATCGCCACCGAGAACGATCTCGCGCGGACCGTGGAAGACGCGCGGGTTCCGGGTGGCACGTGTTCCGTATCGCAAGCGTTGATGCAGGTCTGCATGCACTCGCACGGCCATCGGGCTCAATGTGGGAAGCTGCTGCGGCGGCACGGCGGCGTGCCTCCGGCGACCGATTTCATTCTGTGGCTGGCGGGGCGACCACGTCCCGAATGGCCCGCGGCTCGCGGTGACCATCCGACCTCGTGAGACACATCGTCACGACTTCCGAAAGACGACGAGAACGAACACGTCGCGAGCGCTGCTGTTCAGATCTCAGAAGAGCGACACGCCTCGCAGGCCACTGGCGACGAGCACGAGCCCGACGATGAGCCATCGCATGAACTGTCCGTAGTCGTTCAGCGCCCCCGTCAGGCCGCGTCTCAAAATCAAGGGCGCCGGAGTTCTTCGGTCACGGCGGCTGATGCTTGCACCAGCCGCCGTCGCCCGTCGTCCCAGGCTTCTCAGGAAACCGCGGGACCGTTCGATTCAGCAGGCAGTAGCGACGGTTCGATTGACGTCATCTCGACCGGCGCCGGTGGCTCGGGCGCTTCAGGAACGACCGTCACGCGAGGCTGACGCTTCACGACTCGCTTTGCCGCGGGCTTCCGACGCTTCTTCGGCGCGGCCGCCTTCCGTCCGGCAGCGCGCCGTGTGCTTTTCGCCGCCGTCTTCTTGCTTGCGGCCCGGCGCTTGCGACTCATGGTCGCTTTTTTCGCCGCGACCTTCCGCTTCTTCGTCCGCGCCGCTTTTCTTGCCGATTTTGCCATCTTTCCTCCGTCGTTCTTGTCGGTCCGGTCCGGCTCACGCCTTACCGCTCATCTGCACACGTTTGCCGTCTTTGAGGCGCCCAACGAGGGGTCACGTTTTCTGAATCAACTTGCGTCCGGGTCACGTCCGGAATTGAGGGGCAGCGTCTCGATCCAGACGAGATTGTGCCACAGCCTTTGTCCGCTTCGATTGAATTGTCGCTGAACACCGCTGGCTAGGCTTCGCGCCGCCCCGCGCCATCGACCGACCAGAGGCCCTCTCTTGGGTTGCCAGAAATGCGGGCAGTCACCCTGCCGTCAGCAAGGGACGACACTTTGATCAAACCGTTAGATTGCTCCGCCGGTTGGATCTCGAAAGCCCGCGGAAGACGTCGCCGCAACGTCGCGACGAGTTCAGATGGTCCGGCTGAAGCCGGACACTACGTCTTCTTGTAATACGTCTTCACGTGTATTCCAACAGCGCCGAGCCCTGGTTCGACGACCGCTACTCCTGATGCGATACTCTGCGTCATGCCCGCTTGGCCCCTGACGGCTGCCTGGCCCTTGATCGTTGCGCTGTTCGGACAAGTGTCCCAGGCGTCGCAACCGGCGACAGTCGCCGGACAGATTCACACGCGCGACGGCGCGCCGGTTGTCGCCATTCGCATATCGGCAGTCGTGGCCGCGCCCCCAGACGCGCGTCCGGAAGACGGGATTCAATACTACGAGGACCCACCGCCGGTCGCGACGACACTGACCAACGCACAGGGCCGCTTCCGCCTGCCCGCGATTCCGCCAGGCCGCTATGTGATCGTCGCCGGCGTGAAGGGCCAGGCCACCTACTTTCCTTCGACCACCGAGGCTATTCGCGCAACTGTTGTCAACGTCGGCACCGGTCCGACGGACAACCTGGAGATCACGCTCGCGCAACCGATCGGCGGACGCGTGCGCGGCACGATCAGTCCGCCCCCCTCCAATGCGAAATCGGAGATCGCGGTCTTGTCAGGGTTCCGACTCAGTGAACTGGTCGAGATGCCGGTGGCCGCAGACGGATCGTTCGATTTCGGTCACGTGCCGAGCGGTCCCTATCTGCTGAACTTCTTCCCCACGCCACCAGGCGGCCGTTCGGTGTCATTCCAGGTAGGCACGACTGACCCTCCGCCCATTCAATACACGCGTCCGCCGACCCACGCGGTGACCGGACGGCTCGTCGTCGAGAAAGGACCGCTCCCATCGGCGATCCTCGGCTTTCGCACCGACGACAGCTACGTGAACGCGACGATCAATGCGGATGGCACCTTCACCACGCGCCTGCACGCGGGACAACACCTGACCGATCTCGGTGGGATGCCGGTCGGTTACGACCTGCGGTCGGTGCGCATCGGCAACGCTGATGCCGCGCAGGGCATCGTGGTCAGAGACGCCGATGTGTCGAATGTGGTGATCACGGTGAAAGCACCCGCGCAGCTCCCGCGCCTGCATGGACGCGTCAATGGCGCACCGGCGAATGCGAGAGTTCAGATGACCGGCCCGATCGTGGGCAGTCAAAGCGCGACAATCGGCGCCGACGGCGCGTTCGACTTTCCTGCACTCGTGCCTGGACTGTATTACGCGCGCGTCCCCGAAGCACCCGGTCTCGGCACCACGCTCGTCGTCGTGACGCAGGGCGCGAATGACGTCGTCATTGGGGCGGCCTCACAATAGTCGGAAACGGAGAGGACGGAGCCTCCTCCGTTCACGTACTCGCCCGAGCCCCAGCGCAGTACCTCTAGTCGAACCCGTGTGCGCCCCCTCCGCAGAAACCCAAGCTTCCGTGCCGCCCCCCACGACAGATCGATCACGACCCCCTCGCCACGCGGGCCGTCAGCCGGCCCCCGATCCACCACACGCACTTCGATCTGTCGCTTGTTGGCGAGATTTGTAACCCGAACGACGGTTCCGAACGGATACGTGGGGTGGGCAGCGACCAACGCGGTCTGGTCAAAGGTGAGGCCGCTGGCGGTCTGTTTTCCGTGGAAACCGGGCCCATAATAGGACGCCAGACCATGCCGGACTTCGAGAACCGGCGTTTTCACCGTGTCGGAAGTGGGCAGCATCGATCGGGCCGCACATGCAGAAATGATGAGAACCGGCACCAGCTTCGCCCCGGCGCGGACGATCGGCCTGCGATGCCTGGCACTCCTACGGTGCCGTTTCGCGCACATGGGTATCGGGCGCACGCAACGACCTCGCCACCGTGCACATGCGGGAAGAAATGAGGTCGGGCCTCAGGGCCCAGGGCTCTAGGAATCAGGGACCCTCGAGCCGGACACTACGCGCCGGTGAGAAGACGGTCCTCCCAGGAGAAATCGAGGCGCGGCCGCTGCTGTTGCTGATACCAGCGATAGGTCTCGCGCAAGCCGTCCTCGAGCGGCGTGAGATCGAGACCGAGCTCCGAGCGTGCTCGATCGTTGCGGGCCACGGTCAAGGGAACATCAAGATACACGCCAAAGTAGAGCGGCTGCGCGAACAGCTGCCCACCGGCCTGCTCGATCTGTGCACGTGGGACGCGGACGATGCTGGCTCGCTTTCCAGCGACCTGAGCCAGCAACTGCAGGTACTCGATCTGCGTAACGGGCGGATAGCCGGCAAGATTGTACGCCCGCCCGATCGCCCTGGGCTCGTCGCCCGCAAGCATGGCTGCGCGCGCGACATCCCGAACGTGGACCCACTGCATCCTCCGAGAGCCATCCTCGGGTACGACGATCGGCCGGCCGGCAAGCAGGCGATCCCAGAAGAACGCTTCGCGATCGAACGCGTTGTACGGCCCGTAGATGAACGTCGGCCGCAGCGTGGCCACAGGAACGCCTTTGTAGAGGTGCAGGTCGAACAGCGCCCGTTCGCTCTCCGCTTTTTGAGCAGCGTAGCCATTTGGATAATCGGCGGCCACGAGTGGACCACCCTCGTCACACTCGCCCTCGGCGCCGTAGACGGCGACGCTGGACGTGAAGACATAACGACGCAGACGTTCGGACGCCACAGCGATCGCGGCGGCACTCACCTGCTCGGCACTCGTACCGCGCTGCCAGTCGTAGACGTTGTCATAGACAACGTCGAATCGGCTGTCCTTCAATGCCGCTCGCACGGCCGCCACATCGTTGCGGTCGCACTGCAGTTCTGCAACGCGGCTGCCGAACGGCGTGCCGCTGCCGCGATGCATGATCACGACCTCATCTCCACGCACGAGCAGCTGCTCGACGAGCGAACGGCCGATGAAGAGTGTCCCTCCGATGACGAGTGCGCGTGCCATGAGTCCTCCATCGAGACGGAAGCGGCGCTACGGACTCCAGAAAAATGTCAGCGCAGCGGCGCGGTCGTGAGCGGGACACCGAGCGCATTATGCGCCTTGCTGTCGGCCACGCGTGGAGTGAACCAGTGTGGATACGGAACACTCGGCGTGGTCGCAGAATCGAGCCGGGCCAGTTCCTCAGCGTCGAGCGTCACGCCGATCGCGTTGAGGTTGTCGTCGAGCTGTGACACACGCGACGCACCGACGAGAATCGACGACACCGCAGGTCGTGTGAGGAGCCACGCGAGCGCGATTTGCGCCGGCGAGGCCCCCCGCTTCTCGGCGATCGATTGCAGAAGATCGATCAACTGATACCCGCGTTCCCGATCGTAGGGAAGGAAGTCGAATCCCCCGAGCCGGTCGCCCGCCTCCCCCTTCGGCCTGCTGCGCGTGTATTTGCCGCTGAGAAATCCTCCGGCCAGCGGGCTCCACACCATCACGCCAACACCCGAATCGGTGCAGAGCGGCGCGATCTCATGCTCGAGATCACGTCCGACCAGCGAGTAGTACATCTCGGCGGCGCGGAACTGCGTCCATCCGCGTGCGCGTTGAATGCCGATGGCCTTGGCGGCCATCCACGCCGGCCAGTTCGAGAAGCCGACGTATCGCACCTTCCCTTGGCGCACGAGGTCCTCGAGCGCTTCGATCGTCTCTTCGACCGGCGTGAGGGTGTCGACTTTGTGCACCAGGTAGACGTCGATGTAGTCGGTGCCGAGACGGGTCAGGCTGCCCTCGGCCGCAGCCAGAATGTGCCGCCGCGAAAGGCCGCTTTCGATGAGCGACGGCCCCATACGGTTGCCGACCTTGGTCGCGATCACGACCTCTTTGCGCTTCGCGCCGAGCGTCTTGCCGAGGATTCGCTCGGACTCGCCGCCCGCGTACACGTCGGCCGAGTTGAAGAAGTTGATACCGGCATCGAGGGCGCGCCCCACGAGCGCGTCCGCGCCCTCCTGACGGACTTTGTACACTGACGCAAACGTCGGGTTGGCCGCTGACCCGAACGTCATGCTGCCAAAGGCCAGACGCGACACGATCAGACCTGTCTCACCGAGACGCGAGTACTGCATCCGTCGATGATCGCACGAAACGATCCGGTCACCAGAGGTCACCGGACCATTCATGACCAGGCCTATGCGAGTTCACCGTAGACCGAAGCACGAGGCCTCACTGCCTCGGTGCCCCGGTGGGTGGTCACGGCGCGCTTCTACCAGCGCGACTCGCGGCGCTGACGACCGAAGCCACCACCGCTGCGACCGCCGCCACCATTGCCACGCGGCGCCATCGGCCTTGCCTCGTTGACCGTGAGGTTCCGACCGCCGTACTGATGCTTGTCGAGCTCGCTGATCGCGCGTTGCGCGCCCTCAGCGTCGCTCATCTCGACGAACGCAAATCCGCGCGCCTGGCCGGTCGCGCGGTCACGAACGATGTTGATGGCGGCCACCGGTCCGGCCGACTCGAACAACGTCTGAAGATCGGACTCGGTGGTCTCGTACGGCAGGTTGCCGACGTAAAGCTTTGTGCTCATGCACTACTCCTGCATCTTGGAAGGATGCGATCAATCTGAACGCAGGCTCGAGCGGAATGCCCGACGACGAAACGCAGGAGAGACGAGGGAGAGGCTCGGATCTGATGCGGAAGCCCTGAACGCAGCGGTCAGAAGGTAAAGAGATCTTACCATCTGCGGCGGTCAGGGCCCAGCGCGACACTACGATCGTTGTCGCCGGTCATGCGGGCACACCTGCAACCATCGCTCAGAAAGATTACAGTCAGCCAATCAGGAGGCCACGTGACGCACGCGATCCCGGTTCTCGACCAGGACATCTTCAGCGCCGAATCGGTCCGCCACGCGCGGGCTGTGGACGATCGTGTTCGCGAGCTCGCGCCAGTTGTCCGCCTCGGTCATGAGGATATCGTGGTCATCGGGCGTTTCAGTCATGTCTCCGCCGCTCTGTCTGACTGGCGATCGTTCTCGAGTCGATCGCGGCCCTGGCACGATCCCGCCTCGGTCAGACCCGAGATCCTTCTCACCGACGATCCGCCTCGTCATACCGAGGTGCGCGTCGTGATCGCCAATGCGCTGTCACCGAAGGCGCTCAACCGCATGGCACAGGCGTTCGCGAAGGAAGCCGAGCTCGTCGTCGAACGCGTACTCGGTGTCGATGGCGAGCTCGACGCCGTCTCCACTATCTGCCGGCCGTTCGTCTACACGGTGCTGCCCGATCTGCTGGGACTGCCTGTGCCCGGTCGCGAACACATGGAAGCGTTCGGCCACATGGTGTGGGCGACGATGGGCCCGATGAACGAGCTGTTCAACGAGGCGATGGTGGGCAGCGAGCCGGTGCTGGCGTGGGTCGAAGAATGCTGCAACAGAGAGAACCTGGATCCCGACGGGCTCGGGATGGCGATGTTCAACGCAGCCGATCGCGGTGAGATCACACATGCCGAGGCCAAGCTGCTGGTGCAGATCCTGCTCTCGGCGGCGGCCGACACCACGGTCATGACGCTCGGCACCGCGATTCGCGCCTTCTGTGAGTTCCCCGACCAGTATCAGACGTTGAGGCAGAACCCGACGATGACGCGGACTGCGTTCGACGAGAGCCTCAGGTGGGATTCACCGTCGCGAATGGCGGGACGCATCACGACACGCGATGTCGAGGTCGACGGGTACGTGATTCCCGCTGGCACCCGCTGCGGCTTGCTGTTCGCGGCCGCCAACCGCGACCCGCGCAAGTGGGCCGATCCTGATCGATTCGACATCGGCCGCGACCTTCGCGGCCAGGTCGGCTGGGGCGCAGGTGTGCACATGTGCGTGGGCAGAACGCTCGCGCAGCTCGAAGCCGACGCGATGCTCGGCGCGATGCTGCCGAAGATTCAGCGATTCGAAGCGGCGGGAGATCCGGAGCCGTGGATGACCACGATTGGACATGGACCCGTCAGGCTGCCTGTACGCGCAGTCGCCGCCTGACGCACCGGTAGATGTCGTGTCCGGCTTTCCTGGGCACCGTAGCCGCCACGCGCGAAGGTGCCAGCCGGACCGGTTAACGTAGTGTGCCGACAAACGGAAGTCCGGCTAAAGCCGGACACTACGTACGAGAGGGGTCATGAGCGATCGACGTCAGTTTCTGAGATCCGGCTCACTCGCGCTTGCAGCCGCGTTTGCGAGCTGCCGCCGCGGCCAACAACAGACTGGCGGTTCTTCGCCAGCGACGCCGTCCACCGCAGGGGCGCCGCCAGCGTTCAACACCGGCCCTGCGATCGGACCGCCGGTCACGCCCGAGACGTTTGCCGAAGCTGGAAAGCTCGCGCAATTCGAGACGACCGATGCCGAGCGTCGCATCGCGGCGGGCAGCTGGCGCACGTCGATGGCACCGCTGCTCGAACGGCGCATCGGTCCGCGGAAAGTTACGCTCGATCCGACGATCGCGCCCGCGACGCAGTGGAGCCCGTGGCTGATCGACGCACGTGCGTCGACTGCACCGGCGAACGCTCGCGATCGATTCGTGCGGACGCCCGCCGATCCAGGCCCGCTGCCCGCATCGGACACCGACATCGCCTATGCGCCGGTGCACCGGCTCTCGCGCTGGATCGAAACGAAGAAGCTCACGTCAGAGCGGCTGACGAACATCTACCTCGATCGCATTCAGCGCTACGACGGCAGGCTTCGGTCGGTGATCACCATCACACGCGACGCGGCGCTCGCACAGGCGAAACGGGCCGACTCGGAGATCGCTGCCGGGAAATATCGTGGACCGCTGCACGGGATTCCCTACGGCGTGAAGGACCTGCTCGACACCGCCGGGATTCCGACGACCTACGGCGCCGAGCCGTTTCGCACTCGCATCCCATCAGCCGACTCCGTCGTCGTGGCACGACTCCGTGATGCCGGAGCAGTGCTGATCGCGAAACTGAGCATGGGAGCATTGGCGCTCAACGACATCTGGTTCGGCGGCGAGACGATGAACCCGTGGCTGCCGGAGGAAGGGTCGTCAGGATCGAGCGCGGGCCCGGGTGCTGCCACCGCCGCGGCGCTTGTGGCGTTCTCGATCGGGAGTGAAACGGAAGGCAGCATCGTCAGTCCGTCGATGCGGTGCGGGCTCACGGGATTGCGTCCCACGTACGGGCGCGTCCCGCGAACGGGGGCGATGACGCTCTGCTGGTCGCTCGACAAGCTCGGGCCGATGACACGAAGCGTCGAAGACGCGATGCTCGTACTGCAGGCGATCAGCGGGCCGGACGCGGGCGACGTGGCGAGCATTGCGCGCCCACTCGACTTCGATGCAGGCGCCGGCGTGAAAGGACTGCGCGTCGGGTACTTCCCCGCGTGGATGAAGGCGAACCCCGCGACCGACGTCGATCGCGCCGCGCTCGAGACGATCAAGAAGACGGGCATGGTGCTGCAGGAAGTCACGCTGCCGGACTGGCCGTACGATTCGCTCAACGTCATCCTGTTCGCGGAATCAGCCGCTGCATTCGAGGAACTGACATTGAGCGGCCAGGACGATCAGCTGAAAGTCCAGGTGCCCGACGCGTGGCCCAACCTGTTCCGCGAGTCGCGCTTCCTCTCGGCCGTCGACTTCGTGCAGACCGATCGATTCCGGCGGAACGTCGCCACTGAAATGGCGAGGATCTTCTCGACCGTGGATCTGCTGCTGGTCCCGTCGCTGCGCGACGAGATGCTCGTGATCTCGAACTTCACCGGTCATCCGTCACTGACGCTTCGCGCCGGGTTCGTCGAGGTCGGCGAGGCACGCAGCGACTGGGCACCTGATCCCGCGCGTCCGCTGCCGACGTTCTCGCCGCCGCGCCGTGTGCCGCACGGCGTCACGCTCGTCGGCCGCCTCTTCGAGGAGGGCGTGGTCGCCCGCGCGGGACTCGCACTCGAGCGCGCGTTCGGAGTGATCGGCGAGCGCCCGCCAGGGTTCGTATGACCAAGAGCCCCGGGCTCTAATTAGAGGGATAGGTCTTCGTCTCCCCTGTCAGCGGGTTGGTCACGCTGAAGGATCCATCCTCGCTCGCACTGAGCTTGAGCCAGTGCGCAGTCGATTCATCGAGGTTCGCGATCCGGCTCTCTGCGAAGTTCTCCGCGCCGGTGTTCGTCGAACGAGGCAGCTGCCAGACATCGGCGATGCCGGAACGCCCGGAGTCGGCTGACGCGCGATGAAGCGACGCGAACGTCCGCGCGCAGCGTCGTGTCGATGCGCGACGCCCCGGCATTCCTGGCCGCCGCGAGGATGCGCTGCGCGTCGCGGGCGGAACGGGGATCGCCGGGCCTCGACTGGAACTTACCGTCGCTGGGATAGCCGGTGTCGACGAGTAGCGTGCGGCCTTGTGGCAAGACGATGAGCGTGGCCTGACCGCCTTCGACGTCGATGAAGTAAATGTCGAGCGTCTTGCCGGCCGCTCGAAGCGCTCCTATCAATGCCGACATCACGATCACTGCGCACCACATTGGCGGCTTCGTCACATTACGCATCGAGTTGTTGAATCGAACGAGTGAGGTTGGCCCGCGCCGCTGACTCGTACCGGGCTCTCGCCTCACGACGTCCCTACTGTTCCCGACTCGAGGATGCCGAGGTGGCGCACGATGCGCTCGTCGCGTGGGTAACCGATAGCTGTCCAGAAATCGGCCGCCCATGGACGATCGGCCTCGACCAACACGGTAATCCGCCGAACGCCCCACTGCGTGAACACCCGCTCGACGCGCCGAACGAGCTCTCGCCCGAGGCCTTGACGTCGACGGCGTGGATCCACGACGAGACGATACATGTTGCCGCGCCACCCGTCATAGGCGCCAAGCAACGTTCCGACGATCTCATCTCCGTCGACAGCAAGGAGAAAGACTGATGCTGGATTCGTCGCGACGCGGCGAATCTGCTCGATGTGGTCGGTCACGCCAATACTTGCACCAGACTCCTTCCACAACCGGAGAATTGGCTCTGCGTCATCTGGTGTTGCGTATCTGAATTCGGTGCCAGGATGCGACATCTCACGCCTCCGCTGACCGGGATCTAGCGGCGCCTATTCCGGACCGTCTCCCTACTGCGAGGCGAGCGCGCGCTGGAGTTGGTCGGTCCAGTTCAGGATGAGCCGCATCGTTGGCGGGAAGATCTTCCTGTTGCGCTCGTCGATCGATTCCTGGATCGGCAGGTTGAACAGGAAGCGGCCATCAGAAGTCACGTCGTAGGTGGGCCGTACTGACGTGCCGCCGACGAGCGGCTGCTGCTGAAAGAGCATCGTGGGTTTATCTGGAACGAACTCGCTGCCCGACACCCTGAACCGCACAGACATGATTGCCGTGCCTGCCCGGTAGAAGATCTCGTTCGTGTTCTTCGACCATGCTGGTTCCGAAACGATGCCTTCGCTCGTCAACGTCACACGTCTCCCCGGTCCGGGATAGGGCTGAACGTACAGTTCGACCCTGCCCGTTTCGTTGGAACAGTAGGCGAGCCACTTGCCATCCGGTGAGAACTCCGGAAATGTCTCAGACGCCTCTGTCGCAACCACGGCACGAGCCTGACGTGGCTGATCGACCGCGACGACGTAGATATCCGAATTCCCGCCAACCGATGCCGAACCACGCGTAAACGCCAGCTCCTTGCCATCCGGTGTCCATGAACTGGGGACGTCGAATTGGCCGGCGGTCAACTCGGTCACTTCGCGAGAACCGATCCCCTTGCTGATGTAGATCCGCAGCGGGCCGGCACGGTCCGAGCGGAACGCCAGGCGCGAACCGTCGGGCGACCAGATCGGGAATGTGTTCTGACCCTCATAGGTGGCGCGATCTTCGGTTCCTCGTACGGCGTCGAAGACCCAGACGTCCTTGCTCACGTGGTTCTCGCTGAACGCGATCTGCTTCCCATCGGGCGATACCCGTGGTGCAAATCGGCTCATCTCTCTCATGCCTGCGACAGGCGTGGCTTTCCCGGTGCGGTCCACCCACGCCATCGTCGAGAACTGGGGAGGCTCGATGGATCCAGGCGCATACGCCATGGTGCCGTTTGCGGCGATGCTGAACTGCGCGGCACCCGTCCAGGTCACGCCGACGCTTCCGTACAAGGCCTGCGTGACGCCGTCCACCACCTGAACGGGTGTTCCCAACACAGACAAAGTCGCCGGATCGAAGCGCACGGCAAACAACTTCGCCTGTCGCGCGAAGACGAGATACCCGTTTCCGGCATATCGCGCGTCCATCGCGTTCTCGAGCAGCAGCTTGCGCTCCCCGTTGATCGGCTTCACCCAAATCTGCGCCCGCTTCCAGTCCGGCGTGACCGTCGCGTATCGCAAGACGGTAAAGAGGACGGCACTCGCATCCGGAAGAAAATGAGGCAGCCTGTGCGACGACTCGTTGGCTGCAGGGTTCAACGTCGTCAGTTCTCGAGGCTCCCCTCCTGCTTCACGGACCACGCTCAGCCCCGTACCAAAGCCGTGCGAGAACACGATGGTGCCGTCGCGTCCCCACGCCATTCCAGGCGGCCCCCAATCACCGCCTGGATTGTTCAATCGCTCGACGACAATCACTGGTGCGCCGCCTGTCAGCGCGACCTTCTTGATCTGGCCCCGTTGCAGGAATGCGAGCCACTCCCCATCGGGAGAGAAGACGGGACCCTGCGCGCCCTCCGTTCCGGGTATGGCTACCGCGTCCCACCGGTCGAAGTTCCGGACCAGAATCCTTCGCGGCGTATTGGTATCGGGCCGGCTGACGAACGCGATTCGCCGTCCGTCGGGAGACAGTTCGAGACCGGTGCGATAGTTGTGGAGAAGCAGTTGAGATCCCGGCAGCGACATCTCGAACTGCGACGCGGCGCGATCGGGTGCCGGCGGAGAGGGCCGCAGCAAGAACCCTAAGACAAAAGCGACAGGTACCGCTGCCCATGGCAGCAGTCTTCTCCAGAGCGGATACGGAGCCGCATCGCCGGTGACTGTCTTTGAATCCGGATTCGCAATCAACTCCTCGAGCACGACGCGTGCTTCGCCGATGGCCTGCAACCTGTCTTTCGGGTCCTTCGTCAGGCAACGCCGCAACAATCTGCGGAGCGGCTCGGGCAAACGCGGAGGGAGTTGATTCCAGTCGGGTTCGCGCTCCAGAACTTTCGCCAGCGTGTCGGTGACAGTGTCGCCATCGAAGGCGCGGCTCGCCGAGAGCATCTCGAACAGCACCACACCAAACGACCAGACATCGGCGCGCCGATCGACGGCCCTGCCCCGAGCTTGCTCGGGCGCCATGTAGCCGGCAGTGCCGAGAATCAAGCCCGCGCCGGTTGCGGCGACGCTCAGCGCGGTCGGCGACTGCGACAACGCTGAAAAGCCCGCCGGAGAGGTCTCGAGCGCTTTGGCGAGACCGAAGTCGAGCACCTTCACCTTTCCGTCCGAGGTGATCTTGACGTTGGCCGGCTTGAGATCGCGGTGAACGACGTTCTTTTCGTGAGCGGCCTCGAGCGCGTGCGCAATCTGAAGTGCGATACGCAGCGCTTCCGGCAGCGGCATGCGTCCTCTGGCTATCCGATCCGCCAGAGTCGTGCCGTCGACGTATTCGAGCACGAGGGCGAGCCCGCTGGCGCCGTCTTCGACACCGTAGATGGCCGCGATGTTCGGGTGATTCAGGGTCGCCAGCAATTGCGCTTCACGAGTGAATCGCGCCGCACGATCGCTGTCTTGCACAACCGTCTGGGGCAACACCTTCAGTGCGACGTCCCGGCTCAATTTCGTGTCGCGGGCGAGGTAGACCTCTCCCATGCCGCCGGCGCCCAACGGCCCGAGAATCTGATACGACCCGATGTGAGTACCGGATTGCAGAGACATCGGTACACGAAGGTCCGGCTGAAGCCGGACACTCCTTAATCAGTCGAGCCCGAAGGCGAGCAGCACGTTGCCAGCGGAAGCGCCGCTGCTGATCGCATAGCCGGAGCCGAGGTAGACCATTCCGTCGACGATCACCGCGCCTGACGTCGCGATCGCTCCACCGTGTGCGGGCACGTTGTTGATCGTCTTGAAGTCCTGGGCGGTATCGAACTCCCACAGCTTCTTGCCATCTGCGGTCGACACCGCGAAGAGCCGGCCATCGCCGGCGCCTTGGAAGACGACGCCAGGAATGGCCGTCGGCGCGGCGCCGAGTGCTGCGGTGCCGCGGCCGCCCGCGCCTGGAGAGGTGAACACCCACGCGGTCTTGCCGTCGCTCGACTGCACCGCACCGAGGCCCGCAGCCGCCATTCCGTAGAACACCTGCCGCTGATCCGTCGCACCGCCCCACACGATTCCACCGCGTCCTCGTCCAGTGAAACCTACTGGTTGACCAGAGGGATTGACGCGGAAGAGGACAGCGCCATTCGCATCGGGATCGAGCGCGAGCACGTCGGCGCCTTTGGTCCCCACGAACAGCGCGCGCTTCCCGTTCGGCAACGTGACGAGGATCGGTGAGTTGCCGATGTCGTAATCAGGCCCCAACTTCTCGGGGCACGCCTGGCTGCGATCGGGACCGGTGCAGCCACCCATGAACAGATCGTTCTCGGTCGCGCGACGCGACCACAGGACCTTGCCCGTCTTCAAGTCGAGCGCCATCACCGCATCGGTGAGCGGTGATTCAGGCGGTGTGACCGCGTCCCCTGTGCCCACGTACAGCGCACCGCGCACGGTATCGATCGTCGGCGAGTTCCACACACCGCCTGCGGCCGGTCCATACAACTGCACGCCGTTCGGATTCTTCTTCCACGGCTTGGCCTCGTCGACGTTGTAGGTCTTCCAGATCACCTTGCCGCTGCTGGCATCGAGTGCGACAACGCCGCCACGCGCCGTGCAGCAGGGATAGTTCGCGTTGCCGCTGACGAACTCTTCCGATCCGGACAACGGAACGTAGATGCGACCGTCGTAGTACTTGACGCCACCGGTGATGCGCGCGACGACGTGCTCGTCGACGCGGGTCTTCCAGAGCTGACGACCAGTTTGCGCATCGACTCCGAAGACGTTGGCATGGCCGTCGCCGAAGAAGACTGCCCAGCGCGCCGCGCCCTGTCCGGCGACCGCTCCGACCATCGGTGAGCCACGGACGATCGAGCCGTTCTGGAAGGACCAGTACACGCAGCCGGTCTTCGCGTCGAGTGAGTAGATGTAGCCGTTGTCGCCGGCCATGAACACGCGGCCCGACACGACCGTCGGCTGCGCATTGTTCGTCTCACCCTTCGGCAGACCGAATGCCCACTTCAACTTCAGTTTCGACACTTCGGCCGCGGTGAGCCGCGCAGCGGCCGCGGGTTGGAAACGAGTGTTCGCGAGATCGTTGCCCCACCCATTCCACGCCGGCCCGCTCGCCGGATCGCGCATCGCGGGATTCGCGGTGCACTGATTCGCCATCGCCTTGGCTTCACCGGCATTCCTGCTGCCCATCGGCCGTCCCGCCATGAACTCGCCCACGCGACGTTTCTGGATGTCGCTCAGCGCGCGCCCTTCGGTGTGGCTCGGACGATTGAGCGCGGCGACGATCTCCTCCGGCGTCAGCTGCCGAACGGACCACGCGGTGGGCGCCTGACCGGCCTGATTGGTGTGGCAGCGGAAACACTGGCTTTGAAACGTCGCCCACCCGCTTTCAGTGCCCGGCATGCCCCCGCGTCCCGCTGGCGGCGGAGCCGCTTGCGCCGGCGCAGGCGTCGTCGTTTGCGGGGCGGCAGGAGGCGCCTGCGCGCCGATGAACGCGGTGCCCGCGAAGAGCACAGCCGCTGAGACGATGCCAATCACAACCGATCGATCGAGTAGGCGCACGGACAACTCCTGGACAGGTGATAGGGCCCGGATGGGTTCTGAATGGAGAGTCTATGCCGATCTAGGCGCGTTGCACCAACTGAGCCCCCTCTCGGAATTACAGTCCCCCTCAAGGCGGACCGTACATCTTCGGTGTGGTCCACGAGTTCATGGGTGTTGGATGGCGGCCGCGTGAGCAAGGCCGACGCAGAGCGACTCGGCAAAGCTGGGAGCCGGAACGTGTTCGTCGCGATTCACAGCGTCGACTTCCGTCAACGCGTTCGAGTTGCCGCGAAATAGCCTGGACGTTTCGTGCCGCGTGACAGATCGGCCCCGAGTCACGCAATAGTCGACGCGGGGCGACAGGGTACGAACGACGGACGCGTTCCCGGCCGCAGCGTCCGCGGCAGCCAGCCAACACCCATGAACTCGTGGACTCGGAGTGGACCGGCAAGATACTGCTGAACCCTGATCGGCATTGGTGAAGGCGGACGCTGACATCTGCTTCAGCTGCGTCTATGGCCGGGGTTTCTTCTTCGGTACACGTCATGCTCCGTGCGAGACCTCCGGCGAGGCTCGTGCGTCACGCCTCTCGGAATTTCAACTGGATCGCAGGCCTCCCCCTTTGCGAGCCACGACGTACCGCGACTCGATCTGACGGCACGTGGCTGCCATCACGCGGG
>DATFRP010000220.1:0-7589 GCA_035263125.1 Vicinamibacterales bacterium
GGACGGCACGATAAAACACAGGTTCGCGCCCGACGACATCGCGGCACAAAGTCTGCTGGCGTCGCAGACGATGGCAAATGCCGTGACTCACTTCGAAATCTTTGCGGCGCAGCCAGCAAGGTTGGCGGAGTTCTATCGGCAGCTCCTAGGCTGGCAAATCGACAAAGCCCCCGGGATTGACTACTGGCGCATCAAAACCGACTCAGCCGCCGGCCAGGGCATCAACGGCGGTCTGACGTTTCGCCCGATCCCGGAGCCGCACAGTTGGGTGCATTACCTCCACGTCGAATCGCTGGACCACGTCATCGAGCAAGTGCTGAACCTGGGGGGTGCGGTGCTGCGGCCGAAAACGGCGGTGCCGAAGACGGCGTGGTACGCCGTCGTCTCGGATCCTGAAGGAAACATCTTTGCCGTGTGGCAGCCCGACCCGACGGCGATGCCGCCGATCGAACCTGAAGATTGAGCAGGCGCAGCGATAGAGGAGGCAACATGTATTACACGGATGACTCGCTGTACCCCGAGAACATGCTACCGCTGATCATCACGGCGGCGCCCTACGCGCCGTCGTGGCTACCGGGCGACGCCGCTGACATCGCGGTGACGTGGGATGAGCAGGTGCAGTCGGCGGTGGATTGCTATAACGCCGGTGCAACGGTCTTGCACGTACACGTCCGGAACCCAGCGACCGGGCACCTCTCGACCGACTTCGAACAGTTCAACTACTTCCTGGGCCGCTTGAAGCAGGCCGTACCGAAAATGATTCTCCAGGTCGGCGGATCGATCTCCTTCGCGCCGAAGGGCGACGATCAAAAGGCCAAATGGCTTGATTACGACACACGTCACATGCTGACAGAGCTGACGCCAAAGCCGGAGAGCGTCACGGTGGCGATCGGCACCTGCATGATGGACCTCACGCAGATGTGGACGGAAGCCGACGTGAAGGGAACGCATCTCGAGGATCCGAAGAAGCTGGCTGCATGGGCGGGGATGTATACGGATGCCGGCCCGGCCTTTTACCTCGAGCACCTGAAGCGGCTGATCAAGAACGGCATCCAACCCTACTTCCCCCTGGCTCACGTTCACCAACTCGAGATCGTGGAGCGGCTCCTCCGAAAAGGCGTCTACATGGGGCCGCTGAACCTGGCCGTCGGAACGTACGGTGGAGGTGGCACCGGCCACAATCCGTTCGATTGGATGGAGTTCATCCGCCGCACGCCACAGGGCGCCATCCTCTCGTTCTGGGCCGGCATGCGCATCAATGCCGTGGCCCAGCCGCTGTCGATGATCCTGGGACATCACGTGCGCGTCGGGAACGAGGACAACCTCTGGAACAGCAAGCGGCAGCGCATCACGACCGTCCAGCAGATTGAGGCGGTTGTGCGGCTGGCCGAGCAATTCGGCCGCAAGATGGCCAGCGCCGACGAGGCGCGCAAGATCATGAAAATCGGCGTTTGGTACAAGAGCGCTGAAGAGACGCTAGAGAACCTTGGTCTGCCGCCGAACCGCCCCGGAGGCGAGCCAGGCTTCCTGGTGTGGGAGACCGACGGGAAGAAACGCGTCGCCCACCAGATGTCCGACTCGCATCCGATGGCCTATTGCATGGTCCCGCCTGAACCGGTCCCCGTCCGTACGAGATGAGTAGAGCAAGGTCCATGGCAGCCACGAAACGAGCCGGCGCCAAGACTGTGGCCGCGGATCTGCGGGAGACCGGCATCTCGGATGCCGCTCTGAACCAACTCCGCGAGTGGGATTCCGATTGGGTGGAGAAGTACCAGCAGATGGCCACGAATCCCTGGACGAACGGCATTCTCTCGGTCAAGGAGATCGAGTTGATCTGCATCGCCGTCAACGTCGCCTGTACGAACCTGAATGCAGCAGGCGTGCGCCGCCATATCCGTGCTGCGCTGGAGGCGGGGGCGACGCGCGACGAGATTCTCGAATTGATCAAGATGGGCACGGGGCTGGCTATCCACTCATGCAGCCTTGGCGCGCCGATCCTGCTCGAAGAGGCCGAGGCCGCTGGAGTGCCCTCGGCCAGACGCGGTCAGGTTGCGCCGACGCCGTTCTGTGACCAGATGCGAACCATCGGGCAGTGGAATACGGCCTGGGATCCCTTCTTCGAACAGGATCCGGTATGGACGGATCGCTTCTTCGCGCTTGGAGCTGCCATCTATCAGAGAGGGGTGCTGACTCCGAAATTCATCGAGCTGTTGAGCATTGCGTACGACGCGTCCTTCACCCACATGTACGCGCCCGGCACGCGCCGCCATATAAGAGCCGCACTGAAACTCGGGGCAACCAGGGAAGAAATCATGGAAGTGCTCAAGCTCTGTGTGTCGGCTGGTGTGGAAGCCTCGCATATGGCCGTGCCGATCCTGGCCGACGAACTGAATCAGTTCGAGGCAAGGAAGTAGTGCACACTGGACTCCGGTCATCAGTTCGAATGAAGGAAGCAACCGTGGCAGAGTTCATCGACGTCTTGCGCGAGGAGGAGCTTCCGCCGGGTAGAGGCACGAGCGTGACGGTGGTGGGCAGGGACATCGCACTCTTCAACGTCGACGGCTCGATCTACGCGATGGAGGATTCCTGTCTTCATCAGGCACAGTCGCTTGGAACCAGTCAACTGGCAGGCAAGATCGTCACGTGTCGTGGCCACGGCTGGCGCTATGACGTCACCACGGGAAGCACTCTTCAGGTTCGAGGCTACGGTGTGACGACCTTCCCCGTCAGAATCGTCAATGGAGTCGTGCAGGTCGCCGTGCGGTGAGAATCCATGAGTCGTAGGCGCGTCTCCAGGCTAGCGAGAATCGCCGTGACTCTTGCGTGCTTGAACCTGGTGCCCGCTGCTGACGCGCAATCGACCCGCGCCGAAGAGATCGACATGGCCCGCCGCGACAAGCAGGCCCGGTTGTGGCCCGAGCGCGAGTCTCCGCTCGTGCGCCAGGCCAACGACCTGATTGAGCGTGGGTTTCGAGAAGGCATCGAGGACGGCTACGGCGCCAACGGCCTCCAATTCGTGCTCGGCGGGATGCGCTCTGGACAGGGAATGTCGTTCGGCGGGGGCTATCGCAAGACCGACGTCTGGGGAGAGCGCATCGGTGTCCGCACGACCGGCAGGATGACCGTCAACGGCGCGTACATGGTCGACGCACGTGTCACCCTGCAGGGCCTGGAGTTCGGCCGCTCGTTCTTCAACATCTACACAAAGTACGAGAAGTCCCCGCGGATGGACTTCTACGGACTGGGGCCGCAGTCGCGACTGGACGATCGATCGAGCTACCTGCTCGAGGATCTCTCTGCCGATACGCAATTCGGGGTCACGTTGTCCACGTCCAATCATTGGCGGACCGGCCTCACCGTTGGCTATGTGTCAACCGACACCGGGCCGGGGCATCGCCCGAACGTGCCGTCGACGATCGATGAGTTCACGCCGCTTGAGGCGCCGGGCATCGGAGTCGGACAGATCGATTTCATCCGGGGTGGCGGCTTTCTCGTTTTCGACAATCGCGACACCCCCTCGGGCACGCGGCATGGCGGCGTCTACGGTGTGCGATGGCGCAAGTACGACGACCTCGCGCACGGGCTCTTCGACTTCTCGCAGACCGAGTTCGAGGTCCAGCATTACCTGCCGTACTTCAACGAGACGCGCGTCATTGCCTTCCGCGCCGCGACGACGCTCTCGTATCAAGATGAAGGTGGGTTGGTTCCCGTGTTCTTCATGCCCACACTCGGCGGGAACGATGACCTGAGAGGGTTCGAGCGGTACCGGTACTACGACAACCACAGCGTCTTCTTCAGCGTCGAGCACCGGTGGTATGTCTTTCGTGGCCTGGACATGGCGGTGTTCGCCGACGCCGGCAAGGTGATTCCGCGGAAGGCGTCTCTCAACGTCAGCGATCTCAAAGCGAGTGGGGGGGTGGGCTTCCGCACGCGCCTGCGCGACGCGGTGGTCATGCGCACGGACTTCGCCTGGGGGCCTGACGGCTTCCGAGCCATGTGGACCTTCAGCGACATCTTCAAGATCGACTACTAGCCGCCATGAAAGAACGTCGGCCGTGGCAACTGTGGTTGATGGTTGGCTTGCTCACCGTCCCCGTATCTTCTGCCGCGCAGGCGCCCAGGTTTTATCCCGACGATCCCATGTCGAGTGAGCCGTCGCCCTACCCGACCTACGCGCCGGAGGCGCGCGCGCTGAGCGAGATCCTCGAGCTGGTCGGCAACACCGTCGGCACGCCCGGCGAGCGGCAACCGCACGACGGGGTTATTCCAGCGGGTGGCGTGAACACGCTCGGCGAAGTGCTCGACGGTCCCTGGTTCGTGAACCGGCACGCCACGCGGCGTCTTTCACGCGAGGAGCTGATTCGAGGACCCACGACGGGGCAGGCACCAATGGAATCGGGCGCCTGGCAGGTCCTCATGGTGAAGCCGTACGGATTTCGCCCGGGCATGCTCATTGGCGACTCGCGACGGCAGCTGTACCTGCTGCTGTTCGACAACGCCAGTTCTCCGGAAGTATCCACCGCCGCTCAGGTCATCTCATCCCACATCCTGCACGCGATCGGCTACCACGTACCCGAGTGCTACATCGTCACGTTTCCTCGCAAGAGATTGGTACTCGCCGAAGGGGCCGAGATCGTGTCGAGCGCAGGCAACAAGCGGGCGTTGACCGAGCAGGACGTCGACGCTTTTCTCCATCAGGTTGCGCGGACCGCGAGCGGGCAGTTGCGCGCTGTCGCGATCCATGCGTCGCCCGCTGATGTCAGCGGGGTGCTGGGGCCGTATCAAATGTATGCGACCCGCAGCGACGATCCGAACGATCTCGTGCCTCACGAGCATCGTCGCGACCTCCGCGGCTTGTTCGTGATCGCGTCCTGGATCGATCTGGCGAGTGTCCGCGCGATCTCGACGATGGACGTCTTGATCGACGACGGCATCGTGCCGCCACACATTGGCCACTACCTTCTCGAGTTCTGGTCGAGCCTTGGTGCAGGCAGCGGCGGCCCCAAACGAGCCTGGGATGGGAACGACCCGCTGTTCGACGCGGGCGCAGCGCTCAAGAACCTCGTGGGCTTCGGCGTCTGGTCGCCCGCATGGATGCGCGCCCGCTATCCGACGATCCGCGGAGTGGGACGCTTCGAGTCCGAGACCTTCGATCCGCCGCGTTGGGCCTCCATCGAACGGCTCGCGCCGTTCGAGAACCGCCTCCCGGACGACGACTTCTGGGGCGCCAAGCTGGTCACTTCGTTTACAGATGATGACATCCGCGCCCTGGTCAGCGCGGGCCAGTACACGGATCCCGCGGCGGCCGACTGGATCGCGCGATCACTCATCGCGCGACGTGACAAGATCGGCCGTCATTACTTCGCGAAGGTCCTCCCGCTCGACGGCTTCCGCATCCAGGATGGCCGGCTGGCGTTCGACGATCTCGGCACACGATACGGCCCGGCCAGTACACGGACGTACACCGCGCACTGGCTTCGTCTCGTCAACGACACGGGCGCGCTCATTCCGCTGCAAGCTGCCGATTCATTCCAGGTGCCCTCCGAGGTCGACCGTGCCGATCTTGGCAGCTATTACGGCGTTCGTATCCAAGCGGTCGGCGAAGATTCCGAGCGCAGCGTGACCGTCTATGTGCGCACGGGCAACGTCGGCCGCCACGAAGTAGTGGGTGTCGATCGCGGCTGGCCCGGGAAGGTTCTCGCCGACCCGAACCGCGATATCCCCGCCAACATCACTCGGTTCACGGGCCTGGCCGCCGAGCAACAGCGCCTCTACGAGCCGTACGCGATCGCGAACGCCGAGTCGCGCGGCCGGCAGATGAGGCCCGCGGAACATTTCGAGGCACAAACCATTTCCGAGCGCACGACCTACGACGCCGTGACACACGCCTTGCTCCACTCGCGATTGACCGATCAGCAAGGCGCCTCGCTCGGCCGCGCGTTCGACCTCGTCGCCACGCTCGAACGGGTTGCGGGTCAGTATTACGGACGCGGCGGCGATCAGCAGTTCCGCCTCTACGTCACCTTGAAGCCCGGCGCGCTGGACACGCTCGAGCGTGCGGTCGAGTTCTTCCGCGGCCCTGACAACAGCGTCTACCACGTCGGCTACCCGTACGACTTCCGTCAGACCGGCCGCGTACCCAACATGCAGTTCTCCGTGTCAGAGGACGGTGCCAAGGCTGACATCGACGTCGATTACCGTTCGAGCCGGATGCCGAGCGCGCTCTTCAACGGCCATCTGAGTGCCGCCAACTCAGACGTGAGGGCCGGTGACAACGTCGTCCGGCATAGCAACCGGTGGGCCGGGATGACAGCCTGGTGGCGGTCAATCTTCGGCGATCTTCCGAGCGGTCAGGCAGGTCCGCGGGATACGCTGGCGGAAGCGGCAGCAGCCGAAGTCCCGACCCCGCTGCCCCCTGATCGCCCCCCGGGCAGCACGATCGAACGCCTTGAAGACGCGGTCCAGGAGTTTCTGACCGATTGGCTCGTGCGCCACAAGATCGACGAGGCGTTGACGTTGCTGTCCGATCGACCCTCTGCTTGCATCAACGTCGACGACGACGCGAAGTACGAGTCACTGGATGCGCACGGGACACGAGCTGCGCTGCGAGACGCGATGCGTCTGGCTATTCACAAGATTGAGAAGCCGCTCAATCTGACCGAAGCGATCGAAGCCGTGCAGCCGCCCAACCCCGATCGCCAGCTCATGGCCCACGCCTTTCAGCGCGAATTCAGCATGGGTGAGTTGAGTCAGGCCGAGGCTGCTGAGTACTCTTGCGAACACTCACGGGTGCAGGAAACCGGCCGCATGTACTACGGTGTCCTGTTTCGCTTCAAACGCAGTGACAGCGGAGTGCTCGGTCTGATGTGGACGAAAGAGGCAAACTCCTGGAAGCTGGTTTCCTTCCAGATATTCGATTTCTGAGTGCGGGTAGGTGCTGCTTGCCAGGGGAGCGGAGAGGATCACTGGATGGCGATCGCGGTCGGTTTCATCGGACTTGGCACGATGGGCACGCCAATGGCCCGCAACGTGTTGAAGGCGGGATATGCCGTGACCGTGTGGTCGCGGCGTCCGGAATCGAGTGCACCGCTCGTGAGCGCCGGTGCCGTCGCCGGCGGCTCCCCCGCCGACGTCGCAGCCAAGAGCGACGTCATCGTGACGATGGTCACCGACACCAAGGCGGTCGAAGAGGTCGTCCTCGGCGAGCACGGAATCGAGCGCGGCGCACGGGCAGGATCGGTCGTCGTCGATCACAGCACCATCGATCCCAACGGCGCGCGGCGGATTGCCGGCGAGCTGCAGCGGCGAGGCGTCGAGATGCTCGATGCGCCCGTGTCGGGCGGCAGCATCGCCGCCGAGGCAGGCACGCTGGTCACGATGGTCGGCGGATCGAAGGCCGTACTCGACCGCGTGACTCCCGTGTTGTCCTGTTACGCGAAGAGCATCGTGCACATCGGTCCGAGCGGCGCTGGCCAGGTCGCCAAGGCCTGCAATCAGATCTGCGTGGTCGTCAACATGCTCGGCGCGGCCGAGGCGATGCTGCTCGCCGAGCGCGCTGGTGTCGATTCGAGCGCGGTGAAGGACGCGCT
>DATFRP010000221.1:0-3053 GCA_035263125.1 Vicinamibacterales bacterium
CGATATCGCCTCGATTCGTCACCGCTCATTCGGGACTTCAGGCAGGGCTGGCGCACGGGCCGGGCGGATCTCGTCTTCGATGGTCACTTCGACGTGATCGGCGAGACGTCGCCCGCCGGCGCCGAAGAACGTCGTCACTGAGCGTGGGTTAATACTTCTGCAGTATTGCCACACACCCTGAGAGCGAATACCCTCAGCGTTCCTCACTTCACTCTCGAGTGAGCGGAAGCATGTGGCGCAACGTGGCGTCGAACCAGACGCTCGATGCGGTCAGCCGGAGGTGTCGTTCGAATGCGCAGAACTCGAGGCACGGCGATCGCAAGGATGATCCTCGCGATCGTTACCGTCGTGTGGTTCTCGGGGTCGGCCCTCGCCCAGACCATCGACGACGGGATCATGATCCCCAGACGCAGTCTCTTCACTGGAAATGTGTATTCCCACGAGAGCTGGGACCAGTACTGGGAGGGCACGCTCAAGCGCGACAACGGGAATATCGGGACGCTCACGACGCAGACCAACAGTTGGTACGTCGACTACGGGCTCACTCGACGACTGAACGTGATCGCGTCGGTCCCGTACGTCTGGACGCACGCCAGTCAGGGCGTGCTGCACGAGATGAACGGACTGCAGGACCTCACGCTCGCAGCGAAGTTCAGTGTCTTCGAGACGGCGTCTCGCGTGGGGGCGCTGCGCGGTATTGCGGTGGCGACAACGGGCATCCCACTCACTGACTACATCGCCGACTTTCAACCGTTGTCGATCGGCAACCAGAGCCGCCGCTTGGGCGGTCGCTTCACCTTGAACACGCAAGCGCAGTCCGGGTTGTACGTCAACGTCTCCACTGCCTACACCATCCGCGGACAGGTGAAGCTCGACCGACCGTACTACTTCACCGACGACCAGCTCTATCTCACCGACGTTGTCGAGATGCCTGAGGTGTTCGACTATCTGCTCGGCGCTGGTTACCTGAAGAACGGCTTCAACGCGATGTTCTCGTTCGCGCAGCAGCGGACGCTCGGCGGCGGCGACATCCGGCGACAGGACAGTCCGTTCATCTCGAATCGGATGAACTTCGCGAAGCTCGGGGGCATGGTCATGTACCCGATTCCGAAGGTACGCGACCTCGCGGTGCAGGGTGCGTACGCCTACACGGTTGACGGCAGAAACGTCGGACAGGCGAGTGCGTTCACCGCTGCGCTTCTCTACACATTCCACTTGTCCGGGAGCGTCACACCGTGACCATGCCGCTTCGAGATGTCCTTCGATTCAACCTGGTCTTGATTGCGATTGCGTGTGGCATCGTCATTGGAGACAGCTCGCGGTTGTCCGCGGCTGGCAACGACGCAGACGCCGGCACGTGGCAGATGATCGTCCTCAGCGGGCCGACGCAGTTCCCGGTGGCGATTCCGTCGCAGACAGGGAGTCTCGAGTACCAGTCGGAGCTGTCGGCGATCAGGAGTGCGCAGTCCCGGCTGACGAAGGCTCAGCGGGCGTCGATCGACTACTGGAAGAAGGGCGGCATCCTGCGCTGGAACGAGATTCTGCTGGGGCTGGTCGCGAGAGCGGATCTGCCGCCCGCGCCGGGTGCGGATGGCACCTATCCGGTTCCTGATGCAAACAACCCGTTCGCCGATCCGCAGTTTCCGTTTGGCAATCCGCCATATGCCGCGCGCGCATACAGTTACGTGACCGTTGCGCAGTTCGAGGCGCTGAAAGCGGCCTGGTACTTCAAATACCTCTACAACCGCCCGTCGCCATCACAGGTGGATCCAGGGATTCAGGCGCTCATTCCAACCAACGGTCTTCCCTCCTATCCCTCTGAAGATGCAGTCGTATCCGGTGTCAGCGCGGAACTGCTGAAACTGCTCTTTCCGACGATGGTCGAAGAGATCACGCTCAAGGCCGCCGAACAGCGCACCGCGGCGCTGTTGTCGGGAAAGGCGACGGCAAGCGATATCGCCGCGGGGCTGGCACTGGGGCAGGCGGTCGCCACCGCGTTCGTCGCGCGCGCTGGTGCGGACGGCATGCGCACGGCCGGTGGCTCCCCTGCGCTGTGGCAGGCGATGGCAGATGCCGCCAGCGCTCGAGGGGAAATGCCGTGGCGAAGCATGGAGACGCCGCCGCGTCCGCCGATGCTTCCTCTCTTCGGTGCCGTCAGACCGTGGATGATGACGCCGGCGGACATCGTGCGAGAACGGCCAGGCCCCCCTCCCTCAACGTCTTCGCAACAGATGGCGCGGGAAGTGGCCGAAGTGAAAAGTGCCGTCGCGCATCTCACACGCAATCAGCTGGCTATCGTCTACAAGTGGGCGGATGGCGTGAGCACGCCGACCCCACCCGGTCACTGGAACTTCATCGCCCAGCCGTACGTCTCCGAGGCGCACCTCAGCGAGGTGAGAGCCGCGCGCGTGTTCGCGCTGCTCAACATGGCGCTGCACGACGCCGCGGTCGCATGCTGGGACGCGAAGTTCACGTACTTCAACCCGCGCCCCTCGCAAATGGATCCCGACATTCGCACGGTGATCGGGCTTCCGAATTTTCCGTCGTTCACGTCAGGGCACTCGACGTTCTCCGCCGCAGCGGCCGAAGTGCTGTCGTATGTGTTCCCCGGCGGTGCGTCGTATTTCGACGCGCAGATGGAAGAGGCAGCGATTTCACGTCTGTATGGAGGCATCCATTACCGCTCGGACATCGAGGTCGGGAAGGATCATGGCAGGCGGATTGGCGGTTATACGGTAAGCTTTGCCCGAATCGACGGCGCGGATCGCTGATCGAGCTTCTGTAGCGCGGGGGCCCTACAATAGCGCACGCCTGTGGAGGCTCACATGCGGAAGTACCCCGCTTGCATGACGCTCATCGCCGCGATTCTGGCGGTGACGCACGTTGCCGCGGCTGCTCAAGATGTCAAGACGGTGATCGAAGACGCGTCCCAGGTCATGGGCGTGACCGGCATGAACTCGATCACGTATGTGGGTGCGGCAGCCCAAGGCAACTTCGGCCAGAGTCGCGTCATCTCGTTCGGGCTGCAATCGACGTCGATCCGCAACTACACG
>DATFRP010000222.1:0-4135 GCA_035263125.1 Vicinamibacterales bacterium
CATCAACGCGAGCTCCGATTCCATCCCCGCGTTTTATCGCAACCGTCTGGCAACCGGTGCGGTCGGGACTCGGACGTTTCAGGATTTCCAGGTCACGCTCGGTGGGGGCGTGGACGTGCTCATGTCGAGCCATGTCGCACTACGTCCGGAAGCCGGCGCCATGATCATCACGTCGGGATCGAATACGCGAACCGTCGGTGTATTCGGTCTGCATGTCGTGTATCACATTCCGCCTCAAAAAGTCGGTCAGTGACCTGTGATGCGAAATGCAAAATGCGAAATGCAAAATGCGAAAGAAGAACTCTTCGGATGACTTCCGACTTCTTGCATTGTGCATTTTGAATTACTGTCTTTAGCCCTTTATGGTCACCGAGGACCAGAGTGCGGTCGTCGAGTTCCTCGCATCACCTGCTGCTCATGACGGCCTGAGCGTCGAACGGATCGACACGCACTCGGCCATCGTCTTCCTCGCGGGGGAACGTGCCTGGAAACTGAAACGCGCGGTGCGTTTCGACTATCTGGATTTCTCGAGCGCGGCGCGACGCAAGGTCATGTGCGAGGCCGAAGTGCGCCTCAATCGCCGCACGGCGCCTGCGTTGTATCGCGGCGTCGTGCCGGTGACGCGTGACGAGCATGGCTCGCTTGCGATCGGTGGCGATGGTGCGCCGGTCGACTGGCTCGTCGAGATGGCGCGATTCGATCAAGAGGATCTGCTCGATCGTCTCGCCGCGAAGGAACGGCTCGCGCTCGACATGATGGCGCCGCTCGCGGACGCCGTCGCACGGTTCCATGCGGCTGCCGAGCCGCGATCGGATCATGGCGGCGCTGACGGCATGCGTTGGGTGATCGAGGGGAATGCGTCGGGGTTTGCCGACTACCGCGACGTGCTGGATCCGTCGATGTGTGCCCGGCTCACGGCCGATTCGCTGGCGGAGCTCGAGCGTCGTGCCTCACGTCTCGACGCCCGGCGCGATGGTGGGCTCGTCCGCCAATGTCACGGCGATCTCCACCTTCGCAACATCGTCCGGATCGACGATCAGCCGACGCTGTTCGATGCGGTCGAATTCAACGACGAGATCGCGTGCACCGACGTCCTCTACGACCTTGCATTTCTCGTGATGGACCTGTGGCGGCGCCAGCTGCCGCGTCACGCCAATGCGGTGTGGAACGGCTATCTGTCCCGAACCGTCGATCTCGACGGTGTCTCGTTGATGCCGCTGTTTCTCTCGTGTCGGGCCGCGGTGCGAGCCAAGACCAGCGCGACGGCGGCGCGGGTCCAGCCAGATCCGCGCCAGGCTGAGAGCCTTCGCGAGCACGCGCGCACGTATCTCACGTTGGCGGGTCGCCTCTTACGACCGTCACCACCTGTCCTGCTCGCGGTCGGCGGTCTGTCTGGAACGGGAAAGTCGACGTTGGCGTTCGCTCTCGCACACCGTGTCGGTGCAGTGCCGGGAGCTCTCGTGTTTCGCTCCGACTCGATCCGTAAACGGCTGTGCGGAGTGTCGGAGCTGGAGCAGCTTGGCCCGAACGGATATACGCCTGTTGTGTCCGCGCAGGTGTACGCGACGCTTGTCGATCGCGCTCGACTCGCCATTAACGGCGGTCACGCCGCGATCGTGGATGCCGTCTATGCGCGACCAGAGGAGCGGGACAGAATCGAATCGATCGCTGCTGACGCGGGCATCCCTTTCGTCGGCCTCTGGCTCGATGCCCCCGAAGCGACGCTCATCGAGCGCGTAGAGCAGCGTCGGATGGATCCGTCGGACGCGGATGTCGCGGTCGTTCGTCGTCAGCGCGCGCAGCAGATCAGTGCGATGCGATGGCATCGCCTCGATGCGAGCCGGCCGATCGAGGATGTGCTGCGCGATGCGCTGCGTCTCGTCTCCGACGGCCGGACTGTGGCGTCTTCGTAGGGGCAGCCTTCAGGCGGCCCTGGGCCGGCTGAAGCCGGCCCTACGTGTTACGGCAGGAGCACGGCCGCACCCGACACACGGCCGCCACGGAGGTCGTCGAGCGCGCGGTTGGCATCCGCGAGCGCATAGCGCTGCGTATGCGTGTGCAGTGGGATGTTCGACGCCAGGTCGAGGAATTCCCTCGCGTCCTCGCGAGTGAGGTTCGCGACAGAACGGACCATTCGTTCGCCCCACAGCAGACGGTACGGGAACGCAGGAATATCGCTCATGTGAATCCCAGCGCAGACGACCACGGCACCAGGTGCGATTCGTGACAGCGCTTCAGGGATCAGGCGGCCGACGGGCGCGAAGATGATGGCGCCGTCGAGGGGGGAGGGCGGCGGAGCATCCGACCATCCAGCCCAGGACGCACCGACATCGCGAGCGAGCTGTCTGGCACGGTCGTCTCCGGGAGTCACGAACGCGAAGACCTCACGCTCTTGATGCACCGCCACCTGCGCGATGATGTGAGCGGCCGCGCCGAAGCCATAGATCCCGAGGCGACGGGCTGTTCCGGTCATGCGATACGCGCGGTATCCGATCAGCCCCGCGCACAACAGCGGCGCGACATGTTCGTCGTCATACCCGGACGGCAGGGGGAAGCAGAAGCGATGGTCCGCGACCGCATAGTCCGCGTAGCCGCCGTCGACCTGATAGCCCGTGTATCGGGCGCGCGGGCAGAGATTCTCACGCCCGCTGCGACAGAACTCGCATGCGCCGTCGGACCAGGCGAGCCAGGGGATGCCGACCCTGTCTCCGGGCGCGAACGTCCGTACGTCGCTGCCAAGCTGCTCGACTGCGCCGACGATCTCATGACCAGGCACAATTGGAAGCTTCGGGTCTGGCAGCTCTCCGTCGACGACGTGCAAATCAGTGCGGCACACACCGCAGGCGTGCACTCGAACGAGGATTTGTCCCGCTTCGGGCGCCGGCACGGGCTTCTCGACCGATTCGAGCCGGCCTGCCCCCGACCTGGTCAGTTGCATCGCGCGCATCGCGGTAGATTTGATAGTACCGCCTCCGATGTTCCGACACTCCAGCCCCCTTCACCAATTTGCCGATCGGCAGGCGGCGGGCCGGGCGCTCGCCGAACGACTCGCGTCATTCCAGGGTCGGCATGATGTCGTCGTGCTCGCGCTGCCACGCGGCGGTGTGCCCGTTGCGTGCGAGGTGGCGCGCGCACTCGATGCCCCGCTCGATGTGTTCGTCGTCCGCAAGCTGGGGGTGCCTGGCCATGAGGAGTTGGCAATGGGAGCGATGGCGAGCGGTGATGTCCGCGTGCTCAATGACGACGTGCTGAACTGGTATCACCTGACGAATGAAGACGTCGAGATGGTGGCTCGACACGAAGGGGCGGAACTGAAGCGTCGGGAACATCTCTACCGCGACGGCCGTCCGCTGATGCCGGTTGAAGGACGTGTCGTGATTCTCATCGACGACGGTCTTGCGACCGGCTCGACGATGCGCGCCGCCGTCGGCGCGGTTCGGCGCCTGCATCCGGCGCGCATCATTGTGGCGGTGCCGGTTGGCGCACGAGACACCTGCAGCGCGTTGCAGAAGACCGCGGACGAAGTCGTCTGTGTGCTGATGCCCGAATCGTTCTCCGCCGTAGGGCAGTGGTACGTCGATTTCTCGCAGACTACCGACGAAGAGGTGCGACATCTGATGTCCTCGTGTGGAAAAGGGCCAGCCTGACCCGCGAATAGGGCTCTCCGAGCGCTGCGAACTGCGGGTTCTTGTGTGCTCGTGCGAAAGAGTTCCCACCTCCAATCTGCCGCGCGTTCTATTTCTCATTGGTTGAGAGTGCCGATCGTTGGCACGCTTGCTGCCTCAGGCGCAGATGTGCGTGTTCTGACCACGCGCTCGGAGGTGAGTCCCATGCCACGCCTTCTGACATTCGCTGCCGTTCTGGCGCTCGGCGCGCCAGCCTTTGCCACCATCCCGCCACGCGCAGTCGCGGCACAGGAGCTTCGCGAGTACAAGGCCGTTTCCACATTCGCGCGAGCCGTTGATCAATACGTTCTGATGCGGCGGATCACAGAACCGCTGCCGCCAGAGACGATGTGTCTGCCCGATGGCACGATCGCAAAAATCAACGACCTGGCCGCGGTGCCATTCGATGCGCGCCCGGTTCCACGTGAGGGCGACGTGTTCTCCCCGGACGTCGCAGACGTCTTCCGCGA
>DATFRP010000223.1:0-8486 GCA_035263125.1 Vicinamibacterales bacterium
AATCGTGGTGAAGAGCCCGGGACGCAGCACGGTGATGTGCCTGCGCGAGGGAGACTCGAACGTCACAGGCGTGGGTGACGTTGGCCGTTCCGGCGCATGAACATCGGCCGCGCGCGTTGGTATGAACCGAACCACATCACCAGCGGAGAAGAGACACGCCTCGGCACGATTCGCATCGAACACACGAACAGGCGTCCGGCCAACCAGCCGCCATCCGCCAGGAGACTGTCTCGGGTAGATGCCAGTCTGTCGTCCGGCAATCCCTACCGATCCGGCCGGCACGCGGACGCGCGGCGTGGCGCGCCGTGGCATGGCAATCCTCGGGTCGACAGTGCCCATGTATGCGAAGCCGGGCAGAAAGCCCAGCATGAACACCCGATACGGTGTGTCGGCATGCAGGCGCACCGTCGCCTCTGGGCTCGCGCCGGCAAATTCAGCGATCTCGTCCAGGTCAGGTCCTGCTTCCCCGCCGTACTGCACCGGCACTTCCACTGTTTTCCCGTGCACATCATCGGGCGAGGTCGGTGATGCACGATCGATCGCGTCTCGAACGGTTTCAACGTCCACGACGAGCGGATCGAAATGAACCGCAACGGTGCGGTAGGTCGGGACGACATCGCGAACACCCTCCACCGATTCACGGCGGATGGCGGCAGCGATCGCAATCGCACGGGCGTTGACGGCCGGGTCGATCACATCATCGAGTTCGAGGAGCAGCGCGGCATCGCCCGCTTCGCGGATGCGGGGTGACTTCACGCGGCAAGCGCCCGCAGCAGCTTCTGGTGAATGCCGCCAAAGCCGCCGTTCGACATCAGCACGATCACATCGCCGTCGCGCGCTTCGGCGGCAATCGTCGTGACGATCTCGTCGACCTCGGGAATGTAGCGCGCGTGCCTGCTCGCGCGGCGTAGATCGTCCACGAGCTGCTCGGCCGAGAGCCGTTCGCTGTCGGGCAGGTTCGATCGAAACACGGCTGCCACGACGACTTCGTCGGCAGCCCCGAAGGCGCGGGCAAAGTCGTCCTGAAAGACGCGCCGGCACGACGAGGCGGATCGCGGCTCGAAGACTGCCCAGACCCGCCGGCCTGGATAGCCGCCCCGCAGCGCTGCCAGCGTCTCCTGCACGGCAGTTGGATGATGCGCGAAATCGTCCAGAACAGTCACGCCTCGAGCGCTCCCGACCGTCTCGAGCCGACGCTTGATCCCTTTGAAGCCTCGCAACCCCTTGGCGAGCACCTCGGGCGTGAGGCCGACGTGAGCGCCGACGGCAATCGCCGCAAGGGTGTTCCTCACGTTGTGTACGCCGAGGAGCGGCGATTCGAATCGGCCGAATGCCTCGCCGCGACGCTGAACCGTGAAGCGTGTCAGGCCGTCGCGATGCTCGATGTCGCGTGCACGCCACGTCGCCTCGTCTCCCAAGCCGAATGTCTCCACCGGACTCACGGCGGTTGGCACCAGCGCATGTGCATGCGGGCTGTCGGCACCAACGAGCAGCAACCCGTTGCGGGGCACGAGACGAACGAGTCGCCTGAACGCCAGCAGCACCGCCTCGAGATCGGCGTAGATGTCGGCGTGATCGAACTCGATGTTGTTGATGACCGCGACATCCGGGAGGTACTTCAGAAACTTTGCGGTCCTGTCGAAGAACGCGCTGTCGTATTCATCGCCTTCAATCACGAAGTCGCGTCCCCGCCCAACGCGATAGCTCGAGCCGTGGTCGCCGAAGTTGAGCGCGATGCCGCCGACGAGGAGCGAGGGGTCCAGCCCACCGTGAGTCAGGAGCCACGCGGTCAGCGATGTGGTCGTCGTTTTGCCATGCGTCCCCGCGAGGACAATCGATCGCGCGTTCCACAGGAAGTGATCGCGAATCGCTTCCGGCAGCGAACAATGTCGCACTTTTCGCTCGAGCACGACCTCGAGCTCAGGATTGCCCCGCGAGATCGCGTTGCCGACGACGACCAGATCGATGTCAGGTGTGATGTGCTCGGGCAGATAACCGCTCAGCGTCGTGATCCCCTCCGCGACGAGAAAGTCGCTCATCGGCGGGTAGACATGCTGATCGGAACCCTGCACGTCGTGCCCGCGGCTCTTGAGCAGCGCGGCCAGCGTGGCCATCGCCGTTCCACACACCCCAATCAGATGGATTTTCATCACGAAACCGGAGATTCCTCGACGACGAGCGTCGGGCGCGGGCGTGTGGTCACGCGCACGCGTACACCGAGTGGCAGCGTCCAGCATGGCCCCGTCGTGTGACCGGAAGGAAAGCCAAAGACGACCGGTCCGCCGCTGTCCCCCGTCATGCGCTCGATCACCTGACGCGCCGTCACCGCTCCACCCGGCTCGTCACACCCGCGCATTTCACCGAACACCAGCGCACGTGCGCGGTTCAGGATGCCGCTCAGTCGCAACTGGGTCAGCATTCGATCGATTCGATACGGCCGTTCGTTCACGTCTTCGATGAACAGCACGCAGCCCTCGGGCGGGTCGAAGGCAAACGGTGTCCCGAGCGAGGCGACGAGCTGCATGAGCGTGCCCCCGTACAGCGGACCGCTCGCCTCCCCTTCGCGCAACGCGACCAGCCCTTCCGGGGCAAGCTCGAGCCCGCACCCGTTCTGCGTCAGCGCGATGAACGATCGCTCGTCGTATCGCGTGGCGCCACCCGCCAGTCGCCCTTCGAGCATCGGGCCATGGAGCGCGGTGACACCGCACGAGCAGGTCAGCCACGACAGGAGCGAGGTGTTGTCGCTGTACGCGATGAACAGTTTGGGATTCGCACTCACCCGCGCTCGATCCAGCAGGGGCAGGAGGTGGACGCTGCCGAATCCGCCCCGCACCGCCATCAGCGCCGCGATCGTCGGGTCTTGCCAATACTCCATGAACGTGGCGGCACGCAGCTCGGGCGGACCGGCCAGATAGCCAGCCTCGGTCGAGAACACGCGATCGTCGTAGACCGGAATGAACCCGAGGCGACGGAGCTCCTGAACACCGCGATCGAATTCGTCACGGGCAAACGGACTCGCCGGCGCGACCACTGCAATCCGGTCACCGCTCCTCAAGGCGCGCGGCTTTTTCATCTATTTACTGGTGTGTGCCCCGTGAGCGCAAGCCGGCCGCTCCGTTGTCGCGTCCGACCACCCCTGTCGACAGCACGTTGTCATTCGTAATCATTCGGCACGTATCGTCGACGTCTAGCCGAAGCGCGCCATCTCGTCCACGATGCGCTGATGGGCATCGCAGCCGAGCACGTGACTGAGCTGTGGCGGGCGCCCGGTCGCGACCGGCGCCGCAAGGAATCGCTCCTTCGCGCGACGCAGCCGCAGGAGCGAATCTTCGAGCTGCGTGAACGGAATGCGATCCTGCTCGACGGCGTGCACGAGCGCTTCGAGCGCGCCTGCCTGGACCTCGACGTCGCCACTACAGATCAGCAACGCATCGCACCCGGCGGCAATCGCGTCGACGGCGGCGTCGGCCACTCGATAGGTGGCCGCGATTGCCTTCATCTCGAGATCGTCGCTGACGATCACGCCCTGGAATCCGAGCTCGTCGCGCAACAGGCCGCGCACGATTCGTCGCGACAAGGTGGCCGGCTTCTCTTCGTCCAGCGCCGGCACCAGCACGTGTGCGGTCATGATGAAGGCGACACCAGCGCGAATCGCCTCTCTGAACGGCACGCATTCGACGCGCCGGATCCGATCCGGCGGGTGCTCGACGAGCGGCAGCGCGAGATGCGAATCCACCGACGTATCGCCGTGGCCGGGAAAGTGCTTGCCGCACGCGGCCACGCCGTTTTCCTGCAGGCCGTGGATGATTGCGACACCGAGCCGCGCCACGCTCTCGGCGTCCTCTGCCAGTGCGCGGTCGCCGATGATCGGATTCTTCGGGTTGGTGTGGATGTCCAGTACCGGCGCATAGTCGAGGGTGATCCCGACCGCCCTGAGCTCCGCGGCCAGAGCCGCGCCGAACCGGCCGGCCAGCTCCACGCTGCCGCTACGACCGAGCGTCGCCATCGGCGGCCACCGGGTGAACGGCTCTTTCAACCGGGCGACGCGACCGCCCTCCTGGTCGACACTGACCCAGAGCGGCAACTCGGTCGCAAGACTCTGGACATCGCGCGAGAGCTCCGCCACCTGCTCGGGCGCCTCGATGTTGCGCGAGAAGAAGATGACGCCGCCCAGCGAGAATTCCTTCGCAAGCGATCGGATTTCCGGCGTAATCGTGGTTCCTGGAAGGCTGCCGATCAACAGCTGACCGATCTCGCGACCGATGGTGCTGGGCACCACGTGATTATAAAACCTCGCAGTTCAAAGTTCAGGGTTCAAAGTTCCAGTGCCGGGTTCCTGTTCACAGTTCGGCGTTGTTGTTCGTAACACAACCGACTCGAAGAGTTCACGTACGCTCGTCAGATGCCAACGAGGCGCGCAGCTGCACTGCGTCCCTATCGATATCTGCTCGGAGATGCGAGACGCGAGAGCGCACGACTGCGAGCCCAGGCCAGGCTGTGGGATCCGACGGCGTTGGCGTTGTTCGATCGTCTTGGCATCCGACGCGGCTGGCGCGTGCTCGAAGTCGGGCCAGGACAGGGATCGCTGCACATAGAGCTGCGGCGACGCGTGCGGGGACCGGTCGACGCCGTCGAACCGTCGCCGGTATTCCGATCGAGGCTTCGTCAGCTGTCGGCGCGTGACGGGTTCGGCCGCGGTCAGGTGTGGGAGGCCACGCTGGCTGAGAGCGCATTGCCTCGTCGAACATACGATCTGATCTTCGCGCGCTGGGTGTTTCTGTTCCTGCCCAATCCCGAGCAGCACGTCCGGCAGCTCGTCGCCGCGCTCAAGCCCGGCGGGCTGCTCGCGATCGAGGACTACCGACGCGAGACGCTCTCGATGATCCCCTGCCCGCCTGAATTTGCGGCGTTCCTCGGCGCGGACACGGCATTCTTCGCAACGCAGGGCGGTGATGCCAGCATCGCGGGCCGCCTGCCTGCGATATTCGAGCGAGCAGGTCTCGAGGTCATCGACATCACGCCGACGATCAAAACCGGTCATCCGGGATCGGCGGTGTGGAACTGGCTCTCCACATACTTTCTCGGTGTGATGGATCAACTCGGTCGCCTGCCGCCGTTCACTCCAGCGCAAGCCGCGAGCCTGCGCCGCCAGTGGATCGCGAACGCGCGGAAACCGACATCGCTGCTCATCGGGCCGACCTTGATCGACGTCGTTGGTCGGCGCCGTCGGAGGAAACGGAGGGCGACGGAGGGAACGGATTAACAGGAGAAACGGAGCAACGGAGAACGGACGGAGGCTGACTCCTGATACGTATGCGGTACGCGGGTGGGGGCGACGGCCGGCCGCCAACGCATGGAGGCGAGACGCACACGAAGACAGCGCCCGTGGTTTCGCAGATGGCGTTCGCCTTCGTGCGCGTCTCCACTCCATACGCGCGCGCAGCGCGCGTTCCCACCCGCCGCAAAACCCCATCGCGAGCGTTTTTCCTCCGTTCATGCTCCGTGTCTTCGTTCCTCCTGTTAATCCGTTGGCTCCGCAATCTCCGGTCCTGTAGGGGCGAGAACCGCACCCTATAATCCAGAGGTGCGCATCCAGACCTCCGCCCCTACCCGCATCGATCTCGCCGGCGGTACCATCGACATCTGGCCCCTGTATCTCTTTCATCCTGGTGCGCAGACGCTCAATGCTGCGATCAGCCTGCGCGCGAGCGCGCGCGTGGAGCCGCGCGACGATTCGCGTATCGTCATCCGCTCTGAAGATACAGGCGCCTCGGTCGAGGCAGCAGACTGGCGGGAGCTCTGGAACCCGAAAGATCTGCGGCTGCTCTCGCTGCTGGTGCACTTCTTCGAGATACGCGGCATCACGCTGACGACCTCCTCGCAGTCGCCTGCGGGAGCCGGCATCGCCGGCTCCTCCGCGCTCAACGTCGCCGTGTGCGCCGCGCTCGCAGAGTGGAAGCGCCTGCACTACGACCCGGAGGGCCTGCTGCAGGTCGCCATGAATGTCGAAGCCCGAGCCATCAACGTGCCCACGGGACTACAGGATTATCGCCCGGCGCTCTATGGCGGACTCGCCGCCGTCGAGCTCGATGCCGACGGGGTGCGCCGCGTCCCGCTGAGCGTGGATCTGGCCGAGCTCGAACGACGCATCGTGTTGTGCTACACCGGTGAGCCGCATTTTTCCGGCACCAACAACTGGGAGATCATGAAGCGGCACATCGATGGCGATCGACACGTCTTCGACTGCTTCGAGCGCATCCGTGACACGGCGGTCACCATGCGCAGGGCGCTGGAACAAAGCGATTGGGACGGCGTCAGCCGCGCGATCGCCGAGGAGTGGGACAATCGCAAGCGGCTGGCTCCGGGCGTCACTACGTCCGCGATCGACGATCTGATCGCACGCGCCTCGGCAGCCGGTGCGACCGCCGCCAAAGTCTGCGGCGCGGGCGGCGGCGGGTGTCTCTTCTGCTACGGTCCGCCAGCCGCGCGTGAGGCCATTCGCGGCGCGCTCGCGGCAGGAGGCGCCCGCGTCCTCGATTTCACGTTCGAGCGCCACGGGCTGTCGCGTGGATAACAAGATGGTCTCGCAGGTCCTGGCGCAAATCGCCGACCTGCTCGAAATCAAAGGAGACAACGCGTTCAAGGTGCGCGCCTATCGCACCGCGGCCGAGACGATCGCCACCTGGCCGCAGGCAGTGTCGACGCTCGACGACCAGGCCCTTCGCACGATTCCGGGCATCGGCAAGGATCTCGCCGCCCGCATCAGCGAGCTGGCACAGACGGGCACCCTCACCTATCACCAGGAGCTCCTTGCACAATTTCCACCGACGATCCTCGATCTGCTTCGCCTTCAAGGTGTCGGCCCCAAAACCGTTGCCCTGCTCTATTCCGAACTCAACATCCGCACGGTCGAGGAGCTCGCGACCGCTGCCGCCGACGGCCGCCTGCGCACGCTCAAAGGGATGGGCGCGAAGAAAGAGTCGCTCATTCTCAAAGCGATCGCCGAACGCGCCAAGGACGAGGGGCGCCATCTGCTGACCGAGACCGCGACGACCGCCGCGGATCTGGTGGCGTATCTTCAACCGCTCGCGCCGGGCGTCGAGTTCATCCCGGTGGGCAGCCTTCGCCGAGGTTGCGAGACCTGCGGCGACATCGACATCCTGGCCGTGGGCGGCGACGAGCGTCTGATGGACGTGTTCAGCTCGCATCCGCGGGTCGAACGCATCATCGGCCACGGCGACACGAAAACCAGCGTCCGGCTCACCGGAGGCTATCAGGCCGACCTTCGTCTCGTCCCCCGCGAAAGTCGGGGCGCCGCGATGCAGTACTTCACGGGGTCGAAGGCGCACAACATCGCCGTCCGCGACCGGGCGGTGCAACAGGGTCTCAAGCTGAACGAGTACGGACTGTTTCGAGTGGACGACGACACACGGCTCGCGGGTGAGACCGAGGAAGGCATCTATCAGACGCTCGGCATGTCGTGGGTGGCGCCCGAACTGCGCGAGCTGCGCGGCGAGATCGAAGCCGCGGTGGCAGGCTCCCTGCCCCCGCTCGTCTCGCTGTCCGATCTGCGCGGCGACCTCCACATGCACTCCACCGCCACCGACGGACGCGACGAGATCGCGGCGATGGCCGCCGAAGCGAAGCGGCTTGGTCGCGAGTACATCGCGATCACCGATCACAGCAAGGCGCTCGCGATGGCCAACGGCCTCGACGAACAGCGCGCGCTCGAACACGCCGCGACCGTGCGCGCGCTCAACGGGCGTTTCGACGGGCTGACCGTGCTGGCCGGCATCGAGTGCGACATCCTGCCCGATGGCTCACTCGATCTCTCACACGACTGCCTCGCGCAGCTCGACATCGTCATTGCGTCGGTGCATTCGCAGTTCTCCCAGGATCAGCCGCAGATGACCGACCGCGTGCTGAAGGCGCTCGAATGTCCCTGGGTCGACGTGCTGGGCCATCCGACCGGTCGACTCCTGCTCAAGCGCGAGCCGCTTCGCCTCGACATGTCCACCGTGATCGCGTCGGCGGCGCGGCATGGCGTCGCGCTCGAGATCAACTGCCAGCCCGATCGCCTCGATCTCGGTGACGCGCACGCGCGGCTTGCTCTCGAGCATGGCGTCTCACTGGTGATCTCTACTGACGCCCATTCCACCGGCGCGCTGCAACGGCTGCAGTGGGGCGTCCTCACGGCCAGACGCGCATGGGCCAGACCCACCGACGTGATCAACACGCTTCCGGTCGATGCGTTACGCGCCCGCCTGCGCAGAAACCGGAGCCGCTGAGTGGCGAAGTCGCCCTCCGGGTTCGTCTCGCTCAAGTCGCTCAAACAGGGTGCACCTGATCCCACGGCTGCAATCGCGGAGATACGACGCATCTATTTCAAGACCACACGTCAAACGATCAACCACGATTTCGACCACGCCATCGAACTGCTGAAGAGCCTCGCGACCGAGGAGGAGCGTGAGCGCGCGACCGTCTAC
>DATFRP010000224.1:0-25511 GCA_035263125.1 Vicinamibacterales bacterium
TCGTCGAAGCGCCCACCCCCTCCGTCGCCTACACGGTCTGGCCACGTGCGACGTCCGCACACGTCACCTCCGCGAGCCTCTAGCTGGGTAGGAGGCCCGCTCCGGTGACGTGTGCGGACTTGACAAGGTCATTCCATATCAACGACGGACGCGTTCCCGGCCGCAGCGTCCGCGGATGCCGGCCAACACACATGAACTCCAAATCGGGGCCCCGTCAAGGAACGCTAGGCTTTCCCCGCATGTCCGCCTGACATTGGGCATTTCCCTGAGCCCCGGGTTACGATCTGGAGGAAACACTCACTGAAGGGAGCGGCTTATGTCTTTTCCTGGGACCGGCAAGATTTGGATGAACGGCAAGCTTGTGGACTGGAACAACGCCACGATCCATGTCGCGTCCCACGTCGTTCACTACGGCAGCGCAGTGTTTGAAGGGGCCCGGTGCTACGAGACCAAGCAGGGACCGGCCTGTTTCCGCCTCGACGCCCACATGCGGCGCCTCTACGACTCGGCCCGCATCTATCGGATGGAGATTCCCTACGATCAGCAGACGCTCACCGATGCCGTGATCGATCTGATTCGAGTGAACAGTTTCCGGGCCTGTTACATCCGCCCGATCGTGTACCGCGGTTACGACTCGCTCGGCGTGAACCCGTATCCATGTCCGGTGGACGTGGCGATCATGCTGTGGGAGTGGGGCGCCTATTTCACGAAGGACGCGATCGAAGAAGGGCTCGACGTCAAGATCTCGACCTGGGCGCGGAACGCGCCGAACACGACGCCAGCGATGGCGAAGAGCGTGGCCAACTACGCCAACGCGCAGTTGATCAAAATGGAGGCGATCGCCGACGGTTACGCCGAGGGCATCGCCCTCGACACCCAAGGCAACCTGAGTGAAGGCAGCGGCCAGAACGTGTTCATCGTCCGTGAAAACGTGCTGCACACTCCCCCGATTGGCAACTCGGTGCTCTACGGCATCACCCGCGACTCGGTGATCACGATCGCACGCGAGCTCGGGTTCGAGGTCCGCGAGCAGACCATCCCCCGGGAGATGCTCTACATGGCCGACGAGGTCTTCTTCGTCGGCACCGCCGTCGAGGTGACGCCGATCAAGTCGGTCGATCGCGTCACGATCGGACGCGGCCGGCGCGGGCCTGTGACCGAGGCCATCCAACAGACGTTCTTCAAGATCGTCCGCGGCGAGACACCCGACACGCACGGCTGGCTGCAGCCGGTCACCTCGCGCGAGGCGGCCGCAACTCGAGCGTAGAACGGCCGATTACACTGGGGGCCATGCACGTCAACGACCTCCTGAAGATTGCCGTCGACAACGGCGCCTCGGACCTGCATCTGAAAGTCGGAACCCATCCGATGATGCGGGTCCGTGGCACCCTGATCCCCGCCACCGGGGAGCGCCGGCTCGAACACGAAGACCTCGTCACAATGGCTGCCGCGGTTCTGCCCGCCGGCCACCGCGACAAGTTCAAGGACAATCACGAAGTCGACCTGGCCTACAGCGTGGCTGGCCTCGGTCGATTCCGCTGCAACGCGTTCCAGCAGCGCGGCACCATCGGCATGATCTTCCGCGTCATCCCGATGAAGGTGGCGTCGATCGAGGACCTGATGCTGCCCAAGGTCCTGAAGACGATCGCGGCCGAGGAACGCGGTCTCGTGCTGGTGACTGGAACAACGGGATCGGGCAAGTCGACGACGCTGGCTGCGCTGGTCGACGAGATCAACTCGACGCGCACGTCACACATCATGACGATCGAGGACCCGATCGAATACCTGCATCGCGACAACCGATCGATCATCAACCAGCGAGAGATCGGCGTCGATACCAACTCGTTCGCGCACGCGTTGCGAAGCGCCCTGCGTCAGGACCCCGATGTCATCCTGGTCGGCGAAATGCGCGACTTCGAGACGATTCAGACGGCATTACTGGCCGCGGAGACGGGACACCTCGTGCTCTCGACTCTGCACACTCTCGACGCGACCGAGACGATCAACCGCATCATCGCCGTGTTCCCGCCCCACCAGCAGAAGCAGGCACGGGTCCAGTTGGCGAGTGTGTTGCGAGCGGTGATCTCGCAGCGTCTGATTCCGAGGACCGACTCCAAAGGACGCGTGCCGGCGGTGGAAGTCCTGATCAGCACCGCCTATCTGCGCGACTGCATCCTCGACAAGGAGAAGTCGCATCTCATTCACGGCGCGATCGCGCAGGGCGCGTCGCAGTACGGGATGCAGACGTTCGACCAGTCCGTCTTCAGCCTGTACGAGCAGAAGCACATCTCCTACGAAGAAGCGCTCCGCTGGGCCTCCAACGTCGACGAGTTCGAGCTCAAAGTCCAGAGCATCCCGACGACCGCCGACACGACGCGCGACGAGGTGGCGCGCACCGGACAGGCAACCGGCAGCAGGGCCCCTCAGATCACCCGGTTCGGGTCATAGTCGTTCCCGGCGATCTGCACGAGTCAGCGCGTCTGTCCCGCACCACAGCCACTCGGCCCAACCCCGTTCGGTCGATTTCTGTGTGCAACAGGCACAAATTGACCGCGTTTGATTGGCGGCCCGTCGCGGATGTCGCACGCGCCTTCAACATTTCGCAGTAAGCTCGAAGTGAACGGGAAGAACTGGCCTTGGTTCACGTCCCGATCTGGCTCCCCCACTGATTCTCAAACGGAAAGCGGCCGGTGGACGGGTCACCATCGTTCGCCGGGATCTCGTTGTCACGATCGTCGATTTCGATCGGTTCAAGAAGTAGCGATGAACCAGCTTCGCGTCCATCTGCTGGGCAAGTTATCCGCGCGCCATCCCGACAACTCGGCAGTCCAGTTCCACTCGCAAAAGGAGGAGGAGCTCTTTTGCTATCTCCTCGTCAATCGCGGGCGGTTCTGTCCCAGGGAGCAACTGGCCAGTTTGCTCTGGGGCGACGCCGAAACCGCCAGTTCCAAGAAATATCTCCGCACCGCTCTGTGGCATCTGAAGTCGGACCTCGGGTGTCCGTCGAGACCCTCGGGCACGCAGTTGATCAAGACCACACTCGAATGCATCCAGCTGCGACGCAGCGATGGCCTGTGGGTCGATATCGATGCCGTCGAGGAGGCCTCTGCGCTCATGCAGCGCGTTTCTGATCACGAGCTCTCTCCCCAACGCGCCGCCGCGATCCTGGAAACCATCCGCCTGTATCAAGGCGACTTCCTGGAAGGCTGGAACCAGGAATGGTGCTTGTACGAACGCGAGCGATTTCGGCAGATCTACTTCCGGCTCATCGACCGCATGATGGGATTTTGTGAGGGCCATCGAGACTTCGACTCGGCGCTCGAGCTCGGGATGCGACTGCTGCGTCAGGAGCCCGCGCGCGAATGCACACACCGCGGAATGATGCGGCTTTACGACCTCGCGGGCGATCGCTGCAGTGCGATTCGGCAGTTCGAGCGCTGCGTCGATGCCCTCCGCGAGGAGCTCGGCGTCCGGCCCTCCCAAATCACGCTGGAGCTGTACGAAGAGATCCGCACCGCCCGCGGGCAGGGTCCGAGTCGTCCCGCCAGTGCGCCCATGCCGCCGGCCAACCTTTCGCTGAGAACGCTGCTCGACCATCTCGGTCACGTCCGAACGATGATCGAATCCATCGAGACCCAGATCACAGGGGAGATTCAGCGGCTTCAGAAGGGTTCGGACGAGGTCGCCGGCGAGTAAGCGGACGTTCTCGCACGCGCAGACGCGTGCGAGACGGAACGAAAGACGGCCTTACGTACACCTGGAGATTAGCGTCAGCGCAACCATGTTGCGAGCGCGGTCATCCGTCGATTGCGACGTCCCAGGAGCCGAGTCGCGCAGTCATGCGTTCGTGATACGCCTCTGGCTGGAGGAAGCCACTGCTGCCGGCCGCTCATTGTGGCGGGGCCACATCACACACGTGTCGAGCGGCCAGAAACGCTACTTGCTCCGCCTCGAGGACGTCCTCACCTTCATCGCCGGCTACCTGCCCGATGCGGACTTTCGAACGCGGCGAGGGCTCCTGTCTCGAATGTGGCCTGGCCTGAAGAAGCACAGGCCCGGTCGGTCATGACGCCTCGCAACTGGCTATGGATTTCATCGACAAAACATTGATCAAGCTGGCTGCGCCCGAGGCGCGCGGTGCCCTGTTCGACGACACCGCCCTTGCGCAGTTGCTGGCGGCGACCTACGACTTGGAAGGCACGCCCATCGAGGGTCCGTTTCAGCCGGTGTTCGACGAGATCCGACTGGGGCTGGCGCTCTCGTCGATCGGAGAAATCGACGGGGCCTGGAACGTCATGGGAACTCCCGAGCGAACCGAAGCGAAGTTTTATCTCTCGGGCGTCAAGGACACGGTTCCGCTGCGCGTCGATGGGTACTGGCGCGGGCACATTCAAGCGCGGGCGGCGGCGGCCACGGCGCGTGTCACCGACGCCAGGATCGCGTGGCCTGAGTTTCTGTCGATCGACGCGGAGATCACGAGCCAGCTGGGAAGCCTGCCGTCCGATCCCGCGGTGCTCGAAGAGGAACGTTCGAAGCGGCTTCTCGAGCGTATTCGCGCCCACGTCGATCAGCCCGCCGCGTTCACCGAAGCCACGCTGCGCACCTGGATCATCCACCAGCGTGCAGGCAGCGTCGGCGAGCTCCTGGGCCGCGGCCAGGCTGGCCTTCGGGTAGGGACGATCCAGATCGGGTTCAGCCCGGCTGAGTCAGGCGAGCCGACCTCGAAAAGCCTGCCGCTCGCGGGACTCTTTCTGATTCGCGACGCCGGCTTTTCGGTCGCTCAACTCCTGATGGAGAGCCGACTCGCACGCGTCGGCCTCAAGCCGATGGGCCTCGAACGTTCACCGCAGCCGCCGCTGAAGTCGCGCGAGTCGTTGATCGTCATCTGGATGGTTCCCGAGACGGTCTTCGACGACCCTGACTGGCCGGGCGGCAACCCCGGCATGACGCCGGCGGCGCTGCGCACGGCGCGGCGAAACGAGGCGGGACAGTGGCTGGCCCGCGAGGGAATTGGGCTTGTCGCCGCCCCGGCGTGACTGCGCGGAGCGATGAGCCGTACCCAGGAGCGTTCAGATCGGCTCCTTTGAAGGATTGGAGGCATCGATGCCAACCGTGGCGTTTCCCTTTGTCGAAGTGCAGATTGATACGTCGGCGCTCGCGCCGGTCGCTCAGCGGGCACCTGGCGTCATCGCCATCGTTGGCAAGACTCCGGCAGGCTCCGACGGCGGAACGGGAGCCGTCAACACACCGTTCGCGATCGACGGTCTCGACCAGGCCGCGGGTCTCTTCGCCAAAGTCAGCGCGGACGGAACCGTCGCCGAAACGAAGCTGTTCGCGGCGATCAAGCTGGCACTCCTTCAGGATCCTCGGCCATCGAAGCTCTACGGCATTCGCGTGGAGGGCGACAACTATGCGGCGGCCCTTTCCTCCCTCGAAGCGGCCGACGATGTGACGTTCGTCGCGCTGGCGGGCGAAACCGCCGTCGGGGCCGCGGCCAGCGACACCAGCCCGGCGACGAATCTCCTCGCGCTCAAGGATCACGTCGAGGCGATGTCCGCGGAAGGACAGAAACGCCTCGGCGTGGCCATGATTGATCCGGCCATCCCAAAGTCATCCACGTACGTCCACGACGTGGTGACCGCGGTTCAGGCCCTGAAAAGCGATTCGAGCCGCATGATCCTGGTCGCCGCTCGCGGCGCGACCGGCGATGCGGCCACCGCAGCGATGGCCGCGATGGCCGGCTTTCAGCCCCAGGTGTCGATGGTGCTGAAGCGGATTCGGGGCCTCTCCATCCCGGTTGGCAATCAGTACGGCCCTTCAGAGATCCGAGCCCTCGCCGAGCAGAACATCGACCCGATTATCGATCCCGATCTCATCCCTGGAGAGGGTCTGCATTTCGCGGAAGGACGCTGCTTCACGACCGACGAGAGCCTGCTCTATATCGATCTCGTGCGCGTCCTCGACGATATCGAGTTCCGGTTGAAGGCCGGACTGATCGGCTCTGTGGGCGACGCACGCATCACGAAGTTCGGGATGACGAACCTCAAGACCAGGGTTGAGGGCATTCTCGGTCCGCTCCAGCAGGCCGGCGTCATCGCGGACTTCTCTATCGAGATTCCTGTTCTCAACATCCTCGCTCTGCCGGACAACGCCCGAACGGCGACCGACACCGCGATTCTGACCACGGCCCGCGCCGAGCGAACGGTGGACGTCGTCGTGACCGTGACATATGGCCCGGCGGTGCACCGCCTGAAGCTCACGCTGAAGCCCAAGTTCTGACGCGGTGACACGAAGAGGAGATTGCGGCCATGCCCGATTGGAAGACTCGACTCGCTGTTTCATTCAGGGATCAGGATGGGAATGAGGGAATCATCTCGCCCATCGATTCCTTCAATCCGAGCTTCGCGCTCAACGCCGAAGTGCTGCACTCGCTCGAAGATACCCACATCGGCGTCATCTATTCGCCAGAGTCGCTGTCCTTCTCGCTGACCGTGAAGGCGATCGGCGACGTGGCGGCGAAGCTCACCTCGCTGGCGCTGCAGGGCAAGCGCTTCGACATCGTCCTTCAGGAGAGCGACGGTGGCGCCGACTGGTCGTTCAATACCGTGGTGATGAAAGAGTGCATCATCACCAGCGCCACGCCGACAACGCCGACGATCTCTGGCGCGCCAACCGCAACGTTCTCCGGTTTCAGCCTGGCAGCGTCGGCGGAGCCGAAGGTCGGCTCCACGGTGCGCGTGCCCAGGTAGGTGGCCATGGACGACACCGACAACGCCGGCGAAGGCGGGGCCGTTCGCGTCGAGGAGACCGGTATCGCGCTCGTTCACGAGGGCGAGTTGATCATCCCTGCGGCAGGAAGTCGAGCCCAGGCCGAGCGGGCGATCGCTGACTCCCGAGCGGTCATTCATTACCACTTCCCGGTCGAGATCGAAGTTCGCTCGGCGCCCAACGCGATCGATCCTGAAGACGTCATCCGCCTGGCGCTCCAGCGCCTCACCGCGGGCATGGACAGCGTATAGACATGCCTGTGCGGGTGAACATTCCCATTCACATCCTCGTCGACCCCGGCGCCTTGTCGATGCGCGCGCGCTGCATCGAGAGCGCGCTGACGGCGGCGGTCGGCCGCGCCCTGAAGAAATCGTCCGAGATCGTGCTCGACGCGCGCGGCGGCTACGCCAAAGTGGAGGTCAGCCCGCCGGAGATCCGCTGGATCGGGAGCGCGCTCAACGAGGTCCCGCGGGGCGTGCGATCGGCGACGCACGAACGCATCGCGGCGGCGCTCGCCAAGGCGGTTGAAGCAGCAAAGATCGTCGCCGCGGATGCGGAGGACGGGGTTGCACCAGCGCTTCCGGATGACATCAGCGAATCAGTCGATTGGGAGCGGTACGCCCCGTCTCTCGAGGCTTATCTCATCCCCTCGTACCAAGGTCCACCACGGAAAATCGCGGCGAAGATCAAAAGCAAGGGCGCGAAGACCGGGACGACAGATGTCGGGAAGAGAACCGGCAAGAGGAACATTGCGCTTGGCCGCATCGATTCGCACTGGACGGACCCCGATCGGGTCCGCATCTTCATCAAGGCCAGGCGCGCACATGACGACAGATTACCCGTAGGCAGCGGGCCAGGTGTCATGGGCCTTCTCGGTTTCGACACGGCGGGCGAGTATCAGTTCCTCTTCTTTCAGGTCACAGATGTTCAACAACCCATTCTTAGTGTGAGCGACGTCAGATTTCTGATCGGGGCCACACTCTTCAGGCCCGCCCCTGGTCCACTGCCTCTGGTCCCCGTGTATGCCCTCCGTTGGTTCCCAGCGAACTCTCCCGATGACCAATCGATCATCGAGCACCACCTGAGTGGCCCCATCCTTCAGGTCTTGGAAGACGAGCAGAAACTCCACCCGATCCCCAAGCCGGATTTTGAGGCGCGAAAGAAAAAAAGGGTTAAGGAGGAATTGGCCGCGATCAAAGCCGATCCCAACATCAAGAGCTTCATCAATGTTTCTGCGTTGGCTTTGCAGACCAGCTTTTTCGGCCATACCAAGCTCGATGTTCCCGCCGTGATCCCGAGAGCTTACCTCATGGTTTTGCCGTTGCTCGAGTCGGTCGCAGAGGGGAAACGCGCGACGCAAGCGACTGGGGACGCCGGCCGTGCTGGTGGGCGGCGAGGGCCCGGAACCGGGGCCGCCGCTGCCCGCGCTCGCGCGCGAGGACAGAGTGCGAAGCGGCCGCCCGGACCCTCTGGCACTGGTGCCGCCACCAGCACCAGCACAGAGGCGCGGCGATCGCGGCCGGCCAGCGCCCTTCACGCAGAGGATCGCGACTGCACAGACGACTACATCGACCGCAGCGCATCCAATCCCGAGGGCTACCTCGACGACACCGACTTCCTGCAGTGCCGCTCATTGCTCCACGAACCCGGCCTCGACGACCTGGGCGACGACGGGGCTCCGCTTCAGGCCCGGATCGATCGGTTGGCAACGGCGATCGGTATCTCCTCCTGCCGGTTCGGGGGCAACTTCTGCCTGGGCGCAGGGCAGGCGATCGCAAAACGGGCGTGGGAGATCGCGGAGAACCCGGTGATGGAGGTCGCGGGAAATGGCGGCGTCCTCGAAGCGAGTAAGAACGGGAACTTCGGGTACGTCCAGTTCGATCCGCGGTCCACGCCGGCGATCCAGCATCTGCGGACGTTCGCGGGACTCCTCGACGACGTCATCGAGCTGTCGGAAAGGGTGAAGACACTGTATCGGGCCTGGTGGCCGTTCCTCTGCGGGCGTTGGTATCAGCACGGATCGCAGTGGGGGCTCGCCTTCGACGTGCTCTTCCATCCGATCAAGAACGAGGCGATTGAGGCCATCTTCAAGGCGACCTGCAAGGTCCTGCTTCTGCAGCTCCTCGAGTCATCGCGGCTCCAGATCGAGGCACGGAAGAAGACGCTCTCGACGTATGCACCCGTGTTCGAGTTCCTGCTTCGCGCTCACTTCACGCGGAAGGGAGAGCTGGAAGCGTTGAAAGCCCGGCTCGAACAGGGCATGTTCGCCTACGGTCTGTTTCCGCAAGCCTTCGGCCAGATCGCCGGCTCCTGGGCCGAGGTGAGCGGGTCGCTGTTCGACCAGCTTCACCAGAGCAGCGCGATGCCGGCCGACAGCTTGACGATCAAGGACGACCTCGTTTTCAACGGCAAGAAGCTGGTGGGGATCCAGGACGAACACGGCAACCTGTGGACGAAGGAGGCGCTCGAACAGGCGCTGACCAGGAGCGAGTTCCTGGTCGAATCAGCCGATCCGATGATCAAGCAGTTCTCCAATGACGAAGCGAACTTCGTCTTGAGCGTCCTGAACCAGAAGAGCGAGGGCGCTCAGTTGAAGCTTCAGACGCTGAAGCTTGGCGACTTCGAATCGGCCGTCATCCGGAAAATCTTCGAGAAGAAGCAGATCACCACCGAGGTCGTGGTGGACGGCATCCTCGCCGAGATGCTGAATCAGAACACGACCCAGATGATCAACACGCTCTCGGACGTGGACTACGCCTTCGATACCGCGCCGCTGCGCCCGCGCGAGAAGGGCTCCGTCGCGCCTGCCACGCCGTATGTCAGCTTCGCACTTCAGGGTGTTCACAGGCTCGCCGACGAGCAGATTCGCAGCGCCTTCCGGGAGCACCCCAGGACGTATGGCTGGGAGCTCAACGACGTGCTCAGTGCGAAGGCCGGATCGCGGGCGCTCAAAGGGTTCTTCGAGATGGTCGGGCTGATCGTCCTCTCGATCGCCTGTCCACCGCTCGGAACGATCGCCGGCGCCGCCCTCGCGGTCCGAGAGTACGGCAAAGCGCTCGAGAAGAAGGCGCTCTTCCGTGCGCTCATCGATCCCGACGAGATCATCAGCCGAGCCGAGGTTGAAGCGGAGCTCTTCGCCGCGGAGCTCGGGCTCGCGCTGGCGTTCCTTCCTCACGCTCCGAAGATCCTCGGCGTCGCCACGAAAGGCATCACCGCGATCGCCCGGCGCGGGCAGCGCGTGATCGTGAACCGGGTGGAGCGCGAGCTGACCGTGGACGCGGCGGAAGCAGCCGCCGCCGCGATCAGGCGGCGCTTCGCCATGGAGGTCGCTGAAGCCCTCAAGGACGATTTCGTCGAGATGCTCGCGACAGAGCTGCTCAAGAACGAGCTGATCGACCTGTTCATGGGAAAGCTCATCATGGAGCCGGCCTTCGATCACATCCAGGAGGAGTTCAAGGATTACTCGCACGGCGGGTCGGGTCCACGGAAGGTTCTCCCTTCATTTCGCCAGGTCCTCGAGGTGTCTGCCGAGATCAACAGGCCTCCCGAAACACCTGACGCCCGGGCGGATGAGAGGAGGCCGCAATGACCCGATTCCGTTTTCGAGAACGGGTCGTCGACGTCGACATCGATCCCACCCGGATCGCGAGGGCCCATTCGAAGTTTGACGGGATCCGCCAGGCGCTCATCGGCGAGCATGGTGACGTTCGTCTTGTCGACGAGTACCTGACGCAACGGCTCGGCGCCGCATTCGGCAAGTTCGGCCACGACTACCTCGCAGACATGTCGGCGCGGGTCGATCGCATTTTTCAGATCCGCGACGAGCTCGCTGGTGGCGTGGACGCGGCGCTCCGCGGCGAGACGGTGCACATCGACGTTCTCCAGAAACGGTTCAACGATCTGTCGCACGAGCTCGACACGCTGGCCTCGCCCAAAAGAGCGGTGGAGACGGCTACTAAGCTAGAAGCGCCGGCGGAACTTCCGCCCTCCGCCCGTCCACCAGAGCCACCGCCAGAGGCACCCCCTTCCAGACGGAGGGGACGCGGTGGGGACGGTCCTCCTCCGGATCACCTCAGTCGTCTCGCGCGCACACCAGCGGCGCGCGAAGGTTTGCGGATCGTCGAAGATCAGATCGCGGCACCCGAGCTGAAAGCCGAACTCACCGCGGTCGCGCAGGGGCATGGCGAAAGCGCGGCGCGAGCGCTGCTCACCCAGATCGCGAGGTACCTCACTCCGGAGAACGTCGAGGAGCTCAAGGGGTTGAACCATTTCCTGCGCGTCGCGCGCGAGCGCTCGGAGAGTCCCGAGCCGCTGCAGCGGCTCCTCCGAGGGCGTGAACCGTCCCTAGGTCCCGGCGAAGCGGGCCCCTCCGACTTGGCTCCCGACGTGCGTGTCGCGCTGCGGGCGTTCCGCGATTGCACTCCGGAGGCGGTGCACGGACTCGCTGTGATGTTCTCGGGAAAGCACACGGCTGCGACCGGACTCCGTGTCTTTCACAATTCCCAGTCCGCCCCCGGGATCATCAACGGAATTCTCGAGAGTCTCACGGCGCTCGAGAAGCACGCTGGCCTCGACAGGGTCATCTCGTTTCTGGCTGCCGAAGGCAACCCGGAAAACTTCAAGGCCGTACAGGGCCAGCTGCGATCCGCGATCGAGCTGCTCGAACGCTATCCCGATGCCAAGGTGATCTTCGAGGAACGGCAAGGAGGACGCATCGTCGACATCGTCTTACGGAGAAAGCACGAGCTGGACTTGCATGTCGAGGTGAAGTTCCTGACGACATTCGACAGTTTCAGCCGGGACATCCGCTGGGAGCTCGCGCGCGATCTCGCCCACGACGCCGAGTGGCGCTATCTGAGGCGGCGTTTCGAGGGTATCGTCGAACCTCCTTTCCAAACCGTCCTCTGGCGCTTCGAGCGGGGCAACTTGATGACCGACCTCGCGCGGCGCCGGGGACAAGCCGTGACGCCCGCGGATCTTACGAAAGCGATCAAGGACAACCTGCGGGCGGTCTTCCGCGAGAACGAGGCGTTCCTCCGGCAAGAACTTGGTCCCGAATTCGACGCGTACTTGAAAGCGTTCGAGGATTCCCCGTTCGTGGAGACCTACTGATGCCGCGCGCGAAGAGTTTCCTCAAATATGCGCAGCTGCCGCTTGACGCGGTTCTGGAGGGGAACGCCGGCCGGTTGCTCGATCTGCTCGACCGCCGCCTGACGCTGCCGTCTGCCGTCCTGTCGGATGGAGCGCTGACGGTTCCTATCTACGCCGTGGCCAGCCTGTCGTTGAGCGAAACGTTCAACCTGCCGCCGATTGGTTCGTCTGGCGTGCGCACAGTGGTGCCCGCGCACGACGACACGATCTCATTGAGCGGGCTGCTGGTGGGTCCGGATCGGTTTCGGTGGAAGACCGAGCTCGAGACGCTGGCCGAGGTGAGCAAGCGTGGGAGCGCATTGGCCGCACTCAGTTCCGGCAAGTTGTCAGGGCTAATCCTGGTCACGTCACTCACCATCCGAACGGACATTCAAGTCCAGAGCCTCGGCTTCAGCGTCAGCGCGATGCGACGTGACGTGATCGAGGTCACGCTCTCGCTCGCGCACCTGCCGCTGCCGGGATCGGCAGGCCTGCTGTTCGACAAGGCGAGGCTCGGAGTGAGCGCGCTGGCCGACTTCGCTGGAGTGAGCCGATGAGCGGCCTCGCGGACGACGTGCTCGGCGCCGACCGGCTGCTGATCGGAAACGACGCCGGCTGGCTTCTCACGTTCTGCCGGCAGATCGCGGATGGACAGGGATTCCTTTCGTTCGTGGATGATCCACCCCTGCTCGAGATCGGGCGGGACCAGTATTACGCCGAGATAAACGCCTCACTTCCAGGCGGTCTCGAAGGCGGCGTGTACTCGTTTGTCATCGAAGGGCTGACCGACGAGCACTACGCGAAGCTCAAGGCGGAGCCCAGGCTGGTCGTGAAACTCTTCCTCTACTGGAGGGACACCAACGCCAGCGTCGAGGGCTATTTCAACAACCTGGCGGGGGTGACCGATCTACGCTCCGAGGTCACGAGCCGCGACATTCCGGATTCACTCGTGGCAGTGCTCTCGGTCGTGTCGATTTCGCGCCGCGCGGGATCGAGACTGTACGAGACCACGATCACCGCGCGCGAGCGGGTCTTCGAGATCCTCAACAACCGGCGGATGTGCGGACCGGCGATCGAGGCTCCGGTCGAGAACGCGATCTCACAACTGCTGGTCGATCGCATTCGTCTGCGCGAGTTCGAGTTTCACGGTGCGAGCCCGCACCCGGTGGCGAAGTACGTGCCCGCGATCCAGGGCAAGCAGGGCGATGGCAATCAGGGCCTCAAGCCCGGACGAGTGGCGATCCCCTTGTTGCGCGAGTTGGGCAGCCGTCTCGAAGAGAAGACCGGACGCTACGGACGCGGCATGTTCCTGATTCGTGACGGCACCCTTCATATCGGCACGCGGCCGATTCCTTTTCGGCTCACTTCCTCCTCACCAGGTCAGACCGCGGTGGGCTCGAGTGGCGAAATGAAGCCCCTGAACCCCGCCAACGGCTTGATCGAGCTGGAGGCGCTCGAGCCGCTTTCGACCGATCCCAACTTCGACGTGTGCAGCACGCGCGGCTCCGGCTTCTCCGAGGAGAACCCTCCGCAGCAGCGGCAGTTCAAGCTCACGCTGAAGGGACGACCGGACCTCAAGCCCGGCGACGCAGTGGTTTTCGACCTGCCCGACGAAGAGAACGGCGAGGGTGCACTGCAACCGGCCGCGCTCGTCTCCCAGCCGAACGCTGGGCCCCCGGGATTGACCATCGAGCGCACGACGGTCCAGTTGTACGTGTCGACCGTCGATCATCGATTGGGCCGGACGAGCGGGTTCGTCACCACACTCGCCGGCGTCGAGTTCAAGAGCGACGAGGATCTGTGGGATGGGCACACGCCGTCGAGCGAAGCCGGTCCCACGAAGACGACCAGCGACGTCAAGCCGGAGACCTCGGCAAGCAAAGCCATTCAGCGGATGGTGCAATCGCAACTCGAGGGAAAGCGTTTCCCCGAAGTCTGCGAGGTCCGTCGCGCCATCACCACGACTCAGGACAAAGGGGAGCCGCCCTCCCAGACAACAGATCTGGTGTGTGGTCTTGAGCCAGGCGAGGGCGATCGCAATCAGGCCCGTCGTCTGACGATCAACCGCAAGGGTGGTGACCGCGCCAGCGCGGTCGCCTATGCGACTCCGTTCGCCTGGGGCAAGTGCGGCCTCGTGCTTCCGCGGTATCCGGGCACCAGGCTTATGACGATCTACCGCCAGGGGCGCAGCGACGATCCCATCGACGTCGGCGCGGTGTGGGAGTCAGGCCACGGACCCGACTCGCATCCTGGAGATTGGTGGTTGATTCTTCCCGTTGGCGTACCTGCGCAGCGCCGGCAGGAAAACACCTCGGACGATGCGCCTCCCGAACACGCAGGCAAGGTCAGTCAGGACCTCATCGACGCGGACGGCAATCGCGTCATCGAGGTCGGACAGCTGACGATCGTCGTGCTCCCTCAGGCGAAGCTCCATGACGCCGGGCAACGAGCGGAGCATGGCAAACACGTGCCCGGTGGAGCGAGCATCATCGTCAAGCCGGACGGATCGATCGTGATCAAAGGCGAGCGCATCGAGCTCGACGCCGGTGACGGCGACATCACGATGAAGGCCAAAAACGTCAACGTCAAGGTCACGCAATCGATGGACGTCAGTTGAGAGCACGCCGATGCCAAGAGTGCTGACAACGAACAGCCAAGTGCTTTGCGATGCGGCTATCGACAGCGACACGCCCGCCGACAGAAGACACGGCGGCCAGGTGGCGACGACGAGCTCGGCAAAGCTGAAGGTCAACGGTGCACCCGTGCTGACTGCGAGCGGAATCGGACCGGCTGTTTCCGGCTGCAAGACTCCTTCATCGAGTCCGTTGAAGCGATGCATTTCCGTCTCAATCCTGAGCGGGAGTGCGACCAAGCTCAAAACCGCCGGAAGCCCGGTGATGTTGGATTCGCTGTCGGGGACGACCGATGGCTCACCGCCAGGCAAGGTCCCGGCATCAGCCAAGCAGGACAAACTCACGGCTATCTAGGGAGAGCGTTCGCATGATGTTCACAGGTGAGTGGTCATGACCGACCCGGAACGGGAGCGAGAGATTTTCCGTCGCCGGCTCCTGGGGCAGGGCCTCGCCTGCACACCGATTCCGGCCTCTGGTCTCGGACGCGACCTCGAGTTTGTTTCAGGGCCCCAGGGCGTCGACTTCGCGCGCGTCGTCGGAATCGACAACCTCGGTCAGGCGCTTCGCATCGCGCTGACGACCTTGCTTGGCAGCGACGTCTTCAACACCGAGTTCGGATTCGACGGCCTCAACGCGTTGGCAACCGAGACTGATCCGATCCTGCTGCGCGAGCGCGTGCGCATCGCTGTGGTACAGGTGCTGAGAAGGGATCCGCGCGTCCGACGGGTCGTTGACGTGAAGCTCGGAGAAAGCGCGCTGCAAGCGGGCACGCCGGCGAGTCGCGAGCTCAATGTGACGGTTGTGTTCGAAACGGTGACCGGCGACCAGAGTACCGTCGATCTCGGAGGAACCCGATGAGCCCGGTGATGCCTCCGATGCCAGTGGAAGCATTTCTTACGCCGGATGCCGTGCTTGGGACTCCGGCCGGGTTCATCCGATCCCGGCAGACGCTGACGCGGGGCGTGCCGTTCGAGTGGCCGCTCGACTCGGAGCTGAGTCTCGTGCTGGTCGTCCCCACGGGATTCGCGGCGGTCTGGCGCGATGCTGATCCGGCGATCGTGGTCAGCGCAAGCGCTCAAGAGGTCGGGCCGCATGAATCCCCGCGCGGTGCCGATCCGCTGGAGCGTCCGCCGGCCCGACTCCTCCTGCGACGCGCCCGCGCCACGCTGGCGACGATCCCGCTCGCCGCCGGCGTCTCGCGCGTCACACCGGACGGAGACCAGGTGCGGACAGTCGTCGACCTGCTCGTTGTCGCCTGGCTGCTGCACGCCGGCACCGTGCGCGGTCCCGGCGATTACGGCTCGTTCGTGGAAGTGGCCTGGCATAGGGTCGGCGGCGGCGCGAATGCATTCGTGCTCGAACGCATCGATCCGAACGTGGCGGCGCGCAATGCGAATCTGGCGCAATCGACGATCGGCGCCCCGGGCGCGACGCTCAACCCGCGCGGAGGTTACCTGCCATGAGCGACGGTGAGATCACCGCGACTGACATCCTGGCCATCGACGAGGAGCTGTTTCGCAGCACGGCGGCGCAGGGCTACGGGGTCACCGATGGAGGGTTCGTGCCCAAGCCGTTCGGCCGCCTCCTGGCAGAGAAGCTCGCGCTCGCTCGTACGGTGTTCGGCGACGATGTCGATCTCACGCCTGCGTCAGCGATTCGCAAGATCCTCGAGGTCACCGCACTGGAAGACGCGCGCACGTGGACGGCGCTCGGGGCAATGTACGACAACCAGTTCGTCTCCTCGGCGCGCGGTGACGCGCTGAGCCGGCTCGGCGAGGAGCTGGGTCTTCCGCGTCCGTTCCTGCAGGCGCGCGGCTCCATTCGTCTCACGCCGACGCTGCCAGACGGGACCAACGAGCTGTTCGTTCCGCGTGGGGCGCGCCTGATGACAGCCGGCAATCACCACGTGGCCACCACAGACAGCGTGGTGCTGACTCGGACCGGCGGGGCGAAGGACGTCGGCGTTGAGGCGTTTTATCCCGGCCCGGAGCACAACCTCGATCCCAACGTCAGCGAGGCCGGCGCCAATCCGCAGAAGATTGCGTTCTGGAATCCTGCCGACACGAAGCTCGCTGCGTTGAAGGCGGCCGCCGGGGCCAACCCGCTCGAAAGCGTCGTGGCGATCGCGCACACTCGCACGCTTACCGGCGGTGAGCTCCGCTGGCCGGACGCCCGCTACCGCGATCTCCTGTTGCGCGCGCCGCGCTCGACCTGGTCGGTCGAGGCGATCCGCATCGCTGCATCGCTGGTGCCCGGCGTTCGTCGCGTGGTGGTGCGCGACGGCGGTGGGCTGGATGTCGAGCAGTCGATCTTCGGTACGTTCAACTTCGCCGAGCGGGTGTTCGGCGCCGAGCGCGACATCGTGTCGCCAAATTTCTTCACGGTGCTCGTGGCGTTGGATGGCGCCGCCATCTTCGAGGGGCCGGAAGGCGTACGCGTCTCAATCGAGTCGGTGATCGAAGACCTCCGGCCGATCGGCATCTACCCGCGCGTGCAGGAAGCACATCGCGTGTTCGCGGGGGTCGCCGCCGACCTGGTGGTCACCGGCATTCCGCTGCCGCGCACCTCGACCGCAGTCGTCAACGACTCGGACGCGGCGAAGAATTTCAAGCGGGCGCTGCTGGATCGGGTGCAGCGGTACATCGACACCCTCGACTTCGGCGAGCCGGTTCGCTTCTCAGAGGTGACCTTCGCGCTCATGAGCGAGCCGGGCCTCGCCGATGTCCGCAACCTGAGGCTCCTGCGCTCTCCCCCTCGTCTGGGTGCGGTGAAAGAGCTGGGTGGCCGCATCTTCAGCGAACTGCCGCTCGGCGAGAACCTGACGGTGGGCGTGAGCGAGATCGCCATGTTTGCCGACGATTTCGCGCTGATGACGATCGTGTAGACAGCGAACGCAGAAAGATCTCGATGGCGACCTACGAGGCATCGATCAAGAAGGCGCTGGCCTCTCAGCAGGATCTCGTCGACCACAAGGAGCATTGCTCGGCCGACCCGCGCAGGCTCGTGACCGTCGGGCGTGCCCTCGGCCACCAGGTCCGTATCAAGCGCAGCGACACTCAGTACGCGCTGTATACGGTCAGCGAGCTTCGTCAGGAGAGCAAGGACAACATCGTTCGCATGGGCGCAACGGGTCGGCAGCGGCTCAACACGAGCGCCGAGTTCGCCGCCACGATCGATTCGCAGGTGCCACATCCTACGTTCAGCGATGCCGAAGCGGAAACGAACAGCGAGTTCGTCGAGCGGCTGCAGGATGACGGGGCGCACACCGGGCTCATCGCCATCGCCCCTCACGGCGGAAATATCGAGCGCGACACCGACGAACAGGCGGAGCGGGTCGCGCGGATTCTCGCAGACGAGGGGGTCAGCTCGTGGCGCTGCAAAGGCTTCGCGACGGGAGGAGGCGCCCACGATCGCTGGCACATCACCGCGACCGACATTCACGAGGCGAGCTTCCCGCTCCTCGACTTGGTCATGTCGCGGGGTTTCACGTATGCCGTCGCCTTCCATGGGTTCGATGAGCCCGAGAACCCGATCGACGTCCTCATCGGTGGTGCTGCGCCTGCCGCCCTGAAAGCGGAGATCAAGCAAGCGATCGACGGCGCGATTACCGGCACTGGCATGGCCGCACGCATCACTACGCCGGACGACGCCTTTGGCGGTGACAGCCCGCGGAACATCGTCAACCGCCTGACCATCAGCGGCGCGAACGGCATCCAGATCGAGCAGAGCGTCCAGGCCCGGTCGAGTCGCGGGCGGGAAATAGCCGACGCGATCGCGGCGGTCTACCGTTCCAGGCTCGAACGCCTGCATCCGGACCCTGTCGGATCCGGAGCTCATCGGAACATGTTCGCGCACTTGAGCGGGCCGTTCACTGGCGGCGCGGTCGAAACCAGACTCGCGATCGATACAGCCGGCAGGGCACGCGTCGACTGGCAGGCGCGTCTGCCATTGCTCCTCATCGCGCCGCGGCAGACGCTGGGCGCGACGGGGCTCGACGTGACCGTCCAGATCGCACAGTCGAGCGGCGAGGTCGTGCCGCCGGCAGTCGCGCGCTTCGCGCCGTTCACCGAGGCTGGCGCGTTCGTGCTCGCCTACCGTCCGGGCGCAGCTTCGATGGTGCTCGATCTCGCCACGCCATTCGACGTGCGCCTCGATGCGGGGCCGGACAGCGATCCTTCGACACTGGGCCATCGCTTCGAGCTCCGCGTCGTCGAGGGAAACCTCGCACGCCTGCTCTATCTGGCCGGTTCGGAGAAAATGCGCCTGCGGCGCCAGGCGAACGAGCTCTACGCGATGCGCCGCATCGCCGACGCGCGGGCCGACGCGCTCGACCGTCTCGGCGCGGAGCTGTCGGTGCCGCGTTTCGATGCGCGGCTCTCGTGGGATGCCACGCGACGTGTGCCGACGATCGTGCCGCAGCGGGAAGCGGATGAACCATTCCGCGCGCGGCTCGGCATCTATCGACCGTTCTTGCGCTCGTCGCGCCGTGCCGTCGACGATGCAGTCAACGGACCTGGCACCGGCGGAAACACCGGGCTGCCATCACAGCTCGGAATCGCACATCGCCTCACGATCGCCGAGCCCGATTCCGAGCTGCTCGCGGCCGTGCGTCTCGTCTCGTCGCCAGACGACGCGCCGCGGACCGCTTTTCTCGACTACATACGGCGGGCGTTTCTGCTTCAACCTGGCACCGATGTGCCGGATAGCCGCCTGCTGCCGAGCGACGTGCGCGCCGAGGAGAACGCGTTGCGTGCCCGTCTCGCGGCCCGCTTCGAGTTTCCGGCGGCCAATGCGCACATCGCTCCGATGCTCGCGCGGGCACTCGATCGCGTGGGCGAGTGCCGCCGGGCACTGGGCGTCACGCGCCGCTGGCGCGTCCTGCGCGCACAGGACGACGGCGGGGGCAGCCGCTATGAGCTGGGTCTCGGCGCGGACGTAGAGGTGCTGCCGGCGGCGGAACTGGATGCGCTGGTCGCGAATAGCAGAGCGGGTCGGGTCGCCGCGGACACCGCGCCCGAGATCCGCACGCTCCTGTCGCAGCTGCAGCCACGGGCCTCGAGCGACGATCCACGCGGCAGCTGGCTCTGTGCGCCGTGTGGGCTCGCGACCATCCATCCGCTCGACGCCACCACGACCTACGTTTCACATCTCGCGCTGAACGGCCTCGTGATCACTGAAGACGTGTCTCCCGGCAAGACATTCCTCTCCGCTCGATTGAACGCACCTTTCGATTCGGGTCCTGATGCCTTGCTCGTCCTCGCACTCGCCGATGCCGAGGCCGCGCGCGCCGCTGCGGGAATTGCCCCGTGGACCCTGCTGCTGGGGACACAAGAGCGCGCCGCCTGGCAGCTCGCCGTGGCGCCACCCGCCGGACTGGTGCAATCGACGACTGATGCCCGCATCCATATGGAGACGGACACTCGGGCGGTCGATCGGGCCAAGGCGGCACTGAAAGAGCTGCCAAACGAGTTGATTGTGACCTTGCAACTCGACGCGGCATTCGCCACACAGTTGATCGCGCATGATCAGGCCGCGGCCGCGTCATTGCTCGCGTTGATCATCGCGTTCCAGAAGGCGGGGTTCGTCTCGGTGCTTCCTCTCTTTACGAGCGATGGCCGCGTGCTGCTCGCGGTGGCCGTAACGCCGCTTCCGGGCAACGCGACGCTGCTCACGGCGCGCCGAGAGAGTTCCTTCCGATGGTACTTGATGCCGGTCGACGGCCAACGGGGAGAGCTCGAACGCAAGATCGGCAGCCGCAACGCGTGGCTGCCCGCGAGCGGCCTGTCCGCGGTGCTCGTCGTGGCGGCCGCCAAACGCGGGAGCACGGATCCGCGGGGGCGGGTCGAGCCCTTGGAGTTGCGCGTCTCGTTGCCGGCGGGGGCGCTGCTGAACCTGGCGCAATACGAGTTCCTCATGAACCTGCTCGAGCGGACGCGGCCACTCGGCGTAATCGTCGACACGCAGGGCATCCGGAGCCGCGTCGATGCTGACGGCGACCGCGCCGCCGACCGTCTGCCGCCGAGCCTGTCGCGCACATTCCGTCCGTATCGCCAGCCTCGCCGGATTGGCGCCGGCCTCGCGGACGCTGAGAGCCTCGCATAGGAGACAGCAATGGCAAACCCGCTCGAGATCGCATGCGTGAACAATATCCAGCAGACCAGTCAGGCGTGCACCTACAACTTCGTGCGCAAGTTCGAGCATGTGGACTGGGTGGACTTCGAAAGCCTGGTGCAGGCTGGAAAGACGGCAGAGGAAGCGGGTATCAACGACCGTTTCCACAAGATCGAAGCAGACCTCGACGCACTCGGCGACAACGTACGCCGCGCATTTATCTGCCTCGAAACGCTGCGTGCGCAGCTGAGTGTCTGCTTGACCGAGATCGTCACGATCCTCAACGCGAAAGAAAAAGACTCCAAGGAAAAAGAAGAGACGAAGGATACGAAAGACAGCAAGGACACGAAAGATACGAAGGACACCAAAGAGAACAAAGAAACGAAGGACAACAAAGAGAACAAGGAGGCCAAGGAGCAGAAGGACGGCAAAGACAACCAGGAAGCGAAAGAAGACAAGGATGCGACCGACAAGGCAGACAAGGAAGCGACGAAGGACCACCTCGGCGCAGCCGAGAAAAAGGATCAGGACCTGCTCGACCACCGGGTCATTGTCGAGAGGCCTTCTTTCTTCGATCCGCTCGTTCAAAGCGACGCGTCGTCAACAAGGCCGATGCGCTTCGACCAGCGCGTCTTCATCGGTCCCGATGAGCGGCCTGCACTGGGTGAACGGGCGCTCAACGAGCCGCGGGCAGAATGATGTTCGTTGTCCTGGCATATCGCAATGACGTGGCGGCGCGCGTGCTCGTGCAACGATGGCTCGCTGCCGGCGAACGAGCGGCGCTCCTCACCTGCGAGGACCTTTCGCGTCCGGGCTGGCGCTACGTCGCCGGACGGCGGGGCGACGGACGTGCCTTCGTCGAGGGGCGATTGATCCCGACTCGCGCGATTCGCGCGGTGATCACGCGCATGCCTGCTGTCGGGGAAGCTGAACTGGCGTACGTGCACGAGGACGATCGCCGGTACGCCGTGGCCGAGATGCAGGCGTTCCTTTTGGCGTGGCTCAGCTCGCTCGAATGTCCCGTTCTCAACCGTCCATCGCCGTCCAACCTTGCGGGTCCTTCGTGGAATGGGCCCGAATGGGTGCAACGCGCACGACGTCTCGGTTTCGCCGCGACGAAGGTCAAGCAACGCGCGGAGTTCGTGGCGGGCGCGACCCTGGACGTCCCGCGCCCGACGGATGAATGTCAAATCGTCATCGATGTGATCGGCGATCGCGCCTTCCTCCCCGGCGGCCACGAGCCTGGCGCAGGCGACGCATCGCGTGCGGAGGCTGCGGTCATGTTGGCACGAGACGCGGGGGTTGAACTGCTTCGGGTGTGCTTCGCGCGCGGAGACGAGCAAACGCCGACATTCCTGGAGGCAGGCTTCTGGGTCGATGTCGCTGCGGAACGCGTCGCCGAGGCGATCGCTGATCGGTGCCGCGACTTGAGCGGTGAGCCCGTGACATCGTCCGCCGCACAGAGCGCTGCCGGCACGATGGTGACCGCATGATTCTGTTGTGGGGACTCGCCGGAGACGGTCCGATTTCCTCTGTGCGAAACGAACTCGCGCGAAAGCAGCGCACTGCTCTGCTCATCGATCAGCGCGCCGTGCTCGACACCACCATCGAGCTCACTGTCGACGACGAGGTCACATGCACGGTTGAATGGGACGGCATACGCGTGGAACTTGGAAAGGTTGAAGCCGCGTACATCCGTCCGTACGATCCGCTCGGAGTTCCAGCAGTGGCAAGCGCCGGGCAAGGGAGCGCCGAGGCGCGTCATGCGGTCGCCGTCTACGAAGCGCTCAGGCTTTGGAGCGAAATGACGTCGGCGCTGGTTGTCAATCGATTGAGCGCAATGGCGTCCAATAGTTCGAAGCCCTACCAATTGGAATTGATCCGCGCCGCAGGGTTCGCCGTGCCCGAAACGTTGATCACGACCGACCCCGAGGTCGCCGCCGAGTTCTGTGGTCGTCTCGGAGACGTCGTCTATAAATCGGTGAGTGGCATTCGCAGCGTCGTCTCGCGGGTGACTGCGCAAAAACGAGCGCAGCTCGACACTGTCACCACCTGTCCCACTCAGTTTCAGGAATATGTGCCTGGAATCGACTACCGGGTCCACGTGGTCGGTAATGACGCGTTTGTGTGTGAGCTCGTGTCGGAGGCTGATGACTACCGATACAGCGAGCGCCAGGGAGCTCGCGTGACTCGACGGCAAGCGGAGCTGCCAGTGGAGTGCCTCGATCGCTGCCGCGCCGTTGCGGCCTCACTCGACCTGGCAGTAGCCGGGATCGACTTGCGCCGTACACCGTCCGGAGAAATGTTCTGCTTTGAGGTCAACCCCTCACCTGCGTTCACCTGGTTCGATGCTCCCGACAGCCGTATCGCCAAACAGATCGCCGGACTGTTGGCGGCGGCGTGAGGAAGCGCAGTGTAGGCCGGGCCTGTTCTCAAGGCCCGGCGTCTCTGAGTTAGATTGTGGTGTGGCCTCTGATTCGTACCTCGCGGCTTTGAAAATGCTGGCGGGCCGCGAGCTTTCAGAGGCGCAGGTCCGTCAGCGGCTCACCCGCCGCGGGTATGACCGACCCGATATCGATCAGGCCATCGACCGTCTGAAAGCCACCGGCACGATCGACGATGCGCGAGCGGCGGCGGTGATCGCGCGACGCGAGACCACCGTCCGTCGCCGTGGCAAGGCGCGCGTGAACAGCCGGCTCCGCGCCGCTGGCATTGCGCCGGACGTCGCAGATCGCACCGTCGAGCAGCTGTTTCAGGAGGTCGATGCCGATGCCCTCCTCGCCGCATCGCTCGAGAGGCGACTGCGGGGTCGAACCGCGATCGACGACGAGAAAGAGTTGCAGCGGCTGTATCGCTACCTCGTCGGCCAGGGATTCGAAGCCGATCGGGTGCTCGCAAAGCTTCGCTCCAAACGCACCCGCCGCTAGAGGCCCCTGGGCCCAGGCCTCAGGCCGCAGGGCTGGGCCAGGCCTCAGGCCTTACGTCTAGACCAGCCCTGAGGCCCGTGGCCTGAGCCCTGGGCCCTACAATAGACACAATGACTTCCAAGGAGATCCGCGCCTCCTTCCTGAAATATTTCGAGAAGAACGGCCACCGCATCGTCCCCAGTTCACCGCTCGTGCCGCACGAGGATCCGACGCTCCTCTTCACCAACGCGGGCATGAACCAGTTCAAGGACACGTTCCTCGGAAAGGAGACGCGCGAATACCAGCGTGCCACGACGGCGCAGAAGTGCATGCGCGTGAGCGGCAAGCACAATGACCTCGAGAACGTCGGTCCGTCGCTCCGTCATCACACCTTCTTCGAGATGCTGGGCAACTTCTCGTTCGGCGACTATCTCAAGAAGGAGGCGATCCCGTTCGCGTGGACGCTGCTGACAGAGGAGTGGAAGCTGCCGGCCGATCGTCTCTTTGTCACGATCTTCCGTGGCGACTCGAGTGTGCCGCGCGACAGCGAGGCCTACGACGTGTGGCGGACGTTTCTGGCGGCCGATCACATCGGCGAGCTCGGCTCCGACGACAACTTCTGGTCGATGGGCGACACCGGCCCCTGCGGCCGCTCCTCGGAGATCTATTACTTCCGCGGCGCGCAGATTCCGTGTGGTGAGGAAACGGCCGGCGGTCAGTGCCGCGGCATGGAATGCAGCTGCGACCGCTACATCGAGATCTGGAACAACGTCTTCATGGAGTTCGATCGGCAAGCGGACGGAACCCTCAACCCGCTGCCGGCGCCCTCGATCGACACCGGCATGGGCCTCGAGCGCGTGACCGCCGTGCTTCAGGGCGTGCTGTCGAACTACGACACCGATGCGTTTACTCCCCTGCTGGCCGCAATCGGCGAGCGCGCCGGAACCACGCATCACGGGACGATGTCGGAGACGGACGTGTCGATGCGGGTCGTTGCGGATCACATGCGCGCGATGACGTTCCTCATCGCGGATGGCGTCGTCCCGTCGAACGAACATCGGGGATACGTGCTGCGCAAGATCATGCGGCGCGCGATGCGTCACGGGAAGCACCTCGGGCTGACCGAGCCGTTTCTCTACACCCTCGTCGACACGCTCGTCCGCGAATACGGCGATGCGTATCCCGAGCTGCGATCTGGGCGTGAAGCGATCGTGCGGGTCGTCCGGAGCGAGGAAGAGCGCTTCGATGCCATGCTCAGCGGCGGTCTTCCACGGCTCGAAGAGGCGCTCGAAAAGGCCGCCTCCGGCAACGGGATTCTCGCGGGAGACATCGCGTTCCGCCTCTACGACACGCACGGGTTGCCGATCGACTTCATTGAGGACACTGTCGAAGCGCGCGGCCTGAAGTTCGACAAGGACGCTTTTGAGCGCGCGATGGAAGGCCAGCGCGAAAAGGCGCGCGCGAAGAGCACGTTCAAGCCGGGCGTCAAGGACACCCTGACCATCAGCGACGACGTCCGCGCGATACTCGAATCGACCACGGATCAAGCGTTCCGAGGCTACGAGACGACCACCCTCAACACTCAGGCGCTCGTGCTGTTCGACGCCGACCGCGGCGAGACCACATCGCTGAGCGAGGGACAGACCGGCTTCGTCGTGCTGACCGAAACCCCCTTCTACCTGGAGGCAGGCGGTCAGGTCTCCGATGTCGGCACGCTGTCTGGAACCTGGGGCGAGGCAGCGGTCACCGGCGTCATCAAGGTCGGCGCGTGGCCTCGACTGCATGCTGTTCGGATCGTGCATGGAACATTGAAGTCACGCGACCTCGTGACCGCGAGCGTGGCGGTCGACGTGCGCGACGCGACGCGACGCAATCACACGGCCACTCACCTGCTCCATGCGGCGCTGCGCACCGTTCTCGGGCCGCACGTGAAGCAGGCGGGATCACTTGTGGCGCCCGATCG
>DATFRP010000225.1:0-3076 GCA_035263125.1 Vicinamibacterales bacterium
GAGCGCGCTCTATCTGTTGCCCGAGACGCTCATCAACGTCGAGTTCTACGAGACCGAGCCGGTCGGCATTCACCTGTCGCTGACGGTGGATCTGAAGGTGACGGACACGGTGCCCGGCATCAAAGGCGCAACGGCGTCGGCGCAGGTCAAGCCCGCGACGCTCGAGACCGGTCTGGTCGTCAGCGTGCCTGCATTCATCAGCACCGGCGACGTCGTCAGGATCAACACGGAAACAGGCGAATATCTGTCGCGGGTCTAACCTCGAAGTTCACAGTTCGACGTTTGAATGTCGAACTCTGAAGGGTCTCTCCGCGTGCTCGAAGGTTGTCGTTCGAAGTTTAAAGTTCGAAGTGTGACATGGAACAGACCGTCAAATCCGGCTGGATCGAAGTGATCACCGGCAGCATGTTCAGCGGCAAGAGCGAGGAGCTCATCCGCCGGCTGCGACGTGCGCAGATCGCCCGCCAGAAAGTTCAAATCTTCAAACCCGCGATCGACACGCGCTATTCCGCCGACCACATCGTGTCGCACGGCGAGATGCGGATTGCGTCGGCGTCGGTTGACGGATCGCGGCAGCTGCTCGATCGCGTAGCGTCCGACACCGAAGTGGTCGGCATCGATGAGGGGCAGTTCTTCGACGCGGATCTGCCTGCAGCATGCAGTACGCTCGCTGATCGCGGGATGCGGGTCATCGTCGCCGGGCTCGACCAGGATTACCTCGGCAAGCCATTCGACCCGATGCCCCAGCTGCTGGCGATCGCGGAGTACATCACCAAGACGCACGCGATCTGCATGGTCTGCGGCAATCCTGCCAATCACACACAACGACTCGTGGCGAGCGGCGACCGCGTGCTCGTCGGCGCCCAGGGGGTGTACGAAGCGCGCTGTCGTCGGTGTTTCGATCCGCTCTTGACGCGGGCGCGGCCGGCTGAAGGGAGTGCTGATACGAGCGACTCCTCCAGTCACCAGGCCCAACGCGAGATCTCGAAGGTCAACGTCTGATCGAGTAGTACCGCGCGGCGATGAATCTGGTCCCCTGGTTCGCTTGGCTGGCGCCGCGGCTCCTGCTGCTCTTCGGGATCGGCTTTCTCATCGCGAACGTCGTCGTCGCCGGCGAACTCGTGCGCTATCACCGCATGAAGCGCGCTGTACTGCTCGTCTGGTCCAGGCCGAAGCCGCGCTACTACTGGGCCAACCTGCTGCTCGGCGTCATCCTCGGTCTGCTGATCGTCGCCGAGATCCTGCTGAAGCGCCCGATGTACTCGCTCTTTGGCGAGGCCATGATGTTCGTCTACTACCTGTGCCTGTTCCCGCTTCGCACACGAATCGAGCGCGGGTTCTTCGAGCTCGGTATCTGGTCCGACGGCGGGTTCATGCGGTGGTCCGAGATCTCCGCGATCTCGTGGAAGGAAGACAAGCAGATCACGCTGATCCTCGTGTCCAACGCGAGGAACCTGGCGCGGCGGCTCGATGTGCCGGTGAGCCGATACGGGGAAGCCAGGCGTCTGCTGCGCGACCGCATCAAGTCGCACGATCTCAACATCACGGGGATTGGCCTGGATCTCGGGAGCAGGGAAGGCGGGGACTCGGTCTGAGCCTGGCGCCGGGAGGCCTGGGGACGGGGCAGGGACGGGACACGGACAGGTCGGGGACGGTCCTGGGACCGTCCCTCGAATCCTCGAATCCTGAACATACTGGCGTTTTAGGCCGATAATGTCCCCATGCCTCCACGACCGACTTGGAAGGGCTACCTGAAGGTCAGCCTGGTCACGATCCCAATCAAGGTGTTTCCGGCGACCGAATCGGCTGCAGCCATTTCGTTCAACCAGCTTCACGCCGAGTGCCAGACGCGCATCCAGCAGAAGCGCTGGTGTCCCCACTGCGAGCGCGAGGTCAGCAACGCGGAACTCGCCAAGGGCTACGAGTTCGAAAAGGGTCGCTACGTGATCGTGTCGGAGGAGGACCTGCAGAAAGTGCGCGTCGAGTCGACCCGCGTCATCGATCTCGCGCAGTTCACCGACGACACCGCGATCGATCCGATCTACGTCGATCGCGCCTACTATCTGGCGCCCGACGGCCCGATGGCGGCGTCGGCGTTCGCTGTCATGCGCGACGGCATGGCCGGCAAGGCCGGCATCGGTAAGGTCGCGCTCTACGGCCGCGAGTATCTCGTGGCGATCAGACCGCAGAAGAAAGGCCTCGTGATGTACACGCTGCACCACGACGCCGAGATCCGCAGCATCGATACGATCGAGGAACTCGGGTCGCTGCCGGCGAAGGTGAAGCCCGAGGAGATGAAGCTGGCCAAGCAGGTGATCTCCACCTTTGACAGCGAGCTGAATCTGAAGGACTACTCCGACGAGTACAAGGAAGGTCTCCGCAAGATCATCGACGCCAAGATCGCCGGCGAAGAGATCGTCGCGCCCGAGGAGCAGGAGCCGCCGAAGGTCGTCGATCTGATGGAAGCGCTGCGCCGCAGTCTCGACTCGGTGAGTAAGGACAAGAAGAAGGCCGCGAAGGCCGACGTCGTGAAGCCGGTTGCAAAGGCCAAGGCCAACGGCAAGAAACGCAAGGCGAGCTAGCGATCTGCACTCAGTTGGGTGTGGAAAGCCGGCAAGCCGATGGGCGTTTCACACCGGACGAGTCCAGCCTTCGACTGAGGACGCTCACTTGGGTCCGACATGAGCGTTGGATCTCACGGGTCCTGTCGGCGGGTTTCCCCGCTCGTCCTCGGCGCCAAAAGAATGATCACGCGTATCAAGAGACGTGATCACGGAGAAGGCGCCTGCGCGGCGAGCGGGGACGCCCCTCCCGCCGCCACCCGTTCGACGACGCAACCCGCGTCGTAACCCAAGTGAGCTTGCATCGATCTTGTCTGGCGACGCACACAATCACGCCGGAGCTCAGTTGGGTGTGGGCCGGCGGCGAGCCCTAAAGGCGACGCGATCAGCGAAGGAATTAAAAACGCGCTGAAGGGAGCCCACACGGCGAGATCGTCACGACCAAACTCGGAAGATAAACGTGAGCCTCCGGGATGGATCCGAAAGCGCGTTTTTTCCGCGGCGCCGATCGGGCT
>DATFRP010000226.1:0-4727 GCA_035263125.1 Vicinamibacterales bacterium
CCGCGCTGATCAGCGCATCGGCGAGTCCTGCCTCCTCGAGAATCCGAAGCGTGCGTGGATGGACCGCGAGAGCGTAGCTGTGCTGAGTCGTCCGCTGGTGCGTGTCGACGATCTTCACACCAACTCCGTACTGCTCGAGGAGCAGGGCCGCAACGAGACCGACGGGGCCGGCGCCGACAACGAGTACCTCAGGATCGGGGCGACGCAACATAGAGCCTCCTCGCGCGACTGCGCAAGAACCCGTTTCCGAGGTTGCAAGATCGGCTCCCGGCAACCGCGCTGATGAGAGGCGGGAAGAAGCGGAATCGCGTCTCGTGGTCCGAGCCTCGATTGGGAATCCTTCACGTTCTCGCGAAAAAATTCGCGCTCAGGCCGCCTGCGGCTCAGATCCAGAGGCTCAAATTTCGACGCTACCTTCGAGTCGGGTTCCGGAGGCTAATCGATGTTTGCCAGCTGCGCGAGGATCGCGTCAATGGGTGCCTTCGCGCACGTGAACATCGGTGTGTCCCGCTGCGTATAGAGGCTCGCCTCCGTGTAGCGCAGCCGCGCCACCAGATCGACGAACTCCTGCGGGTAGTCCGAGTCGAACGCAACCACGAAGTCCTGATCGTCGATGCCGTAGCTGTAACTCGAGTTCAGGCTGACGCCCTTGAACGGCGCAGAGGCGGCGATATGCTCGTCCATCATCCCCTGCCGTGCGTGGGGAGAAAGGCGGTACCACGACCGCGTTTTGGTGAAGGGGTACACGAACAGGAACTTCCCCTGGCCCGGCAGCAGCTCGACACCTTCCCCGGCGCCCTTACTCCGGTTGACGTATGGCGACCGCCGCTGCAGCGAGAGCAAGCTGTACACCTGCGACAGGTAGGCGCCCAGTGGCGACCGCCTGATCGCCGCTTCCATCGACTGGAAGCACAACGGGTCGAATGCGATTCGCCAGAGCATGAAGTCCACATCTGCGCGCAGGCCCACGAGGGAGTAGGTGCGAAGGATCAGGTCGTCCAAAGACTCCCACTGCCTCACCAGTTCGATGAACCCGGCCGCCGCCACTCGCTGCGCGTCGGCGGGGAGCCGCCGAAACACCGGGTCGAGCCGGTAGAACGAATAGTTCAGGAACTGACGGCGTTGTCTGTCCGGGCTCTTGCCCGTGACGATCCCAGTCGGGTCGAGGTCGACGGAGGGGCCGCGGCGGGGCGGCGGGCCGGTGGTCTCTGGAGGGTGCTCCATGCTCATACGTACCACGGATTATCAAGCACGGGAAGCCCCGGTCTCGAAGGGCGCGCGTGTCCGGCTTCGCCTCCTTCATCTGCTCATCGTACCAGGCGGCTTTGGAGAGCACGGGCTGACTGCGTATTTCGCCGCCACGCACTCGACATCTATCCCGTTATCCCAGGCCCAAAGGACACGCGTCCGGAGATCCAATGGGGAACGCCGGCATCGGACCTCCTTCAGAGAGGTACCCATAAACGGCGTGCTCCGCTCAACAGGAATGCTTTAGAATCGCGCCATGCGTAGCTATGTGGCGCGGTCGCTCGGCGACGTCCTCGACGCGTTCTCATCGAACGAACCGGTGCCGGGCGGTGGATCCGCGGCTGCTCTTGCAGGAGCGCTCGGCGTGTCGGTACTCCTGATGGCAGCGGGACTGCCGAAAACGCGAACCGGATCGGCGCAGGAACGACGGGACCTGGACGAGGCGGCCATGCGCCTGCTGCCGGTTCGGGTCACGCTCGCAGCGCTCGTCGATCGCGACAGCGACGCGTATCGAGTCGTGGTAACTGCGATCCGGCTGCCGAAAGGTTCGGCCGACGAGAAGGCGGTGCGGCGGCGCGCGATCGCACACGCCATGCGGGCCGCGACCGACACGCCGCTGCAGACGATGCGCGCCTGTCAGCAGGCGCTGGCCGAGACGCCGGCCGTGGCGAGGAGCTGCCTGAAAGGCGCGACGAGTGACGTTGGAGTCGCCATCGAGTTGCTGCGCGCCGCTCTTCGCGGCGCGGGCATGAACGTCGATGTCAATCTGAAGGTTCTGAGCGATCCCGAGCTCGTGGCGTGCGTTCGCTCCGAGCGGCAGGAGCTCGAGACGCGCTGCGCGGCAGACGCGGATCGCGCGCTGGGACTTCTGTGATCTAGTGCGCGCCTGCGGCGTCTGGCGCGGCACTTGCCGGCCGCGGTTCACGCACGCCGTACCCGGAGCCGCCGGCTCCACCCGGATACGTCTTCAACCCGCGCGAGAGCACATCCGTCATTGTGAGCCCGAGCAGGACGGCGAGGAAAAAGAACGCCGTCGCCACGAATAGCTTCGTGAGCTTGCTGCTGTACTTCGCGTGCATGAAGAAGAGGATGACGAGCGTCGCCTTTGTGACCGCGATGCTGATCGCAACCGGGAAGTTCCACGAACCCAGCGGCTGATAGGCGACGGCGATGGTCACAATCGTCAGCACCATGAGGGCGCCGAAGATCGCGTAGTACGTGCTCTTGGGAGAAACGTGTCCTGCCATGGCGCTCAGGCGAAATGGTGGGCCCGGTCCACCAGATAGAGAAGCGGGAACAGGAATATCCACACGATGTCGACGAAGTGCCAGTACAAACCGCTCATCTCCACCGGTGTGTACCAGTCGGGAGAGAACCGGCCGCGCGCAGCCATCCACGTGATCACGCTGAGAAGACCGAACCCGATCACCATGTGCGTGGCGTGCAGACCGGTCATCAGGAAGTACAGCGAGAAGTAGATCTCCGCAGGGCCGGCGTCAGGTCCCGGGAAGTGGAAGTCGAACCCCGGCACGTGATGATGCTCGAACTTCTCGGCGTATTCGAAGTATTTGATGACGAGGAACGTCAGGCCGAGCGCCATGGTGAGCAGCAGCCACACCACCGTCTGCTTGCGCAGGCCCGTCTGCGCGGCCCGCACCGCGAGCGCCATCGTGAGACTGCTGCCGATCAGCACGATCGTGTTGGTGCCGCCGAGCAGGACGTTCAACTCGAGGCTGGCCTCCGACCACGCTCGCGGGTACCAGATGCGGTACAGCATGTAGGCGAGGAAAAGCCCCCCGAAGAACATGACCTCGGTGATGAGGAAGAGCCACATCCCCATCGTGGCGGCTTCATGCTGCTGTCCGAGGGTGTCGAAGTGATGCTGCAGATCCGGATGATGCGCGTGTGCGTGCGCACCACCGTGATCGCCGTGGACGACAACTGCGTCAGCCAACTTTCACCTTCCGCTTGGTGTACTCATATGCCTCGTGCGTCACGATCGGCTGCACGTCGAAGTTGTGCGGCAACGGCGGCGACTGCGTCGTCCATTCGAGCCCCGTCGCGCGCCACGGATTGGCGCCCGCACGCTCGCCCTTGAACAACGACGCCGTCAGATAGATGCCGACGAGCAGATAGCCAACGGCGAGGATCGAGGCACCGGCCGAGGACAGCACGTTCAACACCTGGAACTCGTCGGGGTACACGTGATACCGCCGCGGCATTCCCAGATAGCCGAGGATGAACTGCGGCCCGAACGTCAGGGTGAACCCTGCGAGGACGATGATCGCGGCCACTTTGGCCCAGATGTCGGAGTACATGCGGCCGGTGATCTTCGGCCACCAGTAGTGCAGCCCCGCGAAGAACCCCATGATCGCGCCGCCGACCATGATGAAGTGGAAGTGCGCCACGACGAAATAGGTGTCGTGGATGTGGACGTCGAGGCCGAGGGCGGCGGTGAACAGGCCCGTCAACCCGCCGACGAGGAACAGCGCGAGAAAGGCAATCGCCCAGATCATCGGCGCTTTGAGCCAGATGGCACCCTTGTACATCGTCGCCGTCCAGTTGAACGTCTTCACGGCGGACGGGATCGCAACGGCGTAGGTCAAGAACGAGAACACCAGCGCCGAGTACACGGAGATGCCCGCGACGAACATGTGGTGCGCCCACACGAGGAAGCCGAAGATGGCGATGGCCAGGCTCGAGAAGGCCACGAACGAATAGCCGAAGACGCTCTTGCGCGAAAAGCAGGCGATGACTTCGCTGATCGCACCCATCGGCGGGAGAATCATGATGTAGACCGCCGGGTGCGAGTAGAACCAGAACATGTGCTGGAAGAGCACCGGATCGCCGCCGAGCGCGGGATCGAAGATGCCGAAGTGCAGACCGCGTTCGATGGCCAGGGCGAGCACCGTGATCGCGATCACGGGCGTGCCGAGGATCTGCACGAGGCTGGTGGCGTAGACGGCCCACACAAACAGCGGCAGCCTGAACCACGTGAGGCCCGGCGCGCGCATGCGGTGGATCGTCACCATGAAATTCAAGCCGGTGAGGATCGAGGAGAACCCGGTGATGAAGACGCCGATGCCGGTCATCATCACGTTGGCGTTCGATGCGCGGCTGCTGTACGGCGTGTAGAAGGTCCAGCCGGTGTCGACCCCTCCGGCCACCATCGCGTAGACGGTGAACAGGAAGCCGGTGACGAAGATGTACCAGCTGAGGAGGTTCAACTTCGGAAAGGCGACGTCCTTGGCACCGAGCTGCAGCGGCAGCACGAAGTTGCCGAGGATGGCCGGCACCGCTGGAATCAACACGAAGAACACCATGGCCACGCCGTGCATGGTGAACATCTTGTTGTAGGTGTCGGCCGAGAGCAGGTCGCCGGCTGGCGTCGCCAGCTCGAGGCGGATCATCGACGCGAATATTCCACCGAGGAAAAACGCGAACGACACGACGATCAGATACATCAAGCCGATGCGCTT
>DATFRP010000227.1:0-96589 GCA_035263125.1 Vicinamibacterales bacterium
CATGTGCGGAATCATTGGCTACGTTGGTTCGAAACCGGTGCTGCCCGTCCTGCTCGACGGCCTGCGCCGTATGGAGTATCGCGGTTACGACTCCGCTGGCGTGGCACTGCTCTCGCCAGAAGGGATCAGTCTTCGACGGGCCGCCGGAAAGCTTGCGAATCTCGAGGACTCGCTGCGCGCGGATCCGGTCGACGGCGTCTACGGCATCGGTCACACACGCTGGGCCACCCATGGCCGTCCCACGGAAGAGAACGCGCATCCCCACCGTGACTGCACCGGACGCATCGTGGTGGTGCACAACGGCATCATCGAGAACTATCTCGAGCTGAAACACGAGCTGCGCGAACAGGGACACATCTTCAGCACGGAAACCGACACCGAGATCGTCGCGCATCTGGTCGAGCGCGAGATGCGTGACGACGGTCTGGAGAACGCCGTCCGCCGCGCGCTCACGTACATGCGCGGCATGTTCGCGATCGTGCTGGTCTCGGTGGAGGACCCGGAGAAGATCGTCGCCGTGCGCAATGGCCCGCCCATCGTGATCGGGCTGGGCCAGGACGAGTTCTTCGTCGCCTCGGACATTCCCGCGATCCTGAGCCACACCCGCGACGTCGTGTTCCTGGGCGACGAGGAGATGGCCGTGATCACACGGTCGGGCGTGCAGTTCACTGACTACTTCGGGCGGGCCGTCTCGAAGACCACGCAGCGGGTGCTGTGGGATCCGATCGCCGCCGAAAAAGGCGGGCACAAGCACTTCATGCTCAAGGAGATCTTCGAGCAGCCGACAGCGGCGCGCGACACGATCCTGGGGCGTGTGTCGCTCGACAGCGGCAAGATCTTTCTCGAGGATTTGAATATCTCGGACGCGACCATACGCGCGCTGCAGAAGGTCACGATCATCGCGTGCGGGACGTCGTGGCATGCCGGCCTGGTCGGCAAGTACCTCATTGAATCGCTCGCGCAGGTCCCGGTCGAAGTCGATTACGGCTCGGAGTATCGCTATCGCAGCCCGATTGTCGGGCCGAACGAGCTCGCCGTCGTCATCACGCAGTCCGGCGAGACGGCCGATACGCTTGCCGCGCTCCGGGAAGCGAAACGACGAGGCGCCAGCAGCATCGCCATCTGCAACGTGGTGGGCAGCATGGCCACACGCGAGGCCGACGGGACCGTCTACACACATGCCGGCCCCGAGATTGGCGTCGCCTCGACAAAGGCGTTCACATCGCAGTTGGTCGCGCTGCACCTGCTCGCACTGCACCTGGCCCAGGTCCGCGGGACGCTCAGTTCGTCGGCGATGCGTGGACATATCGAAGACCTGCTTCACATCCCGCACATCATCGAGCAGGCGATCAAAGCGGCGACCGCGATGGAGAAGGTCGCCGAGCGGTTCCACGCGCGGACCGATTTTCTATTTCTGGGCCGCGGTATCAACTACCCGATCGCGCTCGAGGGTGCCCTCAAGCTGAAGGAGATCTCGTACATTCACGCGGAAGGGTATCCGGCCGGCGAGATGAAACACGGTCCGATCGCACTCATCGACGAACGCATGCCGGTGGTGGCCATCGCCCCTGATGATGCGGTGTTCGAGAAGATGATCGGCAACGTGCAAGAGGCCAAGGCACGAGGCGGCTCCGTGATCGCGATCACGAGCGCCGGAGACGAGCGCATGGCCTCCGTGCTCGACTCGGCGCATCACGTCATCCTGGCGATGCCTCGGACGTCGCCGCTGCTCACCCCGATCGTGATGACCATCCCCTTGCAATTGCTCGCGTACTACATCGCGGTGCGACGCGGGTGCGACGTCGATCAGCCGAGGAATCTCGCCAAGAGCGTGACGGTAGAATAGAGAGGAGTGGATCTCCTCTCTTCCCTGAACCCCGAGCAGCGGTCAGCAGTACTTCAGACGGACGGGCCCGTTCTCATCCTCGCGGGCGCCGGCTCGGGGAAGACGCGTGTCATCGCGCATCGCATCGCGTATCTCGTCAGCAACGGTCTGGCCGAACCCGATCGGGTCCTCGCGGTTACCTTCACGAACAAGGCGGCCGAAGAGATGCGCTCTCGCGTCGAAGCGCTGCTCGCCCCTCGGCAAACTCAGGGCGACCCTGAGCGGGGTCGCGGCGCCGGCGTCGATTCCCGCCAGATGTGGATCTCCACGTTCCACGCTCTGTGCGCACGCCTGCTCCGCCGCGAAGGCCCTCATGTGGGACTGTCGCGCGACTTCGTCATCTACGACTCGAGCGACCAGCTCAGTGTGATGAAGCAGGCGCTCAAGGAGCTCGGTCTCGACGATGCCACGGTCCAGCCGCGTGCGGCGCTGTCGCGCATCAGCCATGCGAAGAATCGGATGGAGGGCCCCGATGCCTTCGGAGCCGGATGGGACTTCCGCGCCGAGCAGATGAAGAAGCTCTACGCGCTCTACACACGGGCGCTGAAAGACGCGAATGCCCTCGATTTCGACGACCTGCTGCTGAAGACGGTCGAGCTGTTCGAAACCTCGGAGAGCATTCGCGACCGCTACAGCTTCAAGTTCCGGTATGTGATGGTCGACGAGTATCAGGACACGAACCGGCCACAGTACATGCTCGTGCGGCGTCTCGCGGCCAGACATCGGAACCTCTGTGTAGTGGGAGATCCCGATCAGTCGATCTATCGATGGCGTGGCGCCGACCTCCGGAACATTCTTGATTTCGAGCACGATTTCCCGGAAGCGACGATCGTCAAGCTCGAACGGAATTACCGCTCGACGCAGGTCATTCTCGACGCAGCGTCGGCGGTCATCTCGCAAAACCGCAACCGAAAAGAGAAGCGTCTCTACACCGAGACTGCCGGTGGCGCGAGCGTCCTGTACTACCGCGCCGGTGACGACCTGGACGAAGCCGAATTCATCGCCCGCAACGCGAGCGCCGCGATCCGCGAGCCAGACTCCACCGTCGCCATCCTGTATCGCACCAACGCCCAGTCGCGGACGCTTGAAGACGCACTCCGTCGTGGCGGCACTGCGTATCGAATCATCGGCGGCGTGCGGTTCTACGAACGGAAGGAAATCAAGGACGCCCTGGCCTATTTGAAAGTCGTCCTGAATCCGGTCGACGACGTGAGCCTGCGTCGCATCATCAACGTCCCTGCCCGCGGCATCGGCAAAGGCGTGATGGAGGCGCTCGAAGCCGTGGAAGTGCCGCCGGATACGGCGCCGCCACTGTTTGCGGGTCTCGGCGACCCGGCAGCAGGCCGATCGTTGTGGGCAAAGATCGAGCACGTCGTGCGCACGCGCGCGCTCACAGCCCGTGCGATCACGTCCCTCTCGACGTTTCGTGATCTCGTGCGCGGCATGCGGGAAATGATCGAGCACGAATCGGTCGCGATTGCGCTCGGGAAGGTTCTGGATCAGAGCGGCTATCTACAGGACCTCCGTGAAGAACGGAGTGAGGAAGCGGAGGGGCGCATCGAGAACCTGGCGGAACTCGTCTCGGCCGCACGCGAGTTCGAGGCGCGCACGACCGAACCGACGCTCGCCGCCTTCGTCGACCAGCTCTCCCTCCTGTCGGACGCGGACGAAGAAGCGGGGTCTCGCGCGGCCCGGGTCCTGATGATGACGATGCACAGCGCCAAGGGCCTCGAATTCCCGGTCGTGGTCATCAGCGGGCTCGAAGAAGGGCTGTTCCCGCATTCGCGCTCGAGCGAGGACGAGGCGGAGCTCGAGGAAGAGCGGCGACTCTGCTACGTGGGCATCACGCGTGCCCAGCGGCGACTCGTGCTGACGTCCGCGGCGCGGCGTCGAGTCTTCGGCGACTATCAGTCGACGGAGCCCTCACGATTCGTCGAAGAGATTCCCGCGACCTTGATCGAAGAGGTGCCGTCCGCGTACGTGTCATCGCAACGTTCGTTCTCGCAGTTCCGGGACAGCTCTCCGCGCGGCGGCAGCTACCGCGGCCGCGTTCGCGAAGAGCCGGTCTATGCGTACGAGAACGAAGACCAGTCGCAGTGGGCGGGGCTCAGACCTGGTCTGCGCGTCAAGCACGCGCAATTCGGCGTCGGCACCGTCGTCACCGTCGAACCGCTCGACGACGACCTGAAGCTCGTGGTCCGATTCAACTCCGTGGGACAGAAGACGCTCCGGGCGAAGTTCGCGCGGCTGGAGCTCGCTGCAGGCGCGTAACGATCCATCGGCCGTCGAGCGTGGAATTCCCACGCGTGCCGATCGCCCGCTCGAGCGTGACACGCAGCACCTCCGGCGCAATCGCCCCGTCCGACATCCGCACGTTCGCCTGGACGGTCACATCTCTGCTGATCATCTCCACAGACATGCCCGTCAGCGTCACATCTTCGCCGGTCGGGGCACTCAGACTTCTGATGGCGGGTTCGCGCCGTGCATCCGTCAGGGGAGCACGCTGTTCGGCGCCCCACCCTGTGATCGTGAACGTCTGGATGCTGCCGTCCGTGCGCGGATTGAGCGTGACGGTGGCGAAGCGATCGAGCAGCGTACTGTCCAGCGCGCGGGACGCTTCGAAAAATCGGGCCAGCACCTGTTCTTCGGGTCTCGGGGCACACGCAGCGACCAGACACAGGGTCGCCAGACCGGCGGCGACGGCGATTCGTCGGCCGCCGTAGACCACTTACTCTTCGTCTTTCTCGGCGAGCCGCGCGATCGACACCGCGCGATCCTCGCCTTCGATGTCGATGAGGCGCACGCCCTGCGTCGCGCGGCCGATGATGCGAATCGCGCTCGAGGCCATGCGAAGAATCTTGCCCTGCTGGGTGATCAGCATGAGCTCGTCCTCGTTGCTGACCTGCGACACGCCGATGACCTTGCCGTTGCGCTCGCTGGTCTGGATGTTGATGATGCCGATGCCGCCGCGCGACTGCACGCGATATGCGTCGAGCTCGGTGCGCTTGCCGTAGCCCTGCTCGGTCACGGAGAGAATCGTTCCACCCGGAACGAGCACCTCCATCGCGACGACTTCGTCATCATCGCGCAGTGAGATGCCGCGGACCCCATACGCGCTACGCCCCATCGGTCGGACGTCGGTTTCGGGGAAGCGAATCGCCATCCCGTTTCTCGTGCCGATCAGTACTTCGCCGTTTCCGTCGGCGACGCGGGCCGCAATCACAGCGTCGCCTTCGTCCACGCCCATCGCGATGATGCCGCCGGCGCGCGGATTGCTGAACGCGCTGAGCACGGTCTTCTTGATGACGCCCCGCCTCGTGCCCATCACGATGTACTTGTTCTCCTCGAACTCCTTGACCGCCAGGAGCGCGGCGATGCGCTCGCCTTCTTCCATCGACACGAGGTTGGCAATTGCTTTGCCTCGTCCGTCCGGACCGACATCCGGGACCTCGTGCACCTTGAGCCAGTACGCACGCCCGCGATCCGAGAAAATCATGATGTAGGCGTGCGTCGACGCAACGAAGAGATGGCTGACGAAATCCTCTTCGCGCGTGCGCATCCCGATGCGGCCCTTGCCGCCGCGCCGCTGATTGCGGTAGTTCGTAATCGCGGTGCGCTTGATGTAGCCGGTGTTGCTCACCGTAATCGCCATGTCCTCTTCGGCGATCAGGTCTTCGACGCGGAACTCGCCTTCCTCCGCGAGGATCTCCGTGCGTCGATCGTTGCCGTACTTCTGCTGAATGGCACGCAACTCCTCGACGACGATCTGCATCAACAGCCGCTCGCTGCCGAGGATTGCCAGCAGCCGCTCGATCTGCTTGAGCAGCTCGGCCAGCTCGTCGAGGATCTTCTGGCGCTCGAGTCCGGTGAGGCGCTGGAGCTGCATGTCGAGAATGGCCTGGGCCTGGATCTGCGTCAGGCCGAACTGCGTGATGAGGCCTTCACGTGCCTCACCAGGATTGCGCGACGCGCGAATGAGCGTGATCACCGCGTCCAAATGATCGAGCGCGATCTTGAGGCCCTCGAGGATGTGTCGACGCGCCTCCGCTTTCCGCAGCTCGAACTCCGTTCGGCGCCGAACGACTTCGCGGCGGAACTCGACGAAGCTCTCGATCAGTTCGAGGAGTGACAGCACCTTCGGCCGGCCGCCGACGATGGCGAGCATGATGATGCCGAAGCTGCTCTGCAACTGCGTGTGCTTGTAGAGATTGTTGAGGATGACGTCCGACACCTCGCCCCGTTTCAGGTCGATGACGATGCGCATGCCGTCGCGATCGGATTCGTCGCGGATGTCCGAGATGCCCTCAATCGTCTTCTGGTTGACGAGGTCAGCGATCTGCTCGATCAGACGCTTCTTGTTGACCTGATACGGAATCGCCGAGACGACGATCGAGGCGCGATCGCCTTTCTTCGACATCTCGGTCTCGGCCTTGGCGCGCATGATCACGCTGCCGCGACCAGTGAGGTACGCCTGCTGAATGCCGTGCCGGCCGACGATGAAGCCGCCGGTCGGGAAGTCGGGCCCGGGTACGAGCTCGAGCAGTTTGCGCTGCTTCTCGGGCAGTGACGGGGGCGCGTCGGACTGGGCGCTCTCGATTGTCCAGACCACGGCCTCGATCACCTCGCGCATGTTGTGCGGGGGGACGTTCGTCGCCATGCCGACGGCGATGCCAGCGGATCCATTGACCAGGAGATTCGGGAACGGAGACGGCAGAACCGTCGGTTCTTCGGTGGTCTCGTCGTAGTTGGCGGTAAAGTCGACGGTCTCTTTGTCGAGATCCGTCATCATCTCGTCGCCGAGCGCGTCGAGCCGCGCCTCGGTGTATCGCATCGCCGCCGGCGGATCGCCATCGATCGATCCGAAGTTGCCCTGTCCGTCGACGAGCGGCTCGCGCATGTTGAAGTCCTGCGCCAGCCGGACGAGCGTGTCGTAGATCGACGCGTCGCCATGCGGGTGGAAGTTCCCCATCACCTCGCCGACGATCTTGGCGCACTTGCGGTAGCCGCGCGTCGACGACAGGCCCATCGTCTTCATGCCGTACAGCACGCGCCGATGCGCCGGTTTGAGGCCGTCCCGTACGTCGGGCAGCGCTCGCCCGATGATTACGCTCATGGCGTAATCCATGTACGAGCGCTTCATCTCGTCTTCGATGTTGACCGGGATGCGATTGGTGGTTGGTGTCGTCATGAATCTCGCAGGGCCGCCTGAAGGCGGCCCCTACGTACGCGTTCGGCGAGATGCGCCGGCGCGCGTGTTACACGTCAAGGTTCTTGACGTCGAGCGCGTTGTCTTCGATGAACTTGCGGCGGGGCTCGACCTGATCACCCATCAACGTGGTGAACATCTGATCGGCCTCCGCGTGGTCTTCGGCACGAACCTGCAGGAGCGTGCGATTCTCCGGATCCATCGTGGTCGTCCACAACGTATCCGGATTCATTTCGCCGAGACCCTTGTAGCGATTGAACGTGATTCCCTTCCGGCCGGCGGTCAGGAAGAACTCGACGAACTCGTCGATGCTGTGAAGCGTGGCGTCGGGCTCTTTCCGCGCGCGTGCTGCCACGGCCTGGGGCTCGGGCGGTGCCGCCTCCGCGGCTTCGCCGTCCGACGGCGAGGCCTCGACCGGTTCTTCGTCCCGCGGCGTCTCACCGGTGGCGACGACGACCGGGAACTTCAGATCCTGAATCTCGCGATACGACGACGTGAGCGTCCGGTACTCGCCGGAGGCGAGGAATTCGACGCCGATCTCGAACCGTCGCGGGTAGCCCTGCGATCGGTCCTCGATCATCAACTCGAACACGTTGTGCTCGTCGTCGCGCATTACCGAGACGGTGCGCGTCGGCGTCGTCATGCGCGCGGCGATCACGTCCAGCCGCTCGCGCTGTTCGAAGAACGACTTGTCACGCGCGTCGAACTCGAGCAGCGCTGACACAATCGACGGCGGATGCCCACGACGCGTGATGTGCTGCAGCAGCCTGCGGTAGGCAGTCGCTCGCTGCAGTTGTCGCTCCAGGACATCGCCAAACAGCTGCGACCCGTCGGCCAGGCGTACCACCCGCGATTCGACGGCGCGGCGGAAGACGTAGGCTTCGAGCTCCTGCTCGTTCTTGATGTAGGTCTCGCTGCGTCCCCGCTTGGCGCGGAACAGCGGCGGCTGCGCGATATAGACGTAGCCGCGATCGATCAGCTGCGGCATCTGACGATAGAAGAACGTCAGCAGCAGCGTCCGGATGTGCGAGCCGTCCACATCGGCGTCGGTCATGATGATGATGCGGTGATACCGCACCTTCTCGGCATCGAAGTCCTCGCTGCCAATCCCGGTGCCGAGCGCGGCGATCATCGTCTTGATCTCGTCGCTGCTCAACATCTTGTCGAATCGCGCTTTTTCGACGTTCAGGATCTTGCCTTTGATCGGGAGGATTGCCTGGAATCGACGATCGCGCCCCTGCTTGGCCGAGCCGCCGGCCGACTCACCTTCGACGATGTAGATCTCACTCAGCGCGGGGTCGCGCTCCTGGCAGTCCGCGAGCTTGCCGGGAAGACTGCTTCCGTCAAGGGCGCCCTTCCGGCGCACGAGATCCCTGGCTTTCCGAGCAGCTTCACGTGCCCGGGCCGCATCGACCGCTTTACCGATGATCCGCTTGGCGACGGCGGGATTCTCTTCGAGAAACTGGCCCAGCTTGTCGTTGACGATTGCTTCGACGATCCCTTTGACCTCGGTGTTGCCAAGCTTGGTCTTGGTCTGACCTTCGAACTGCGGCCGCGGGATCTTGACGCTGACGACGCCGGTGAGCCCCTCGCGGATGTCGTCGCCGCTGATGTTCGCGTCCTTCAGATCCTTCGCGAGATTGTTCTTGACCGCGTAGGCGTTGATCGTCCGGGTGAGCGCGGCCCTGAACCCGGAGAGGTGAGTCCCGCCTTCGTGGGTGTTGATGTTGTTCGCAAAGGTGAACACCATCTCCGAGTACGCATCGTTCCACTGCAGGGCGATCTCGGCGTCGATGCCGTCCTTCTCGCCCTTCATGAAGATCGGGCGCTCGTTGACGACCGCCTTGTTCTTGTTCAGATGCGTGACGAATGAGACGATGCCGCCTTCGTACTGGAAGCGGTGGCTCTTGCCGTCGCGCTCGTCATCAATCGTGATGAGGATGCCGCCATTGAGAAACGCCAGCTCACGCAAGCGCTGGGCGAGCGTGTCGAAGCTGTACTCGGTGGTCTCGAAGATCTGTGCGTCGGGCTTGAACGACACCTTTGTCCCACGCCGCTGCGTGGTACCGGTGATCTCGAGATCGCCCAGCGGGGTACCGCGCTCGTAGCTTTGCTGGTACACCTGGCCGTTCCGCCAGATCTCCAGGTCGAGCCGCTCCGAGAGCGCGTTGACCACGGACACACCGACGCCGTGCAGACCGCCCGACACCTTGTAGCTGTCGTTGTCGAACTTGCCGCCGGCGTGAAGCATCGTGAGGACGACCTCGGCCGCGGACTTGCCGCTCGCATGCCGATCGACCGGAATGCCACGGCCGTTGTCGACGACAGTAATCGAGTTATCGATGTGAATCGTGACGTTCACCTGATCGCAGAAGCCGGCGAGCGCTTCGTCGATCGAGTTGTCGACGATTTCGTACACGAGGTGATGCAGACCAGGCGCACCGGTCGACCCGATGTACATGGCTGGACGCTTGCGGACCGCCTCAAGGCCTTCAAGCACCTTGATCTTGTCCGCGCCGTAATCCTCGACTGCTCCGTTGCCGTTCGGTCCAGCGTGCGCAGGCGTGTCGCTGCCTGCCGGCTGGCCCTCGGGCTCATCGGCGTGCTGGTCTGCCAAATGATTCACGTGTGTCCTTCGCTACTCCGACACCTGCCATCGTCAGATCCGCATTGGCATGATCACGTAGGTGTAGTCGTAGCCTTTCGCGCCGACAGGCTTCATCACCGCCTGGCTGACCTCGTCCTTCAATGACAACGAGACCACATCGGTCTCGACGACATTGAGGAAGTCCAGCACATATTGCGCGTTGAACGAGATCGCGAGTGCAGGACCCGGGTACTCGACTTGAAGCTGCTCATGGGCTTCGCCGAACTCGGAACTACTCGACGTGACTTCGACCTTGCCTTTGTCGATCTCGAACTTGACGGCGCGCGAACGCTCGTTCGAGAGGAGCGCCACACGCTTCACGGCGTTGGTCAGCCGCTCCCGATCGAACTCGATGGTCTTGTCGTTGCCTTTCGGAATGACACGCTCGTAGGTCGGGAACTGCCCATCGATCATGCGTGAGATCAGGACGCGCTCGCCGACCTCGAAGAACAGATGGTTTTCACCGCCCTCGAACTGCACGTCGCCTTCGCCTTCGGCGAGGAGCTTCCCCAACTCCAGCAGTGTCTTCTTGGGAAGAATGACGCCCACTTCCTGCGCCACGCCGGTGTCGTGCTGCACCTCGACGAGGGCCAGACGATGACCATCGGTCGCCACCAGCGTCAGGCTCTGCGGCTTCAGCACGAGCTTGGCACCGTTGAGGAAGAACCTCGTGTCCTCGCCGGTGATGGCGTACTGCGTCTTGGCCACCATTTCCTTGACCGCTGATCGAGGCAGCACGGCACGCGCTTGACCACTCGCATCGGGCAGCGTCGGAAAGTCCTCGCGTGGCAGGGTCTGCATGCGCGAGTCGAAACGGTCCGCCGCAACTTTGACGCCCTTGCGATCCTCTTCGATGCGGACGTCGGTCTCAGGCAGTGCCTTGATGATCTCGTAGAGTTTCTTCGCTGGCAGCGTCAGCGATCCACCTTTGGCCACCGCAGCCTGACAGCGACTGCGAAGCGCAACCTCGAGGTCGGTCGCAAGCATGCGCACCTCGTCGCCCTTCGCTTCGATCAACACGTTCGCAAGAATCGGAATCGTGTTCTTCCGCTCGACGATGCCCTGGAACAGCTGCAGTTCTCGCAGAAGCTCATTCTTCCGGACGACCAGTTCCATAGGCTTGTACTGTCCTTCGAAGCAGAGCGGTGTGCCCGCGTTAATGGACTCCCGGTGGAGGATCTCTCTCCACCGTAGTGGATCAGAAGAGATACAAAATTATACCGAAGAAAAGGTGCCGTGCAAAACTCAGCAACGGTCGATTAAAGCTTGACACTCAATAGCTTACGGTGTGCACGTTTCTGTGAGTTCGACCCTGAGGATCCCGCGCGATCACTGTGGATTTCCGGGCACGAACCGGCGTGCACATGGTGTGTCACGAACAGGCTGTGGATGGCGGCGGAATCATCGGAATGATTCGAGGAAGCTCTTGATCAAGCTGTTGAAATCTCCTTCGCGTTTGCGCAGATCTTCGACTTTCTTGATCGAGTGAATGACGGTGGAGTGGTGCTTTCCCCCGAAACTCCTGCCGATCTCAGGAAGCGACGCTGTCGTGAGGTTCTTGCACAAATACATCGCGATCTGACGAGGCATCGCCACTGACTTCGAGTTGTTGCGCGATTTGAGATCGGCGGTTTTCAACTGATAGTGATCGGCGACGAACTTCTGAATGCTCTCGATCGTGATCGCCTTGTCGTCCTGGTCGAGCACGTTCTTGAGCACTTCCTGCGTCAGCTCGAGTGAGATCTCGCGCCCCGTCAGCGAGGCATAGGCAATCAGGCGAATCAGCGACCCTTCGAGCTCGCGGATGTTCGATTTGATGCGGCCCGCGATGTAGATCGCCACCGCGTCGGGCAATGGCACCACTTCGGCTTCGGCCTTGCGCTTCAGAATCGCAACCTTCGTCTCGAGGTCGGGCGGTTGAATATCGGCGATGAGTCCCCACTCGAACCGTGACCGAAGCCGTTCTTCGAGCGCCGTGATTTCGTGAGGCGGTCGATCGCTGCTGATGACGATTTGCTTCTGGGCGTCGTAGAGTGCGTTGAACGTGTGGAAAAACTCGGTCTGCGTCCCTTCCTTGCCGGAGACAAATTGAATGTCGTCGACGAGCAGCAGGTCGACGCTTCGATAGCGCTCGCGGAAATCGAGAATGCGATCGTAGCGAACGGCATTGATCATCTCGTTCATGAAGCGCTCGGACGAGATGTAAGTCAGCTTCAGGCTCGGATCGTGTTGAAGCACGTAGTGCCCGATCGCGTGCATCAAGTGCGTCTTTCCGAGCCCCACTCCGCCGTAGATGAACAGCGGGTTGTACGAGCGGGACGGGGCTTCTGCCACCGCGCGGCACGCGGCATGCGCGAACTGATTCGACGAGCCGACGATGAAGGTGTCGAAGCTGTAACGGGGATTGAGACCACCGGGCGCGGCGGCCGGGATCGGCTCGGGCTCCGGCATTGGCGTCGGCGCATCCTCTGGAATGACCGCCTGGACGTCGTCGCCCTCGGCAATGAACAGCACCGTCGCGCCCGGCCGTCGAACCTCGGCGAGCGCCTCGGCCAGGACGACCGAGTAATGCTTGGTCAACCAATCCTTGAACAGTGGGTTGGGGACGCGGATCGTCAGTTGGTTGCCGCCGTCGTTCACGAGCGTGGTGGGCCGGAACCAGGTGTAGAAGCTGTGGCGGTTCACCTTCGTCTCGATCCGGGCGAGGATCTGGTCCCAAATGCTCGCGTCCGTCGTGATCATGTGTCCAACCTACGGGGAAACTGACTTTCGCCCTGAATGAGTGGCCGAGAACGGCCGGGCGATCGGAGCCAGCGCGCGTTTCACCCTAGAGCGCTCGAAAACTCGCCGCTCCGTGCCTCGTTACTAGCGGAAAATAGGCACCATTTCGACGAAACCAGCTCGGCACGCGTTTTCCACAATGTTTTCCACATCTGTGGAAATCTTGGGGGAGAAACCAATCTGCTCGGGCTACTTTCGCCGCGCAGTGCCTCAGAAGAGCGCCCGCGACTGTAGCACAGAGGACCGTTTTAGGGCCCGCAGATCCTTTGACAGCCCTGGTAGCGCCGACTACTATTGAAGTTTGCTCCGGCGGTACCGGAGTATTTAGATGCGGGGCGGCAAAACAGCATGAAGGGAAAGCGCACATTTCAGCCCAATGTTCGGCGACGGAAGAAAACGCATGGGTTTCGCGTGCGGATGGCCACGAAGAATGGCCGAATCGTGTTGAAACGCCGACGCGCGAAGGGCCGGAAACGACTGACGGTCGCCGACGAGCGCTGAACGATGCGCCAGGGGCAGGGATTGGCGCCCGCCGAGCGGGTACGCCGCCGGCCCGATTTCGAACGCGCGTACGAGACTGGTCTTCGAATTCCCGCGCGCTTCATGACGCTGTTCGTCGTCGCAAATGGCGAGGCTGCGACGCGACTTGGCGTGGCGGCCACACGGAAACTGGGATCGGCAGTCGAACGCAATCGCGCGAAACGACTGGCGCGCGAGATCTTCAGACGTCACAAGGCCGGCACAGGCCTCGACATCGTGATCGTGCCACGGCGGGAAATGCTCGATGCTTCGTTCGCTAGCCTTGAAGCCGACTACACATCAGCCCTCGAACGACGCGAACGCGGACGGCACGCCCCGGCCCGTTCCGGTAGTCGTCGCCGCGCTCCTCGCTCTGCTCAGAGTTTATAAACTGTTCATTTCGCCTTTATTCACGGGATCGTGTCGCTTTCACCCGTCGTGTTCGGACTATATGGCTGAGGCTGTCAGTCGGTTCGGGGCCCGGCGTGGGTTGTGGCTCGGTTTCCGTCGTCTCGCGCGTTGCCTGCCTTTTGGTGGGCATGGTTACGACCCCGTGCCACCGCGCGCGTAGGCTCTCCCCATGGAACGCAGGTTTTTCATCGCCATCCTGTTGTCAATCGTCGTGCTGTACGGCTATCAGGCGCTGTTTGTCCCACCGCCACCGGCAAGCAGCACGCTCGACAAGAAAGTCCCCGCCGCAGCAACGCCGTCTACGGCGGCACCCGCGCCCGAGACACCGCGCACGCCAACGTCACCTGATTCCGCAGTGACGTCTCCGCCCGCGGCGGTATCAGCGGCGGTGACGTCCGAAGCCACCGAACGGGAAATCGTGGTCGAGACGACGACCGTTAAAGCCGTTCTGTCCAATCGAGGCGGACGGTTGGTGCACTGGCGGCTCAAGGGGTATCGCGACAAGAGCGGCGCCCCGCTCGATCTCGTTCCGTCTGGCGTGCCCAAGGATCAACATCGGCCCTTTTCACTCGTTGCTGACGATGCGACGGTGACGACGCGTTTGAACGACGCGGTGTACAAGGCTACTGGAGACAGCAACGGGCGGGTGGATGCGACGTCGCGCGCGTCGACAGTGGTGTTTGAATTCCAGGATGCGGCTGGCCTGCATTCGCGCAAAGAGTTCAGATTCGATTCGACCGGCTACTTCATCACGTTCTCGGCTCACGTGACCAACGGCGATCGCACGTTGAATCCTTCGATTGCGTGGGGACCGGGACTCGGCGACATCGGTGCCTCGTCTGGAGGAGGAAGTTTTTTCACGGGCAACTACGTACAGCCACCGCAGGCGATCTTCTTTGTCGACAAGGTCCAGCGCGTTCCTGCGGCTGACGTCTCGTCAAAGGTCCCACCCGAGGGCACGTTCAAGTTTGCCGGAATCGATGATCACTACTTTCTCGCCGTAGCGGTGAACCCCGGACGAGCGCGATTGAGTTATCAACCGGTGACGCTGCCCGGCCCGGACAACACGGAGCGAAAGCTGCTGGCGTCGACGATCGGACTGCCTGAGCCACCGCAAGGACTTCGCTACCTGGTGGGTCCGAAACAGTTCGATCTCCTGCAGTCGGTCGACAAGGCGTTGGGCTTCGAGGCCGTGTTCGTACGCGCGATCAATTTCGGTACCTTCTCGATCATCGCGACCCCGCTCCTGACTGCGCTTCGGTGGGTACACGGGTTTGTCGGCAACTGGGGTTGGTCGATCATCGTCCTCACGATTCTCATCAACCTCGCGATCTTCCCGCTCCGTCACAAGAGCGTCGTCTCGATGCGGAAGATGCAGGTGCTGCAGCCGAAGATGAAGGCCATTCAGGATCGGTACGCAGGGTTGAAAGTGACCGACCCCGAGCGGCAGAAGATGAACACAGAGATCATGAGTCTCTACCGCCAGGAAGGCGTGAACCCGGCGAGCGGATGCGTCCCGATGCTGCTGACGCTGCCGGTGCTGTTCGCCTTCTACTCGCTGCTGTCTCAGGCGATTGAACTTCGCGGCGCAAGTTTCGGCTGGTGGATCACCGACCTCTCCGAGCGCGATCCGTACTACATCACACCGGTGCTGATGGCGTTGACGATGTTCTGGCAGCAGCGCGTGACTCCGTCAACGGCGGACCCGGCGCAGCAACGCGTCATGATGATGATGCCGCTGATGTTCGGTGTGATGTTTCTCGCCGCGCCGAGCGGGCTCGTGCTGTATTGGTTCGTCGGGAATCTCTTTGCGATCGGGCAGCAGTACTTCACGAACTGGTGGATCGGTCCGCCGGCGCCGGCGCTCGCGCGGCCGCCCGCGGAGCGTCGGATCAAGAGTGCCGGTGCAGGACGAACCGCAGGTGCCGAAAACAAGAACTGATTTCTTCGACAACGAGTGACACGTGAACACGAACCAAGAACATCGAGGAGTGAACGAGGCGTTGGGCCGCCAGATCGTCGCGTTCCTGCAGTCTGTCGTCGATGCAATGGGGATGAACCTGCAGGCACGTGTCGAGGACACACCGGAAGCCGCACGCATCAACCTGGATGGGGAAGATGGCGGTCTGTTGATTCGCAGCGGCGGGCAGGGGCTTCAGGCCCTGCAGCATCTGGTGGCCACAGCCTTCCGAAAGCAGCTTGGCGATGACAACCGCATCGTGATCGACTGCAACGGATTCCGCAAAGACAAAGACGCGGAGATCCGACAGATGGCACGCTTCGTCGCCGAGAAGGCGCGTTCGAGCGGCATGCCGCAGGAGATGGGGCCGCTCAATCCGTACGAACGGCGGATCGTGCACATGGCCATCGCCGAAGATCCATCGGTGAGCTCCGAGAGCATCGGCGACGCCTTCATGAAGACCGTGATCATCTCCGCCCGTCGATAGACCAGACCTCGCGCGCGCAGCACCTCCGGAGGGCAGGCGCGAGAGACGAGCGTCACGACGCATGTTCTCGCCCGACGACACCATCGTGGCTCTTGCAACGCCGCCCGGTCGCGGCGGGCTCGGCGTGGTGCGCATCAGCGGCCCGCAGGCGAACGAGATCGCGGAGGGTCTGCTCGAGTGCCGGCACCTCGAGCCGCGACACGCGACGTTGACCAGAGTTCGCGGCGGCGACACGCGTGCGCGTGTGGTCGACGAAGTGATCGCCACATCGTTTCCCGGACCGCGCTCGTACACGGGCGAGCACGTGATCGAGCTCAGCGCACATGGCAGTCCGGTGGTGCTCGATGCGATTCTTCGCGGTGCGCTCGATGCCGGCGCGCGCCTGGCGCGCCCCGGTGAATTCACGCTGCGGGCATTTCTGAACGGCAAGATCGATCTGGTGCAGGCCGAAGCGGTCGCCGATCTGATCGACGCGGCGACGCCGCTGCAGGCGAGCGTCGCCTTCGACCAGCTCGAAGGATCGCTGACGACGCGCATCCACGAGCTCGATGCGGATCTGCTCGACCTGATCGCGCGGCTCGAGGCGTCGCTCGACTTCCCGGATGAGGGGTATCACTTCATCGAACCACGCGATGTCGCCGCCCGCATCGGGAATGTCATCGCCCGGCTCGACACGCTGCTGGCAGATGCGCAGCGCGGTCGGATCATCCGCGATGGTGCGACGGTGGTGATCGCGGGCAGACCGAATGTCGGAAAGTCGAGTCTGTTCAATGCGCTCGTCGGTCAGGATCGCGCGATCGTGACCGCCGCACCGGGAACAACGAGAGACCTGGTGACGGAAACGATCAACGTCGAGGGTCTGGCGATCCGATTGGTCGATACAGCCGGTCTCAGAGACGTCGTCGTCGACGATGCCGAACGTGAGGGCGTGTCACGCAGTGTTCGTGCGCGTGATGTGGCCGATCTGCTGATCGTCGTCTTGGATCACAGCGAGCCACTGACACTCGCCGACAGACGGCTGCTCGAAGAGACATCTTCGCGGTGCCGGATTGTCGTGGCGAACAAATGCGATCGCGTGTCAGCCTTCGAGAGCGATCACGCACTGCGTGTATCGGCAGCTACCGGCGCCGGCATCGTCGACCTGCGGCTGGCGTTGGCACGAGCGCTCACTGGGGAAGAGGCGCGTCGGGATCACGCGACGATCTCGAACGTACGGCACACGGCGCTGGTGGAACAGGCTCGCTCGCATCTGGTGCAGGCGCACCAGTCGTTGACGAACGCCTCGGTGCCTGAAGAGTTCGTTCTGGCAGATCTGCACGCGGCGCGTTCGAGCTTCGACGAGGTGATGGGCGCGCGTGCGAACGACGAGGTGCTGAGGCACATCTTCGAGCGCTTCTGCATTGGAAAATGAAGTAAAGATCTGCCGATGCACTTCGACGTCATCGTCGTAGGCGCCGGACACGCCGGGGTCGAGGCGGCGCACGCCGCGGGGCGCATGGGCTGTCACGTGGGCCTGTGCACGCTCACACGTGAGAGCGTCGCGCACATGCCGTGCAATCCCGCCATCGGCGGCACTGCCAAGGGTCATCTCGTGAGGGAGATCGACGCACTCGGCGGTCTGATGGGGCTCGCCGCAGATGCGACCGGCATCCAATTCAAGCTGCTCAATCGGAGTCGCGGGCCAGCGGTGTGGTCGCCGCGGGCTCAAGCTGACAAGCGGCTGTACGGGCACTGGGTCACCGCTGTTGTTGGTCAACAGACCAATATTGAATGGCTCTTGGGAAGAGCCGGACGGATCCTTGTCGAAAGCGGTCGCGCCGTTGGGATCGCTTTTGAGGACGGCGATCGTCATTCATGCAAAGCGCTCGTCATCACGACAGGCACTTTTCTCAACGGCCTTATTCACGTTGGGCGCGAACAACGGCCGGCGGGGCGCTACGGAGAGCCGCCATCGCAAGCGCTCGCGGAGTCGATTCGCGATCTCGGGTTTCAGATGGGCCGATTGAAGACCGGGACACCGCCTCGTCTCGATCGTCGGAGTATCGATTTCGACGGGTGCGTGCGATCCGGTGTCTTCGTCGAGGAGTCTGGTGACCCGATTCCGGTTCCGTTCTCGTACCGCACGGGGCGCAGGCTCACGAATCAGGCGAGCTGCTGGCTCGTTCATACGAACGATCGCGTGCGCACGCTCGTGCGCGATCACATCGATCGGAGTCCGTTGTTCAACGGGCAGATCAAGGGGATCGGTCCGCGCTATTGCCCGTCGCTCGAAGACAAGATCATGCGGTTCCCGGATCGCGAGCGACATCAGATCTATCTCGAACCTGAGGGGTTGGACGTCGACGAGATCTATGTGAACGGGTTCTCCATGTCATTGCCGCGCGAGGTGCAGGAAGAAATCGTTCACGCCCTTCCCGGGCTCGAGTCGGCGAAGATTCTGCGCCCTGGATACGCCGTCGAGTACGACTTCGTCCAACCAACGGAGCTCGCGTCGACGCTGCAGACTCACAGAGTCGATGGCCTCTTCTTCGCGGGGCAGCTGAATGGAACGTCCGGGTACGAGGAGGCTGCGGCGCAAGGCCTCATCGCCGGCATCAACGCCGCCCAGTCGGTTCTGAAGCGTTCCCCTTTCGTGCTCGGTCGTGATGAGGCGTACATCGGTGTGATGGTGGACGATCTGATCACACGCGGCTGCCTCGAGCCGTATCGCATGTTCACGTCAAGGGCGGAGCACCGGCTGCTTCTCCGGATCGACAACGCCGATCTCAGGTTGACGAGTTTTGGCCGCAGCGCTGGGCTCGTATCGGACGATCACTGGGCGAGCTTCGAGGCACGTCGCGATCGATTCGAGCGAAATCTCGCGAGGCTCGATCGGGTGTCTGCGCTCGACGAACGAGGACGACGCGTGTCGGGGATCGATCTTTTGAAGCAGACGGAGGTTGGCCTGCTCGATCTGGTTCAGAGCGGACGAGTGCCTTTCGAGACCACGTCAGTCACGCAAGATATCGACATCGCGAGCGTCGAGACGACGGTCAAGTACGCGGGGTATCTGAAGCAGGAGTCGGCACGCGCGCAGCGAGCCAAGCGGGACGAACGCCGTCGTATTCCACCCGCGTTTCCGTACGGCACTGTCCCCGGTCTGTCGAAGGAGATCGTGCAGCGGTTGTCCCAGGTACGTCCCGAGACACTGGGACAGGCATCCCGTGTCCCTGGCGTGACGCCGGCAGCGATTGCCGTCCTCGGCGTATTTCTCAATAAGTGGTCTCCTGACTTTGGCACGCAGGCCTGGCATTGAGTCGAGAGTTTCAGGACCGCCTCGCGCGTCGTGCCCGCCGGGCGGGGGTTGCACTGACGCCTGACACCAGGACACAACTCGAAACCTACTTCCGGCTGCTTTCCATCTGGAATGGCAAGATCAATCTGACCGGCTTCAATCTCGCCGACCCTTCCCCTGAAGCGTTTGACAAGTTGCTGATCGAGCCGTTGCTGGCGGCGAGGTATGTGTCCGCCGAGGCGACGGACATGATCGACATCGGCAGCGGGGGAGGCTCGCCGGCAATACCGATGTTGCTCGCATTTCCCAGACTACGAGCCCGTCTAGTTGAGGCGAAAACGCGAAAATCGGTGTTTCTGCGGGAGGCGCTTCGCGCACTCGAGATGACAGGGAGCGAAGTCATCACGGCGCGCTACGAAGAACTGCTGGCCAGGCCTGACCTACATGAGGCGCATGATCTTCTGACCATTCGAGCGGTCCGGATCGAGCCCCGGGTTCTGATGACTCTGCAGGCGTTCGTGAAACCTGCAGGGGAGGTTTTCCTGTTCCGCTCTGGTTCTCCGAGTCCGCCGGGAACGTTCACACCTCCGCTGGCACTGCGGGGCATTCACGCGCTTCTGGATCCGCAGAGCAGCAATCTCATGGTTCTTGGAAAGCGCCAGGTCGGGTCGGGCTACTTCTAGTGTTTCACGTGAAACACTGCTTCCCGACTCCGTCTCCTTGAGCTCGGCTCCACCGATAACGCATAGGGACCTTCCATCCGAAACGACTTGACGATTGATCGCGGGGAAGGGCAAGATTGCTCAGCCCCACCACAATCTCTGCCGTCTCACGAATTTGGCCGCATGACCAACGACGCGCGAGGCCGCATCATTGCCGTTGCCAACCAGAAGGGTGGCGTCGGCAAGACCACAACGGCGATCAACCTGGCGACTTCAATCGCCATGTCAGGACGCCAGGTGCTTCTCGTCGATGCCGATCCACAGAGCAATCTCACGAGCGGCGTCGGCGCCAAGTCGAAACGGGCAGAGTCGGGCACGATCTACGAGGCTCTGCTCACAGAGGACGCGCCTGAGGGTTTCATCCTGCCGACCACTGTCACGAATCTCTCGCTGCTGCCGGCCGACGGAAATCTCACAGGTGCGGAGATCGAGCTCGTTCCGGTGCCCGAACGTGAACGACGCCTCAAGCGCGTGCTCGACCCGCTTCGGGCGCAGTTCAATCACATCTTCATCGATTGCCCGCCGTCGCTCGGGTTGCTCACCTTGAACGCGCTTGTCGCGTCTGATGCCGTGCTCATCCCGCTCCACTGTGAGTACTTTGCACTCGAGGGTCTGGCCGATCTCGTCGACACGTTGCGACGCGTGCGGGGCGCGCTCAATCCGGAACTCGACATCGAAGGCGTGCTCCTGACGATGTACGACGACCGAACGAATCTCGGGCAGCTCGTCGCCCGCGACGTGCGCGAGTTCTTCAAAGAGAAAGTGTTCAACACGATCATCCCCCGCAACGTGCGACTGGGTGAGGCGCCGAGCCACGGGATCCCATGTGTGCTCTACGACGCGAAGTCGAGAGGCGCGGCCGCTTACGTTGCCCTCGCGAAAGAAATGCTGGCGCGACACGCAGCGTAAAGGAAGGACCAGGCTCATGTTCGAACGGCGACCCGCACTTGGAAAAGGCCTGAGCGCGCTGATACCCGATGCTCCCGAACCGGTACGACCGGGCGTGCTGGAGCTCGATGTGGACCGGCTCTCGCCGAACGCCCACCAGCCGCGGCTGCAGATGGACGATGCGAAGCTCGATGAACTCGCGGCTTCGATCAAAGCCAACGGCGTGATTCAACCGATTCTCGTTCGACGCGTCGGCGAGCGCTATCACATCATCGCCGGCGAACGACGCTGGCGAGCCGCGCAGCGCGCCGGGCTCCGGACGGTGCCGGTCGTCGTTCGTGACGTGGCGGCCGGCGATAAGGCGCTCCTCGAGCTCGCGCTCATCGAGAACCTCCAGCGTGAAGGGCTCAACCCGGTCGACGAAGCGCTCGCGTATCAGCGTCTCGCCACCGAGTTCTCGCTCACGCAGGATCAGATCGCCGCGGCAGTCGGCAAGGATCGAAGCTCGGTCGCAAACTTCATGCGTCTCCTCAAGCTGCCTGAGGAAGTGCGTGGCGATCTCGCGTCGGGAACGCTCTCGACCGGACATGCGCGCGCGCTGCTCGCGTTGGCCGATGCAGCGGCACAGCGCAACGCCGCGCGCGAGGTCATCTCGCGCGGCCTGTCGGTTCGAGAGACCGAGTCGCTCGTCAAACGATTGAGCGCGCCCGCGGCCAAGCCGAGCCGGACCGCACCGGAGCCAGCCAAGGATGTGCACACGCGTTCGGCTGAGGATCGGATGCGTTTCGCCCTCGGAGCGAAAGTCCGCATTGCTCGCAAGGGTTCAGGTGGGCGAATCGAAATCGAATTCTCTTCGGAAAACGAGCTGAATCGATTGTTCGAGTTCATCACCGACCGGCGCTGACCGAATCGAGTCGAGAGCCGCCGATCGACGCACGGGGCAGCAAAAGCGCTCAATCCCGTGGTATAAATAGACGCTTGTGCCTTTCAGGTACAAGCTCACTGACAGACCGAACACACCATGAGCATGCGAGCCTCGGCGGCGCGATATGCGAGAGCGCTGCTCGACGTCGCCATCAAAGAATCCGACCCGGAGCGCGCCGAGCGGGAGCTGGCGACGTTTGTCGATCTCGTCGGCACGCATCCTGAGCTCCAGCGCGTGATCGCCAATCCCGTCGTGTCTGCGGCGGACAAGCGGCGTGTCGTCCAGCAGCTCGTCGCGCGTCTGCAACTCACGACGCCGGTGGCCAAGCTGCTGTTACTCCTGGCTGCGCGCGGGCGATTGCCGCTCCTGCCCGATCTGCTCGACGTCTACCGGGAACGATTGATGGAGCACCGGCAGATTGTGCGCGCGGAGATCACGACCGCGGCGCCATTGTCGCAGGAGCGCGCCGCGCAATTGCAACAGCGGCTCTCGTCGGTGACGGGCCGCGCAGTGACGATGACCACGAAAGTCGATGCATCGATCATCGGCGGCGTCATTACTCGAATCGGCGGCACCGTCTATGACGGCAGTGTGGCCGCGCAACTGGCGAAGGTCAGAGACCGTCTCGCCGAGCGCTGAAGGAGGCCGCGGCCTCCGCGACAGGAACTGAATCGATATGGACATCAGAGCCGAAGAAATCTCCAAGATCATCCGCGATCAGATCGGCGGATACGCCGTGCAGGTGGATGTGGCCGAAGTGGGCAGCGTCATTTCGATCGGTGACGGCATCGCCCGCGTGCACGGCATCGAGCGCGCCATGGCCGGTGAGATGCTGGAGTTCCCTCACGGTGTGTTCGGCATCGCGCTGAACCTTGAAGAAGACAGCGTCGGCGCCGTGCTGCTGGGCGACTACAAGGAGATCAAAGAGGGCGACACGGTGAAGCGCACCGCCCGCATCATCTCCGTGCCGGTCGGCGAGGCGATGCTCGGCCGCGTGGTCAATGCCCTCGGACAGCCCGTCGACGGCAAAGGTCCGATTCAGACCAAGAGCTCTCTCCCAATCGAGCGTCTGGCGCCAGGTGTGGTCGATCGACAGCCGGTGAAGGAACCGCTTCAGACCGGTCTCAAAGCGATCGACGGCATGGTCCCGATCGGCCGCGGACAGCGCGAGCTGATCATCGGCGACCGCCAGACCGGCAAGACCGCGGTGGCCGTCGACACGATCATCAACCAGAAGGACACCGGCGTCATCTGCATCTACAACGCGATCGGTCAGAAACAGTCGACGATTGCGCAGGTCGTCCGGACACTCGAAGAGTACGGCGCAATGAGCTACACGATCGTCGTCGCGGCCGCGGCGTCCGATCCGGCGCCGATGCTGTACATCAGCCCGTATTCCGCATGCGCGATCGGCGAGTACTTCCGCGACAGCGGACGGCATGCGCTGGTGGTCTACGATGATCTCTCGAAGCACGCACAGGCGTATCGCGAGATCTCGCTGCTGCTGCGCCGACCGCCGGGACGCGAGGCATACCCGGGCGATGTGTTCTACCTGCACTCGCGTCTTCTGGAGCGCGCCGCGAAGATGAACGCCTCGCAGGGCGGAGGCTCGCTGACGGCGCTGCCGATCATCGAAACGCAGGCCGGCGACCTGTCGGCGTATATTCCGACCAACGTCATCTCGATTACCGACGGTCAGATCTTTCTTGAAAGCGATCTGTTCCACCAGGGCGTGCGCCCTGCGATCAACGTCGGCAACTCCGTGTCACGCGTCGGTGGCTCGGCGCAGATCCGCGCGATGCGGCAGGTGGCCGGCTCGCTGCGCCTCGACCTCGCGCAATACCGCGAGCTCGCCGCGTTCGCGCAGTTCGGCAGCGATCTCGACAAGGCCACGCAGGCCCAGCTCAATCGCGGCCGCCGCCTGGTGGAGATCCTGAAGCAGCCGCAGTACCAGCCACTCGCGGTCGAGAAGCAGGTGGTGATCGTCTACGCGGCGACGAAGGGCTTCCTCGATCCGGTCGCAATCGAAGATGTCCGCCGCTACGAAGAGGATCTGTACCGATTCCTCGAAGGCCGTCACCCGGATCTCCTGAAGCGGATCGCCGAGAAGAAGATCCTGGACGACGATCTCAAGGCAGCGCTCGAGAGCGCACTGAACGGATTCGCGCAGCACTTCGGTGCGGTGCGGCCGGCGGGAGCCGCCGCATAAAGCAGGACAGATATGCCGTCTCTCATTGATCTCCGGCGCAGGATCCGCGCGGTCAAGTCGACGCAGCAGATCACGAAGGCGATGAAGATGATCGCTGCGTCGCGGTTACGCCGCGCGCAGGATCGTGTGGTGTCGGCGCGGCCGTTTGCGCAGCGAATGCTGGTGGTGCTCAACGGTCTGGTCACGCGCGTCGACCCGGACACACACCCGCTCCTGCGGCCGACGATGAATCCGCAGGCGCCGAAGCTCCTCATCGTGATCACCGCGGACCGCGGGCTCTGCGGCAGCTTCAACTCCAACGTCATCAAGGCGGCCGGTCAGTTCATCGTCCGCGAGACATCATCCTCGGGCGTCGCACTCGGCTTGGTGGGACGCAAAGGACGCGACTTCTTCCGTCGTCGCGGCTTCGACGTGAGATACGAGGCGGCGGGAATCTTTCAGCGACTCTCGTTCGCGGACGCGGCGGCACTTGCCGATGCCGCGATCGACGAGTTCACGTCAGGTCGCGCGAGCAGCGTGCACCTCGTCTACAACGAGTTCAAGTCGGTGATGTCCCAGCGGATCGTGGTCGAGCAGCTGTTGCCGATTCCGCGAAGCGAGATCAGGGAGACGGCGGGTCCATCGGTGGAATATCTGTACGAGCCGGCGGCCGAGCAGATCTTCAAGGATCTGCTGCCGCGTCACGTTCAGGTGCAGGTCTATCGCGCGCTGCTCGAATCGAACGCCGCGTTCTTTGCGGCACAGATGACCGCGATGGATGCGGCGACACGGAATTCGGCGGAGATGCTCGACGGCCTCACGCTCTACATGAACAAGGTGCGTCAGGCGGCGATCACCCGCGAGATCATCGAGGTCGTGTCGGGAGCGGCGGCGACGTAAGTCGCGGCGCAACGTCCGGGCTCAGCCGGACCCAGATTGGATCGTATGGCACAGACAGCACAAAGAACGGGCACGGTCGCGCAGGTCATCGGCCCGGTGATCGACATCGAGTTCGCCGGCGGACTGCCGGAAATCTACAACGCCGTCCGGATCGTGTCGGAAGGTGGTCCCGGCGTCGAGAAAATCGACGTCGTCGCCGAGGTCGAACAGCATCTGGGCGAAAACCGCGTGCGTGCGGTCGCGATGAAGCCGACCGATGGCATGACACGAGGCATGACGGCGATCGATACGGGTGTGCCGATTTCGGTGCCCGTCGGTCCGCAGACGCTCGGCCGCGTGCTCAACGTACTCGGTGAGCCGGTGGACTTCCCGGATCGTCCGGTGGCGGCCAAAGAGCATTGGCCGATTCATCGGCACGCGCCGACGCTCGAACAGCAGTCGACCGAACTGCGCATGTTCGAGACCGGCATCAAGGTCATCGATCTGCTCGAGCCGTATCTGCAGGGCGGCAAGATCGGTCTGTTTGGCGGCGCCGGCGTCGGCAAGACCGTCATCATCATGGAGTTGATCAACAACATCGCGATGAAGCACGGAGGCGTCTCCGTGTTCGGCGGTGTCGGCGAACGCACACGCGAAGGGAACGACCTGTGGCTCGAGTTCCAGGAGTCTGGCGTCATCGACATGAAGGACATGTCGAAGTCACGCGCGGCCCTGGTCTACGGCCAGATGACGGAACCGCCAGGCGCGCGTCTGCGCGTGGGCTTGTCTGCGTTGACGGTGGCCGAGTACTTCCGCGACTCCGAAAACAAGGACGTGCTCCTCTTTATCGACAACATCTTCCGGTTTACGCAGGCCGGTTCGGAGGTGTCGGCGCTCCTCGGCCGCATGCCGTCGGCCGTCGGGTACCAGCCCACGCTGCTGACTGAAATGGGCGAGCTGCAGGAGCGCATCACGTCGACGAAGAAGGGTTCGATCACGTCGGTCCAGGCGATCTATGTCCCGGCCGACGACTACACCGACCCGGCGCCGGCGACGACGTTCGCGCACCTCGACGCCACGACCAACCTCTCGCGTCAGATCGCCGAGCTCGGCATCTATCCAGCGGTCGATCCGCTGGCGTCGACGTCACGTATTCTCGACCCGCGAGTGATCGGCGACGAGCACTACACGGTGGCGCGATCGGTGAAGCAGGTGCTGCAGCGCTACAAGGACCTGCAGGACATCATCGCGATCCTCGGGATCGACGAGCTGTCGGAAGATGACAAGCTGTCTGTCTCGCGTGCCCGCAAGATCCAGCGGTTCCTCTCACAGCCGTTCTTCGTGGCCGAACAGTTCACCGGCTTCAAGGGCAAGTACGTGCCGATCGCCGAAACCGTCAAAGGCTTCAAAGAGATCGTCGACGGGAAGCACGACGATCTGCCCGAACAGGCGTTCTACATGGTCGGCACCATCGAAGAAGCGCGTGAAAAAGCCGCGACGATGAAGGCGTCGTAAGGTAGGTATGACGCTGCCGACCACGCTTGCTCTCGAGATCGTGACGCCTGATCGCTCGATCGTGAGCCAGCAGGTCGACGAGGTCGAACTTCCGGGCGCCGACGGCTACTTCGGCGTCCTGCCCAGCCACACGCCGCTCCTCGCCAGCCTGCAGGTTGGTGAGATGTGGTATCGGACGGGTCAGGAGAAGCACTATCTCGCGATCGCGTTCGGATTCGCCGAGGTGCTGCCGGACCGCGTCACGGTGCTGGCGCAGATCGCCGAGCGTGCGCAGGATATCGATGTCTCTCGGGCTGAAGCGGCCAAGAAGCGAGCCGAGGAGCGTGTCGCTCGCCCGCACGCGGACATGGATTTCGAGCGGGCCCGGGTCGCGCTGATCAAGGCCTTGACCCGCCTGCAGGTCGCTTCCCGCGCGCGCACTCGCGTATAACCGGGTATAAATGGGGTCGCGTCGGCTCTTGCCGACAGGCCCTCTTTGAGTGCTGCATAGTCTCCGGCAACTCCTCAAGCACCGCGCGCTCATCCAGAGCCTGGTCGCGCGTGAACTCAAGGCGCGCTACCGCGGGTCCGTACTGGGAGTGGTCTGGTCGTTCCTCAACCCGCTGCTCCTGCTGCTCATCTACACCTTTGTGTTCTCCGTCGTCATGCCCGGGGCGCGAGGCGCACAGATCGAACACTTTCCCCTTTTCATGTTCTGCGGCATCCTCCCGTGGACCTGGTTTTCATCCTCGCTGCTCGAATCAGCCAATGTCTTCATCGCTGGTGGCGGGTTGCTGCGGAAAGTCTTGTTCCCGGCCGAAGTGCTTCCGATCGTCACCGTGTTCGCCGGGCTCGTACACTTCTGCCTGGGACTGCCGATCCTGATGGCGTTCATCCTGTATTACCGGGTGCCGATCACCACCGACCTGGCATGGCTGCCGCTGATCGTCGCTGACCAGCTGCTGCTGACGATCGGCCTTGCGCTCCTCGTGTCGTCGCTCACGGTGCATTTCCGCGATCTCCGTGATCTGCTCGGCAATCTCTTGACGCTCGGCTTCTTCGCGACGCCGATTGTCTATTCGTTCTCACAGGCGCCCGAGTGGGCGCGGCCATTTCTGGCGCTGAATCCGTTCACCCACCTGGCGGTGTTCTACCAGGAAGTGTTGTTCAATCCCGGCCCGTTTACCGGTTGGCCGCGCGTGCTCGAGCTCGGCATCGCATCGCTGGCCGTATGCGCGTTCGGCTACTTCGTCTTCGATCGCTTGCGCGACACACTTCCGGAGGAAGCGTGAACGCAATCGAAGTGCGTGACGTCCGCAAGGTCTATCGACGCTACGGTCGTCGCAAGCAGTTCGGCACGATCAAGAGCGCCCTGCTCGCCGGCGGTCTCGTTCGCGACCTGAAGGGCGTGGAAACCTTCGAGGCTCTTCGAGGCGTTTCCTTCGACGTCGCGGCCGGCCGGACGTTCGGCATCGTCGGCCGCAACGGGTCCGGCAAGAGCACCATGCTGAAGCTCATCGCCGGCATCGGCAAACCGACGTCAGGCGCCGTTCGCGTTCAAGGCCGGCTCTCGGCGCTGATCGAATTGGGAGCGGGTTTTCACCCGGAGATCTCCGGGCGTGACAACGTGTTCATCAACGGCATGATGCTGGGGCTCTCGAAGCGCGAGGTCGCGAGGCGGTTCGATGAGATCGTCGCCTTTGCGGAACTACAGGATTTCATCGACGCCCCCGTGAAGACGTACTCATCGGGGATGTACATGCGCCTCGGCTTCTCGGTGGCAATCAACGTCGATCCCGAGGTGCTCCTCGTCGACGAAGTACTCGCGGTGGGCGATGAGTCCTTCACGCACAAGTGTCTCGACAAGTTCGCGGAGTTCAAGCGGCGCGGCAAGACCGTATTGATCGTCACGCACACCCTCGATCTGATCACGCGTTTCTGCGATGAGGCACTCTGGCTGGACCATGGAGTCGCACGCGCGCATGGCGATCCGAAGCGCGTGATCGACAGCTACTTGCTCGATGTCGCGGCTGAAGAGAATCGGACGCTCGCGGCGCAGTCGCGTTCCGTGTTGCCTCAACGACCCACCGCCGTCGCCGACATGAGTACCATGGGAGAGGGCCGATGGGGATCGCGCGAGGCCGAGATCCTCGCGGTTGAGTTCATGAAGGCCGACGGTACGACCGCGCACGTCTTCGAGTCGGGCGAGGCGGTCGAAGTTCGACTTCGCGTTCGCGCGAATCAGCCCCTGCGTGATTTCGTATTCGGTGTCGGCATCTTCAGCGCGGACGGCGTGTGCTGCTACGGGACGAACACCGATATCGAAGGCGCCGAACCCGGGGAGTTTCAAGGGGAGGCGGTGGTCGGGTTTCATCTCGACCACCTTTGGCTCGTCGCCGGGTCGTACAAAGTCGACGTCGCCGTGCATCGCACCAATGGCGCACCGTACGACTACCATCGTCAGCTGTACACGATTCGCGTCACGTCGAAAATGAAGGACACAGGCATTTTCCGTCCACCGCATCGCTGGACGTTCTCGAGCGGCATTCGCATCTCAGGGTTGTGAGACCGACGGGCACTGGCGCCACACCTCTGTCACACGAGGACGCTTCCACTTTTGCCGAACATGTCCGTCGGCGCGGTGGCACTGTCGTCTTTACCAATGGCGTGTTCGATCTGCTCCATCCCGGGCACATCAGATATCTCAGGGAGGCGCGCGCCCTGGGAGATGCGCTGATCGTCGCGATCAACTCCGATCGATCCGTGCGTGCGAACAAGGGACCTGAGCGTCCGATCAACCCCGAACGAGAGCGGGCCGAAGTATTGCAGGCATTGGGCTGCGTCGATGCGGTCACGATCTTCGACGAGCAGACCCCTCATGCGATTGTGACCCGCATTCAGCCTGACATCCTCGTCAAGGGATCCGATTGGGGAGCCGATGCGATCGTCGGGCGGGATGTGGTCGAGGCTCGCGGCGGACGAGTTGTCCGCCTGAGACTCACGGAAGGGTTCTCCTCGTCTCAACTGATCAAGCACATCCGCACCTCGTAACATGACCACGCTCGCTCCTTCTTTGACGCTTCGCGCACTGCTCAGCCGCGCCGCTTCGGTCGCGGGTTTCGATCGATCTCGACAGATCACGTCTGGATTGACGCCAGCGGCGAAAGCACTTGCAGCAGTTACGGCTGCCCGCACAGGAGCAGGGACGACACTCCTCGTCGTGCCGACCGACAAGGATGTCGAGTCGACGACGGCCGACGCGCGATTCTTCTTTGCGGCACTCGAAGGCGCGTCGGAAGCCGCTGTTGAACAGGCGGTGCTGCCACTGCCTTCCCTTCAAGTGGACCCGTATCGCGGGATGACTCCACACTTTCGGGTTGCCGCCGCCCGGGCACGGGCACTGCACGCGGCCGCCACCGGCGCGGCGCGACTCATCGTGGCCTCGGCGGCGGCGCTTCTGCCGCGAGTGAGCCGAGCCGAGCGGCTGCTGCAGGCGTCAGTGGACCTTCGCGCGGGATCGGAGATCGAACCGCAACGGCTCGCCGACCTGCTGGTCGATGCAGGTTTCACGCGTGAGGATCCCGTCGAGGAGCACGGCGCGTTCGCACTCCGTGGCGGAATCGTCGATGTCTTTCCGGCCTCGGATACCGAACCCGTGCGCATCGAGTTCGTGGGCGACATGGTCGAAACGCTGCGACGCTACGACCCGGCGACGCAGCGTTCCACCGGGGCAACCGACCAGGTCCATATCATCCCCGCGCGTGAGCGTTTCGATGATGGCGACCTCGTGTCGATCATCGATTTCCTGTCTTCGTCACAGCTCCGGCTGATCGTGTCGGAGTACGAACAGGTTCAAGAGCAGGCGACCCGAATCCACGACCAGCTCGCGAACAGTTATCGCGACGCCTCCGCCAGAGGCCATGTCGCCACGCCGCCGCCAGACGTCGTGTTCTCGCGCTGGGAGGATCTCGAACCGCGGACGTCGAGCGCGCCTCGTCTCGAGGAGCTGGCGCTCGAAGACGATGCCGTGCATCACGTGTCCTGTCAGCCTGCGCTCGAATTCCGAGGGCGCGTCGGCGATTGGGTCACGGACCTTCGGCAAGCGCGTGAGCGCGGCGACACGATCGTGTTCGTCGCCGACAGTACAGGACGAGCCGAACGCACCCAGGAGATCCTGCGCGACTATGAGCTCGTCGCATTGCCGATCGATCACGCGGACGCCTCGTCTGCCGCTGCGGTGCTGATTGCGGTCGGAACATTGTCACGAGGGTTTCGACTGGCCACTGCCGGCCTCCAGCTCTATGTAGAGACCGACATCTTCGACGAAGAGCGACGGACGACTGAGCGACGCCGCAGCGTGGCACAGACGTTCCTGTCCAACCTCCGCGACTTGAAGGTGGGCGATCTCGTCGTCCATGTCGATCATGGGATCGGCGAGTTCGTCGGCCTCAAGCAGCTGGCGACTGCGGGCGGGGCCCCGACACTCTCGACGAGCGACAAGCTGGAATTCCTCGAACTGCGGTACCACGGCGACGACAAGCTGTTCGTCCCGGTCGAGCGACTGGATCTGATTCAGAAGTACACCGGCGGATCACGCCCGGCTCTCGATCGCCTGGGCGGTACCACATGGGAGAAAGCGAAGACCCGCGTCAAGAAGGCCATGCGCGATATGGCGGAGGAGCTGCTGAAGCTCTACGCGCAGCGCAAGGCAGTGCCGGGCCATGCCTTCCCCGCGGATACACACTGGCAGGAAGAGTTCGAGACCGCATTCCCATACGAATTGACGCCCGATCAGGCCACGGCGATCGCCGACATCAAACGCGACATGGAGACCTCGACCCCCATGGATCGCCTGCTCTGTGGAGACGTCGGATACGGCAAGACCGAAGTCGCGATGCGAGCGGCGTTCAAAGCGGTGATGGATGGCAAACAGGTCGCGGTGCTGGCCCCCACGACTGTACTCGCGTTTCAGCACCAGAAGACGCTGCGCGACCGCTTTGCAGGCTTTCCGGTCAACATCGAGATGGTGAGCCGCTTCCGGACGAGGCAGGAAATCAAGGACGTCCTGAGCGATCTGGCAGTCGGCAAGGTCGATGTCATCGTCGGCACACACCGGTTGCTGTCGAAGGACGTCCGGTTCAAGGATCTGGGACTGCTCGTGATCGACGAAGAGCAGCGTTTCGGCGTGGCGCACAAGGAGCGCATCAAACAGATGCGCAAGAAGGTCGACGTCCTGACCATGACCGCGACGCCGATCCCGAGAACGCTCAACATGTCGATGGTCGGCATTCGCGACATGTCGATCATCGAGACGCCGCCCAAGGATCGATTGTCGATTCAGACCAACGTCGTGAAGTTCGACGCACCCGTCATCGAACGGGCGATTCGCAACGAGCTCGCGCGTGGAGGGCAGGTGTACTTCGTCCACAACCGTGTCGAGTCGATCTTCTCGATGGGGAACCTGCTGCAGCGGCTGGTCCCCGACGCACGCGTCGTCGTCGGCCATGGACAGATGGGCGAAGACGAGCTCGAGCGAGCGATGCTCGGGTTCGTCGATCGCAGACACGACATCCTGCTCGCGACGACCATTGTCGAGAACGGCCTCGACATCCCGAATGCCAACACCATCATCATCAACCGCGCCGACCGATACGGGCTCTCGCAGTTGTATCAGTTGCGCGGCCGCGTCGGTCGCTCCGATCGACCGGCGTATGCCTACCTGCTGATTCCTCCTGAAACCTCACTTTCACCGGTAGCGCGGAAGCGGTTGGCCGCGATCAAGGAATTCAGCGATCTCGGCAGCGGGTTTCGCGTGGCCGCACTCGACCTCGAGATTCGGGGGGCGGGCAATCTTCTCGGGGGGGAGCAGAGCGGTCACATCGACGCCGTCGGGTTCGAGATGTACATGAAGCTCCTCGAGGACACGGTGAAGGAGATTCGCGGCGAGGAGATCGAAGACGACTCGCGGGCCACCGTCAACCTCCGCGTGAATGTGCGCATCGACGAAGGCTACATCGAGGACATGAACCAGCGGCTGATGGTCTATCGCAAGATCGCGTCGGCGCGGAGCGAGCGCGAACTGGACGCCACGCTCGAGGAGATCCGCGACCGGTACGGCGCACCTCCCGCCTCGGTCCTGAATCTGGCCGCCTACGGGCAGGTCCGTATTCTGGCCGATCGACTGGATGTGGAGAGCATCGACCGGGAGGGCCGTTTGATCGTCCTTAGATTCAGGCCGACCGCACGCGTGGATCCGTTGAGGCTGGTGAATGTCGTGGCGCGATCACCCGGCGCGACGCTGGTCCCGCCGGTGTCGGTAAAGCTGGACCTCGAGGTGCCGCTGAATGCGCCGACAAGGGCGTCAGAACCGGCAGCTCGCGGTTCTGGCAAGGGGCGCCGCGGCGACACGGGACAGAGCTGGTGGACTGCCCGTGCGACGACGGGAGAAGTCAAAGCTGGCTTCACGAAAGCGGAGATTCTTCGGAAGCCCGAGTCCGACCCCCGCGCCGACGGGGGCATGTTCGATCGGCTGCAGGGTCTGTTGCGCCAGCTCGGAGCCTGAGACGGCTTGCGCCTACCGGTTACGCGTGGCCTCGGATAAGATATTGATCTTCAAGGAATTGTCATGTTGAAGCGCACTCTTCTCGGTGCCGTCATTGCCGTGGCGAGCGCCCTCGTTCCACTCCGTGCCGAGGTCATCGAGCAGGTGCTCGTGAAGGTGAACGGCGAGATCATCTCGAAAACGGAGTTCGAGGCTCGCCAGGTTGCTGAGCTTCGCAATCGCCCTGAGCTGGCGAAGGTCGGCCCCACGAGTCCCGAGCTCAAGAAGGCGATCGCAGAAATCACCCCCGACCTCATCCTGTCGTCGGTCGACGACCTGCTCCTCATCCAGCGAGGCCGTGAAAACGGATACGTGCTCGGAGATCAGCAGTTCGCGCAGATCGTCGAGAACATCAGGAAGTCGAACAATCTCGAAGACGAGGAACGCTTCAAAGAAGCGCTCAAGCAGGAAGGGCTGACGATGGCCGACCTGCGGCGCAACCTCGAGAAACAGATGCTGGTGTCTCAGGTACAGCGCGTCGAGATCATGGAGAAGATCAGCATCAACGACGAGGAAGCGCGGGCGTACTATGACGCGCACAAGCAGGAGTTCACCTCGCCGGTCCAGATCACGCTGCGCGAGATCCTCCTGGAGGTGCCGACCAGCGATCGCGGTGTCAATGTCGCGCAGGATGACGCGGTGCGCGCCAGCGCCGAAGAACTGCGGAAGCGTCTCCTTGCCGGTGAACCATTTCCGCGTCTGGCTGGCGAGTATTCCGCCGCATCGTCAAAAGCCAACGGCGGCCTGATCGGTCCGCTCAATTCCGAGGAACTCGCGCCGTCGCTGCGTGAGATGCTCGACAAGATGCAGGTCGGCGATATCACGAGTGTGCTTCGCACCCAACGTGGGTATCAGATCCTCAAGCTCGAATCGCGCAGCGACTCGAAAGTGCGATCATTCGAAGAGGCCAGAGGCGACATCGCGAACAAGATCGGCGAGATCAAGCTTCGAGCGGAGCGTGAGAAATACCTCGACCAGCTTCGGGCGCAGGCGACAATCACCTGGCGCAACGACGAGCTGAAGAAAGCCTACGACACGGCGCTCGCGCGACGACGACAGCAAACGGAGAGCAGTTCGCAACCGACGACCGCGAAATGACGAGCGCTGCCGACGCACGATGGTATGCGCTGTGGACTCGGTCGCGCCACGAACAGGTGGTGCGCGAGCAACTGGAGCAGAAGCACGTCGAGGCGTTTCTGCCAACGGTCACTCGATGGAGTCGCTGGAAGGATCGAAAGAAGAAGATCGACTGGCCGCTGTTCCCCGGGTACTGCTTCGCGAGATTCGACCCGCACGAGCGCCTGCCGATTCTCAAGTGCACCGGTGTGGTGAACATCATTTCGTTCGAAGGCGAACCGGCGCCGATTCCCGAGCAGGAAATAGACGGCATCCGTCGTCTGGTCGAGAGCGACCTTGCGTACGATCCGTGCCCCATGATCCGCGAAGGAACGATGGTCGAAGTCGTGCACGGCCCGCTGACGGGCGTCATTGGCCGACTCGTCCGGAAGAGCGACAAGGCCCGTCTCGTGCTGTCGGTGGACCTGATCGGACAGGCCGTCAGCGTCGAGGTCGACGCTGCGGATGTGCGCGCGTATTGATCGCCACTCACTCGCCTCAGCTTCGATGAAAATCGGGCCCATCGAACTCCCGGCTCCATTCGGAGTCGCGCCAATGGCCGGCATGACGGATACAGCCTTTCGCCGGCTCGTGAAGCGCCATGGAGGATGCGGTCTGGTCGTCACTGAAATGGTGTCGTCAGAGGGGCTCGTTCGAGGCATCGATCGAACGCTCGAGTACGCGGAATACACCGAGGAAGAACGTCCCGTATCGGTGCAGATTTTCGGGGGAGATCCGGCGAAGATGGCTGCGGCCGCGCAGATTGTCGAAGGCATGGGCGCAGATATCGTCGACGTCAACATGGGATGTCCGGTGCCGAAGATCGCGAAGCACAACGCCGGGTGCAGCCTGATGCGCGAGCCCGCTCACGCCGCGAGCGTCATCGAGGCGATGACCCGCGCGGTCAAGATTCCGGTGACCGTGAAGATGCGGGCGGGCTGGAATGATCGCGAGCGGAACGCACCGGTACTCGCCAAGATGGTCGAAGATGCGGGTGCATCCGCCGTGACGATTCACGGCCGAACCGCTGAGCAGTCGTATACCGGGCTCGCCGACTGGGATCTCGTCGCGCGTATTGCCGCCGGGATGCGCATCCCCGTGTTTGGAAGCGGCGACTGCATCGAGCCCGAGCAGATCATCGACCGCATGACGTCGGGCGTCAGCGGCGTGCTGGTTGGCCGTGGCGTGCTGCGCAATCCGTGGATTCTGGCGCAGGCTGCTGATCTCAACGCGGGTCGGGTACCACGCGCGATCTCGCTTCAGCAGCGCGGGCAGTTCCTGCTGGACTACATCGAGCTCCTCCTCAGCGAGCGAGTTGAGGAGGCTGAGGGGTTCCGGCACACCGCTCCGGGTGCTGCACGCGATCAGGAACCGGCAACCGTCGGGCCGGCGCGCGGCCACGAGAAGTGGGTCATCAACAAGATTCGTGCGCTCTGTTCCTGGTACTCGAAGGGCCTGGACGGCGGTTCGCAACTTCGGGTCCGGGTGAATAGCTCGGAGCGCGTCGACGACCTTCGCGCGATCATCGATGAGTTCTTTGCGACGAGCGCAGTGCCCGCGCGCTAGCGGGCGAGCGCGATGGACCGGACTCGCGGTGCAATGCTAGACCCGACCCCGGTCGACCCTGGACTTACAGGCTTCATCGGAAATCCGGCAACCGCGAGGCGCAGTTCGATCTTGAACACGTGAGCTTCATCTGGCAGCGAACGTCGGCGTTCCGGCCGCGCCGGGGCCGACTCCGGCGGGGCTTGGGGTTTGGGCTCGGTCGGGGCGCCGATCGCTCATGAAACGTGGGGTGGGCGATGGGCCCAGCCGGCAGGCCGGTTGCACAATCCCGGTGTCGGATTGATGGCCAGGGAGTCGACTCTGCGCGAGAATTCACAGGAATTCACAAAGCCAGCTCGACAGTAACTCGTCGACGACTCCCTCTGTAACGTAGGAAACTGCACAGGTTCAGAAATCTCAGTGTCGGATGTACGGCCGTGCATAAGACATAATCGGCCTATCATCAGGCGGGACGCAGTTCACGGCAGGTTCCGAGCCTTAGCGCGGGGAGGCGCTCATGGCGAAGATCGTGATAGTTGAGGATGACGACGCGACGCGGGCTGGATATCGCGAGCTTTTGAATCTCGCGGGCCACGAAGTGATCGCGACCAGTACATATCAGGAAGGGCGGCACGCCGTGCAGGTGGAGAGCCCAGACCTGGTTATTGCAGACCTGCGTCTTGGCGGGTTCAACGGACTTCAGTTGTTGCTGTTGAGTCCTCGTCCGATTCCGACGATCATCATCACCGGGTTTCCCGACCAGGTGCTCGAAGCGGAAGCGCGTCGTGCAGGAGCCGACTACGTCGTCAAGCCGATTTCGCCATCGGCGCTCGTCGCGCTCGTGAACGAAAAGCTCAGGGGTGAATCCGCGATGAAGCACTAAGGGATCGTCGGTGCATCCATTCCACGGTTCCCACTAGCCGATTCTGTTTCCTACCAGACAAACCTCAGCGCCATCGCGAAAGGATCTCGCGCTTCAATCACCAAGCGCACGCTCGTCGCGGAGACCGTCGCGAGCAAACCGATGCTGACTGACGGCGCGATTCGACATCAGCTGAACCTGCGCCTGGCTCGATACGACTGATCGAATCGCACGCTGAGGGAGTACTGGAGACTGCAAAGACTTTCAGGTCAGTTCGCCGGGATGGGAATCGATAATTGTCTGCCTGAGCGGGGACTTGATCGCCTCCTGACGTCGTCGCAGGCTGGGATGTGCAACCGTTTGATGGATTGATAATTGCTGAGCCGTTGTGAATATCGTTGAGCACGGCAACAGATTTTCACGATATCCGAGAAGGTTGAACGGGGGCCGGGAGCCACCCATGTCTACCGATTCACACGCCAGACCGGGATCGAAAGAGCCCGGTCCGACGTTGATCGTCGCGAGTGCGTCAATGCAGGCGCTCGTGTCTGCAGCCGATCGCGCCGCCGTCTCCGACGGCAAGGTGCTCATCACCGGCGAAAGCGGCGTCGGTAAGGATCTCATTGCCCGACGGATTCACGTCCGGTCCCGACGTGCGAATCAGGCGTTCATTCCGGTGAATTGCGCCGGGCTCACAGAATCTCTTCTCGAGTCCGAACTCTTCGGCCACGTCAAAGGAAGTTTCACAGGCGCCTATCGCGACAAGGTTGGCAAGCTGCAAGCGGCGCACGGAGGAACCATCTTCCTCGATGAAGTGGGCGAGATGAGTTTGCGGATGCAGGCGATCCTGCTTCGCTTTCTCGAGAACGGAGAGATTCAGGCAGTCGGGTCCGATACGCGCGTGTGGAGAGTCAACGTCAGAGTCATCGCCGCGACGAATCGTAACCTCCCCGATCTGATCGCAGCGGGCCAGTTCCGCGAAGACCTTCTCTACCGTCTGCGGGTGATTCACATCGAAGTGCCACCGCTCCGTGAGCATCGTGACGACATCCCCATGCTCGTCGCGCACTTCGTCGAGCGAACAGGTCGTCAGGTGAAGTTCACTGATGAAGCGATGCTGTGTCTGAGGCGACATCGATGGCCTGGAAACGTTCGCGAACTCCAGAACGTCGTCGAACAGGCGATGTGGTTGACTCACGGTGATCGCGTCGATGTGGCGCAGCTCCCTGAGGCGGTCCGCGCGCCTGCGCAGTCGGTAGTGCCCATGCGCGAGCGCCGCGTGCAGGTCTGCGAGGAGCTTTACGCGGCCCTGGTCGGCGGCGGATACTCCTTCTGGGATCATATTTACCCGCTGTTCTTGTCCCGGGATATCACCAGACACGACATGCGCGAACTCGTGAAGCGGGGGCTGTCGACGACGCGGGGCAACTACCGCGCGTTGTTGAAGCTGTTCGGCATCTCGAGTCAGGACTACAAGCGCTTCCTGAACTTTCTGGCGGCGCATCAGTGTGGCGCGGACTTCAGAGAGTTCCGTCACGGTACGGTCGAGCCACAGCGTCCCCCACGACTGCTCCCTCCACTGGCAGTCAAAGCCTCCTTGCCGCGAGACGAGAAACTGGTGGCACATGTGTCGTGATAGGTTCGGATGTCCCCAATACTCGTGCTTTTGTCTGCCGCCAGAGGTCCTTTTTGCCGTGACAATTAGGGTTGTTTGCGCGTTTCAGGAACGAGGTCCGCGCCAGTCCGTGTCGAACAGGACTGGCTATTTGCTTGCAACAGCGTTATAGCTGCGCTAGGTGAGGACTATCCTCCCAGGCCGCGCACAAATGGTCGTCACCGACAACACTTCACCCGTGGCACAGGAACCTTCTGCGTTCGAGACGGCGGTGCGCGAGCGATCGTGGGATTGGCTGCTCGAATTGCGGCGTCGTCTGAAGGTCGACCTCCAGCTGGTGGACACACGATATGCGCCCCTCTTGCCGTTCACGGTGACAGGGTCTGCTGTCAACGTGTCCGGTCTCCTCGAACAGGGAGACCCTGTGTTGCGGACCTCGGTGTCGACAGCCGTGCAGTCTCGACATCCCCAGACTGCCGCCGTCCACGGGCTTCAGATCGTTTGCCTCGGACTCGCGATGGAGCCAAGTGTGTCGGGAGCGCTGGTAATCGCGCGAGCCCTGCCGGCTGGCCAGGATCTGGACGCGTCGCGCAGCCAGCTTCAGCTCGTGGGATCGTGGCTGTCGACGGCGATCGAGGCGCATCTGCAAAGCCCGCCGGCGTTCCATGCAAGCGGCATCAACCGCCTGGCGCCGTTGGCGCGTCTGCTCGCGCAAGCCGCCGAGCGTGAATCGGATCGCGAGCTCGTGCGACTCTTCGGCGAGGCGATCGCCGTCTGGCACGACATCGAGATGTCTGGATACATCGAAGTCGATGACGAGACGTTCGTTCGCGATGTATCGCTGCCGGGCTCGAGAACAACGGAGCGCCCGCCAACGATTTCGGCCGTCGGCCTGACGGATACCGCCGATCTCACGAGACTCCCTCAGGGGCATCTGGACCGATTCGGGTTGCCAGTTGGAGAAGAAGCCTACGTGCGTCGGTTCAGGCGGCGCGACGGGCGATCATGGCTTCTCGTGTTCACCGGTGAGATCGGGGCACAGGATCTTCAGCGGCTTGGTGCGTACGTGTCGCTCCTCGAATGCGCGCTCGCGCTCGCAACTTCCGAAGCCTCGTCTCGCGTGATGGTCGGCGTCAGTCGACGATTGACCAACGGCGACGATGGACTGGAAATGCGAGCCTCGCGTGCACTGGAAGAATTGCGCGTGGAAGTGGGCGCCTCATCCGCGACGTTGGCAATCGAATCCGCTGGTGCTCCGCTTCTCCGCATTGCGACCCCGGAGGGGTCGACGCACGTGGGCCCGTCGCCAGGCTCACCGCGATTGGTGATGGTCACGCGATCGGAACGGCATTACACTACGACCGTATCCGTCGCGCGCACTGATAGTCTTCGGTTCACGCCCCGGGATCAGGACGTGGTGAACGCGGCGGCGAGCATGTTCGTCGCGTGGGCGCCCGTCGCGCTCCGAGATGCGGCTGGGAGTCGGGATAGACGCGCAGTTCCGCGCGGTTTCCACGAAGTGATAGAGCTGTCGGCCAGAGAAGCGCTGGAATTGGGTTCTCCAGTCGCCGTGGTCGTGCTGTTGGTGCGCGATGCCGCGTTTTTTCCGGGCGCGACGCAGCGATGGGTCACCGGCATGCGAGGCCAGTTGCGGCCGCTGGATCTTGCCGGCACGCTGGCCGAGGGCGAGATAGGACTTCTGATGCACGACACGACGGCCCACCACGCGAAGGCGGTCGCTGAACGCCTGCGAGGCGTCGTCGGCGCCTCTCCCGGAGCGGGACCGATCCTGATTGGAGTCGCGATACGAGCGCCTGGAAGCGGCTCAGCCGATGGTCTCGTGCGCGAGGCGAGAACCGATGCGCTCGGCGGCGAGCATTCACCGACGGATGCCGCTTACAGTAACGGAGTCCGTCCATGATGGCATTGGGAGACCGCCGCGCGCGTGTGCGCCTTGAAGTGGTCGGCGCCTTGTGGGCCACACTCGAACTGTCCGAGCCTGCGCGCGTGGTCAACATCAGCAAAGACGGCGCGCTCATTACCTCACCCGTCCCGATGAGTCCGGATTCTGTTCAGCCGTTGCACCTGAAACTGCACGGTCACGAGATTTCAGTGGAAGCAAGGGTTCGACACGTGCGCCGCGTGTCCGGACCTGATGAACCGATCTGTTATCTGGTTGGCGTGGAGTTCCTCACGATCCCACCTGCGCTGGCTGCCGCTGCCGACTGGCCCCCGTCTTAAGCGGATCACGACGCCCCTGCTCTCGCGGAAAGTCTTCTCTCCTGGGTGACTTAGCCCAGATTCGGCCAGACTTTCTGAGGATTTGACAGGACTTCTGCGCGCCGCGACTGTTAGTCGCAAGCCATTGATATATCGCTATTTAAACAGGAAGACAAACGTCTGCCAACGCATGGCGACTTGCTTGCAGCCTTGGGCACCTGAGCTAGCACAATTCGCGTGCGGCGGGGCGTAAGTGGGACACTGAGAGCCAGCCTTTCGGAGGGTAAGGCAGGCATGGAAGAGCGGCGACGATCGCCACGACATCAGGTCGGCGGCGATTTTGTGAACCTGCCGGGCAACATGAGCGTGCGCGTGATCGATATCAGCACCGCCGGGGTGTTGTTGCAGTCGGCGCATTTGCTGAACCCCGGTTCGCGCGGGAGTCTGCGGTTCACACTTGCCGGTGCGCCATTCGCGGCTGACATTCAAATTCAACGCGTCTCGAACGCGGCAGACGCCGGATCAGGGTATCGCATTGGAGCAACCTTCGTAGGCATGACGCCTGAACATCGGCGGCGCATTGAACGGTTCATAAACAATGATTGATGGCGTTGCTGAGTCGACCACGAGAGTGAGCTCCGTCGGCGCCCTGCGCCCGCGGTCCCACGTTCAACTCACTGGCCGAAGTGCCGAAGTCGTGGCCCTCGAGCAGGAAATCGATCGCGTCGCCCGTTCCGACGCCAAAGTGCTTATCACCGGGGAGAGCGGAGTCGGAAAGGAAATCGTGGCCCGCGCGATCCATTCCCGCGGCCCGCGAGCCAGTCATGTCTTCGCCCCTGTGAACTGCGCAGGACTGCCCGAAACCCTCCTCGAATCGGAGTTGTTCGGACACGTCAAAGGAAGTTTCACAGGGGCGTATCGCGATAAACCTGGCAAGCTCGAAACTGCCCATATGGGCACGATCTTTCTCGACGAAGTCGGCGAGATGACGCTGCGCATGCAGGGTTTGCTGCTGCGATTCCTCGAGACCGGCGAAATTCAGAAGGTCGGCGCCGACGGCAGCGGTCGTATTGTGAACGTCCGTGTGATCGCGGCGACCAATCGCGATCTCCGCGAGATGATCAAGCAGGGCACGTTCCGCGAGGATCTGTTCTATCGACTGAACGTGATTCACATCGTGGTGCCGCCGCTTCGCGACCGTCGTGAAGACATTCCAGTGCTCGCGAACGAGTTCCTCGCGCAGTTCGCGGGCGGCCGTGCCGGAATCACCGGCGTTTCGCCAGAGGCGATGAAGGCGCTCACAGAGTATTCGTGGCCCGGTAACGTGCGGGAGCTCGAAAACGTGATCGAGCGGCTCGTCGTGACAGTCTCGGGACCGACAATCGAACTCGAGCATTTATCGTCAGAGATCAGGTCGTACGATGCCGTTCTCCTTCGCCCCAAGCGCGAACGACGGCGTACTGTCGCTGACGATCTCTACAAGCGCATGATCGAGCAGCACGAATCGTTCTGGACTGCGGTGTATCCGCTGTTCATGGATCGCGAGATCACACGCGCCAATGTGAGAGAAGTCGTGAGGCGGGGACTCGAAGAGGCAAGAGGCAACTACAAGATCGTCGCGCGGCTGTTCAACATGGAGGCTCGCGACTACAAACGGTTCCTCAACTTCCTCCGCAAGCACGACTGCCAGATTCCCTTCAAAGAGTACCGCTAAACTCACTCTGCTGCCCTCGATGGCCCTCCACTGCGTGACCCGCACCGGATGGCGCAACCATCGAGACATGCCCATCTCAAACCAAAGATCGCGAATCCATTACGGTTTTGTGGGGGGCATGCTTGTTGCCAACTCTGCAGACAGGGTTCAGTAGCATCGCATCAGGGCCTCTGAACTGGCATGAATAGACGGCAGCCGGCCAGAGAAGCGAACGAACGATTCCCAAATTTGGACGGAATGTCAGCCCAACGGGAGATTTCACTGGCGGACCCACCGACTCGCCGGCCGGCTCCTGGCCACCGATCGCTTTCCGCCGAGCAACGGCTCGCGCTGCTGCAGGTGTATCAGCGCGTCCCGGGCGCTGCGCCTCCCCGCGAGTTCCTGCAGCGCCTCGTGACGCAGATCAGCGACATCATCCGTGTGAAGGCCGCGGTCGCGGGCAAGCACGAGGGCGCATGGGTGCTGGCCGCTGAATCGCAGGTGGAGCCGGTCTTGACGATTCCTGTCAACGGCGGCGCCGAGGGCCTCGAACAGTTCGGTGCAGACCCTGCTCGTGGCGTCGAGCTCTGGTCGTCCGGCGGAATCGAGTGGACGCTCGTGAGTCTCGCGTCGACACCGAGATCGCCGGTGCTTCTGATTCTCGAAGGGAACTGGATCGATGCGTCCGCCGAGTTGATCGAGCTTGCGAAGAGCCTTCTGTCCGGACACCAACGCGAACCGATCACGACACCGGCGGTCGATGCGCTCACGCATCGTCTGACTCGCACCCTGGCCGACATCTCAGGGCTCGCCACCGTTGGTGAAGCTGTGCTGCAGCATGTCGTACAAGCGGTTCCGAGCCGCATGGCGTCGCTCGCGGTTGCGGCACCCGATGGCGAGCTGTCGATCGTCGCGACCTACGGTTATCCTCGCGCGCTCGTCGAACATCTGCGGATAGCACCTGGAACTGGCGTGATCGGCAGCGTGTATCAGTCGCGCGCGCCACTCGTCGTTCCTGATGTCACTGCCACCGCCGCGGGTCTCGACCGTCGACGAACGAGATATCGCACGAACTCATTCGCGGTCGTCCCGATCATCGCCGGCGGTGAAGTGCTTGGCGTGGTATCGCTGACCGACCGGCTCGCTCCTGGCCCGTACACACCGGATGACGTCGCGGCGATTCGTACGCTGTTGGCGCCAGTCGCCCTCGCTCTTGGACGAGAGCGTGTGTGGCGTGAAGCGCAGGCGTATGCGCAGGCCGCAGTCATCGATCCCGTCAGCGGCCTTTTCAACAGGCGCTACTTCCAGGCCCGCCTCGAAGAGGAATTGCATCGCGCGATCCGCCAGTCGACATCGGTGGCACTGCTCATGGTCGATCTCGATGGTTTCAAGAGCATCAACGATCGCTTTGGACACGTGGCAGGCGACATGGTGATTCGCGACATTTCCGAGATCCTTCGCCGTTCCGTACGCATCTTCGATGTGTGCACGCGATTCGGTGGCGAAGAGTTCGCGGTGATGATGCCTGGTGGAACGGCGGAGAGTGCCGGGACGATCGCTGAACGTATCAGGCAGCGCGTCGAGACGTACCAGCGCAGCGAATCCGAACTCGCGACGCTCCATGTGACCGCGAGCATCGGCGTGGCGGTGTCACCGCCGGGAGTGACGGCGCGCGATCTGATCGAGCGCGCGGATCGGGCGCTCTATCATGCGAAGCGCGCCGGAAAGAATCGTGTGAGCACGACTGGTCCAGACGGGACGGTGTTGGATTCCTGAAACTGCGTCCACTCGTCGATCACCCGCCCCAATGGTTTGGGGACTGAAGCCAGAAATCGCCTCGCTAATCTCGACCGTTGTCGCTTCCATCTCTACGGCGATCACAGTCGAGGTACGTAGCTCGTCCATTTGTCAAGGGCAGTTTGCGGACCCTTCTCTAAGAGTGCCTACTGTAGGGCATTTACAATATTGTTAGCGTCATCGCCAGCCGTACGATTTTTGAAATCTCGCATAAGTGACTGTAGAGCTTACAGTTTATCAATTCGATCTCGTACAAGGGCGAAAACCCAATTACCAAGTTAGCAAGAATTCAGAGTAAAAACGCGATCTTCGAGCTCGAATTTTGCGACTTTCTCGTTGACCTTAGTCTCTCCAAAAAGGCAGACTTATTCCCGGCTCGTTATCTGAGAATTGGAGAACACATCTTGTCGAGCTTTTCTGTCCCGCGGATGAATAAGAACCTGCCTGTGTTGCTGGGGGAGAGCGCGGCCATTGTCTCGTTGCGACGCGAGATCGAGGCTGCCGCCCGCACTGATGCGAAGGTGCTGGTGCTGGGTGAGACGGGCGCAGGAAAGGAAGTCGTGGCTCGTTTGATTCACGAGCATAGCTCACGCGCCTCGCGTTCGTTCGTGGCGGTCAACTGCAGCGGAATCCCGGAGACGCTCCTCGAATCCGAGTTGTTCGGTCACGCGCGCGGGAGTTTCACCGGGGCGTACCGTGATAAACCGGGACTGGTCCGACAAGCGGATCGGGGCACTCTCTTCCTCGACGAGCTCGGGGAAATGAGCCTGCGCATGCAGGCTGTCCTGCTGCGATTCGCAGAGACCGGTGAGATTCAAACGATCGGCGTCGATGGTGTCACTGGCCGCTCCGATGTGCGACTCGTCACCGCGACCAATCGCAACCTCCGCGAGCGAATCGATGCCGGCGTCTTTCGCGAAGATTTGTATTTCCGATTGAACATCATTCAGATCCATGTGCCGCCGCTTCGCGAGCGTGCGGAAGATGTGCTGTTGTTGCTCCAGCACTATCTGCGACGCGCCTCAGAGACGCACCGCCTGCACTGCCCGGAGCTGACGTCAGATGCCGAGCAGTTGCTCGTGGCGTACGCCTGGCCGGGGAACGTCCGTGAGCTGAAAAATCTGACCGAGCGTCTCGTCGTGCGCGAATGGGATCGTCCGATCACGGCCGATGATCTGCCGGTCGAAATTCGCGGACGTCGTGAGGTCACGTCGACGGTCTCGAATGTGGTGTTCGCTCAGGAGCCCAATGCGCCCGCAGCTCGCCGCGTCGAACGCGGATCGGGCACTGCGGACCGACTCTGGGAACGTCTCATCGCCGGTGAGAGCTTCTGGACGGTCGTGCACCAACCGTTCAAGGCTCACGAGTTGACGCGAGACGATCTGGCCGCGCTGATTCACCGCGGCCTCGAGCACACGCGAGGGAGCTATCGCGCGCTGCTCGGCGTGTTCGGTCTTCCGCCAACCGACTACAAACGTTTCCACGCGTTCCTCTACCAGCAGAACTGCAACCTGCCGGTGGGACCGTATCGCACTGTACGTGCGACGATGCGTCGACAGGATCGCCCCACATCCGCGTATACGCCGGCCTGCTAGAGGCGCGCACATCACACCCGAACGAGCCGCAGCTCACTGCGGCTCGTTACTCCTCAGCGGCGTCGAGAAGCGCAGTCAGCGCAGGATCCCCTTCCCCAAGGTCGAAGTCGTACATCAACGCATGCTCGAAGCCTGCGAAGAAGCGGGTCGCGAGTTGGTCGTGCACCGGATCGTTCAAGTACGCCATCAGGCCCGCGACATCGTCGAATTCGATCACGACGGCGTGAGAATAGTCGACGGTCATCAACCGTTCGTACGGTCGTCCGTGGCGCACGCGTCGGCCGACGCGCGCTCGACGTACTGACGGGATCTGCGTCACCGCCGCAGAAAAGGCCTCCGCGAGACCACGACGTTCGTCCGGGCTCAGGTCGTGTTTGGGCTGGAACAGGACGACGTGCGCGATCACGGGCGACGCTTCCGTTTGTGGGTCGCTGACGACGGATGCGGCTTTCGAGCACGCCCCGTGACCATCGAATCCGGCTTCTTGCGTGTGTCCGCTGTCTGCTCTGAGCCCGGTTCTCGCGGTTGATCCGGTGCGAGACCACGCTGCTTGCGTGCGAAGCGTTCGCGCCGACGCGTTTGGTTTCGCGCACGCGCCGCAGCCTTGTGCGTCTCGCGCCGGTCGCGATGATCGCCGCCGGGTCGCCAGCTGCGCTCGCGGTGCCCGTGCGCGCGCGGGCGGCTGGCGTAGTCTCGCGCTTCTTCCGGTGACGCCCAGAGACGGCCGCGCGCGAACCATTTCATTTCCGCATCGGGATGCTTGTCCTGAATCCGACGAAACGTCGGCAGCAGATCGTCACGCTCAGCCGCGCGGAAGGCGGTGGGAAGCCCCCCGGCCAGGATCGTCCAGTACGCAAACCGTGGTGGCATTCACACCTCGCCGACGTGTCGTCGCCGTCTGCGACTCACACTGATCCGAATCGTTTGAGTTTTTCGACGAGCGTCGTCCGCTTGATCCGCAGGAGCTCGGCGGCCCTGTTTCGATTGCCTCCAGTCCGATCGAGCGAGCGCCGGATCAAATCGCGCTCGATCGCCTCGAGGTATGCCGGCAGATCGAGTCCCTCGTCGGGAAAGTCGACGATCGGAGTCGCGGTCACGTGAGGAGTGACCTGGACCTCCGCGGGCAGATCGGAACTGTCGATTTCACGGCGGCCCGCACTCAAGGCGACGGCTCGCTCAACGGCGTTCTCGAGTTGACGCACGTTTCCCGGCCACTGATACGCCATCAGTGCGCGCATCGCAGCTTGCGACATCTGCATCTGCGATCCAGGGGCGAACTTCTCGAGGAAGTGCTTGACGAGCACAGGGATGTCATCGCGACGATCGCGCAGCGGCGGCAGTTGGATGGGAATGACGTGAAGACGATAGTAGAGATCCTCACGGAACGTCCCCTCGGCCACCATCCTTGCCAAATCAGAGTTGGTCGCGGCGATCACGCGGACGTCGACCTTGATCGTCTGGTTGTCACCGACACGTTCGAATTCGCGCTCCTGCAGCGCGCGCAGCAGCTTCATCTGGAGCGCGTTGCTCATCGTGCCCACTTCATCGAGGAACAACGTTCCGCGATGCGCCTGCTCGAACCGTCCCTGGCGCGCACCGACCGCGCCCGTGAATGCACCACGCACATGGCCGAAGAGTTCCGCCTCGAGCAGCGTCTCCGGAATCGCGCTGCAGTTCAGCGCGACGAAACGATACGCCTTGCGCGCGCTGTTGTGATGAATGGCGCGCGCGACGACTTCCTTGCCAGTGCCGGTTTCGCCGGTGATCAGAATCGTGCTGCTCGATCGCGCCACCGTCTCGAGCACGTGAAACAGCTTCTGCATCGGGCGGCTGTGACCGAGGATGCCTTCGAATTGATACCGCTCTTCGAGCTGCGATCGGAGATAGGCGTTCTCTGACGTGAGCCGCCGCTGCTCCATCGCTTTCTGGAGCACGTGAATGAGCTCGTCGAACTGAAACGGCTTGGCGATGAAGTCGGATGCGCCGCGCTTGATCGCATCCACGGCGTCCTTCACCGTGCCGTACCCGGTGATCACGATGGCGACGATGCCGGGATACCGATCGCGAGCGGCTTCAATCAATCGAGAGCCATCGATACCGGGCAGTCGCAGGTCGGTGATGATGATGTCGAACGCAAACTGATCGAGCATCGCCAGCGCGCGTTCGCCGCTGTCAGCCTCCACGACCTCGAACCCGCGCTCCCCCAGTCGCTCCGCCATCAGCCCTCGAAGCGTCGCTTCATCGTCCACGAACAGGAGATGGGGAGCGGTTCCGGCCATGGGCGCCAATATCTTGACACAAGGGCGACTAACGAACGGTAGCCAGCGGCCGATACAGCCTTTGAAGGTTATGAAGGGGCCCCACAGGGGGTCCGGTTTGAACACTTTACCTGGGCTGTCACGACGAGGCCCTTTTTTGAGCGCTTATGGACCGCCAGACCCTGTCAATCATGAAAGCGTGCGAGGCCGTTGGAGTCAGCCGTCGCACCATCTACAACTGGATCTCCGCGGGCAAGGTCGAATACGTTCGAACCGCCGGTGGCTCGATTCGCATCTTCGCTGACACCCTGTGGCGTGACGGGGCCTCTCCGGCACGCTCAGAGAATCAGGGAGAGGTAGGGACGGCGCCTGGAACCCACGCCTAACGCGTGGGGTTCCCGGCCGTCGGCGTTGAGGCCGATCACTCGCCAGGCGATCACGAGTTGGCGGCGCTCTTTCACCGCCTGAACAACCAACTCGGAATCGTGCTGGCCAACGCGGAGCTCCTCGAGTCGAAGGCCGCCGACGCTGCTGACCGGAGTCGCGCGGCCCACCTCGTGGCCAGCACCTTGGCCGCTATGGCCACGGTCCGCGAGTTGCGTCAGAGAATAGCTCCTGACAGAGAGCTTCCGCGTTAGTTCAGGACACGAACACTTCGAAGTCTCGCGCCCTGATCCGTTCGAACACACGAACCCACAACTGTAATTCGAGTGTCATGTTGTTGGCGAAGCGGACCTCGCTTTCGTCAACGCTTTGGCGATTTTGGGCGGATCCGCCGTGTGGACGGCGCGCAGAATCTGCAACTTTTCGTGGTCTCAAACGTCGCAGAAACAGCAACTTAGGGGATGTTCCCGCACGCGGTTTCACTGTGATGCCCGCCGATTCCATGAGTTGGTACCGCGGTTGCCTTACTTGGCTGCGGAGGTCACATTCATGCGCCCCCAGAACAGTTCGGAGAACCCGCGGGTCATCGCCGGCATCCCCTTCGTCGAGCAGCTGGCCCGCCGCGTCGCCGCCACGATGCCTCATTCCATCGATATCGGAGATCTCGTTCAGGATGGAGTCATCGGGCTGATTGATGCGGCCCACCGCTTCGACGAGGCGCGCGGGATCAAGTTCGAAACGTTCGCCGAACGGCGAATTCGGGGCGCCATGATCGACGCGTTGCGCAAGGACGCCTGGCCCCGCGGCGTGCGTCGCCAGCGGCGCGAGCTCGAAGCGGCACGTGAGGAGTTGCGGCGCGAGCTCGGTCACGAGCCTTCGCTGGCCGATCTCGCGGCGAAAATCGGCTCCGACGAAAAGCGACTCGGACGCACGATCGTGCGGATCAACGCCATCGAGTCCACCTCGCCCCTGGCCAACAACGAGAATCTCGACGAATCGACGCTACCCACGGCGCTCATCCCGTCTGAACCGGAACACCCCGATGAAGCGTATGAGCGTGAGGAAACGAAAGAGCGCGTCTGCGCAGCGATCGCGTCGTTGCCTCCGCGCGAGCAGAAGGTGATCGGCCTCTACTACTACGGAGAGGCGACGATGAAACAGATCGGCGCGGAAATCGGCGTGAACGAGTCACGCGTCTCGCAGCTCCACGCGCGCGCCATCCGCCGGCTTCGTGACGCTCTCGGCGCGATGACGCCCAATGCCGAGGCGGTGACGATGATGCGCACGGCGATTCTCGAGTTCCAGCACAAGCCGAAGATGGCGAAGGCGACGCTCGCCAGCAGCTGGGCGGCCGGTGCCGATGCGGCGCAGTCGCGGCCCGGAGTGGTCGTGAGCTACGAGAGCGCTTCGCGCACGCTGCGTAACAAGTCGGCAAGCCGGAAAGGCTTGGCCAGCCAGCGACAGCCGCTCTCTTCGAAGAAGCGCTCGGCATCAGCTCCGGCGACATCTCCCGTGACGAAGATCACGCGGCGCGCGAGTGCCGGCGTGGCGGCGGCGATCGCGCGGTAAAGCGAGATGCCATCGACGCGCGGCATCTTCAGATCGCAGATCACCACATCGTAGGCATTCCGGCGCACGCGGGCGAGCGCGTCTTCACCATCGCCCGCGTGATCCACTTTCAATCCGGCGTCCATCAACGCCTCACTGACAGCGGTGGCGAGCGCCTGCTCGTCTTCGACGAGGAGGACCGATGCGCCGACTGCCGACTCGTGGATTGGCGTTGTGCGTCGCCGCGCCCTGGACGTGCTCTCGACGCTCACCGGTAGTTCGACAGTGAACGACGCGCCGCCGGCTGGCGGCGATTCAACACGAATGCTGCCACCGTGTTCCTTCACGATCGCGTACGCGACCGTGAGTCCCAGGCCCGTGCCCTTGCCGGTCTCCTTCGTCGTGAAGAACGGATCGAAGATCTTGCTTTTCACATCGACGGGTACACCGGGCCCATCATCACTCACCTGCAGGATCACCATACTGCGCTCGGCGTCGTGCCACGTGCGCAAGACCAGCGATCCGCGACCATTCGCCGAGAGCATCGCGTGCTCGGCATTGATGACGAGATTCAGCAGCACCTGCTGGATCTGGTGCGCATCCGCAAAGATCGACGGCAACCCGGTTGCCAGCGCCGGCACGACATCGATGTTGATCAGATGTTGCTCGTAGGCGCGCAACGCGATCGTTTCGCGGACCACCTGATTCACGTCGACCAACGATCGCGTCGATTGTCGTTTGCGCGCAAACGTCAAGAGATTGCGGACAATCCTGGCGGCGCGTTCCGCCTCGCTCAAAATGACACCAACCCCGCGCCTGGCGGTGTCATCGAGCGATCGTTCCGACAATCGTTCCGTCCAGCTGAGGATCGTGGCGAGCGGATTGTTCAACTCGTGGGCGACGCCAGAAATCGTCTGCCCGAGCGCGGCCATCTTTTCCGCCTGCAACAGCTGCTGATACAGATCGCGCGACTGGTCATCGAGTTTTCGCCGCTCGCTGACGTCGCGGACGAGCGCTTCGACGTGCGCAGTTCGTGAGCTACGCTTCGTGTCCGCCCGTGCCGTCACTTCGACCCAGACGGCTTCTCCATCGAGGCGTTTCAATCGCAGGAGGTAGTCAGTGACAGCCCCTTCGTTCAGCAGGCGCGCGAGGAATGCCGTCCGCGACGCTTCGTCGACGAACCTCGCCGGCGCAAACGGGATCACCTCACGTTCGGGCGTGTCAGCGGTGTAGCCGAGGATCAGCTTGAGGTGCGGATTGGCAGCGAGCGTCGTCGACTTCGCGGTGGAGTCGCTTCCGATCTCGCCGATGAAGACGCCTTCACGTACGGCTTCGAACAGACGCGCAAACGCGATCGCCCGGCGCTGCTGCGGCGACGCCCGCCGCGAGGTGGTCACGACGAGCGATTATAGGCGGTCTTCGCGAGAGGCCTCAGCTTCGCGAGGGCGATCGCGGCGGTGGCGGCGTCGGTGTCGACGAGTTGAAGTAGGCGCCGTACTTCTTTTCGATCGCCGCGCGAATCTGCGCGACCGAGTTGCCCGAATTGAACAACGTCATCGCATCGCGTCCCACATCCAGGCAGACCGCACAGCCGATGCCGTGCGGCTCCCACTCCGTCACGCGGCCGTTGGCCGTGCGCGATTTCACGAAGCAGTCGTGATTGCCGTTGTGTCCCATGCGCTCGCATCCGCAATAGCAGGGCACGTACTGCAAGACCTCTGGATGCCGCGCCGCGAACTCGTACACCTGCTGGACCAGCGGCATCGGGCGGGATGGCGTGAAGGCGACGTCTGGCAGCGGTGGTATCGGCCCGACGTGGGCCTTCAGTGGCACCACGGTCTTCGGCGTCGGCCCTGGCTGGGCGGCCTGCGCCGATGCGTGAACGTGTTGTTGTTGTCCGGCGCGGAGCGACACGGTTGAGACGAACGTCAGGGTCAGCAGAACAGCGCCGGCACCGAGGTAGAGTCGTGGTGTCATGGAAGTCATCCTAGCCCAATTCCGGGTTCGCCGCGCCGACGTACGCGGCCCTCAGGCGCGTCGGGCTTTCTGTCCGCCTTCGTCGATCGTCTCGCTTCCCTCTTGGGCGGGACCCAGCGCAAACGTCATCGTGCCGGCGAGGACGACCTTTCCGTCGACGCGTGCGAAGCCATAGAGCTGCCCCATGCGGCTGCGTAAGCGCTTGACTCGTGCCTCGATTTCGACCGTATCGCCCGGATGGACCGGCCTGCGGTAGCGGACGCGATCGATTCCCATGAAGAGCGGAAGCTTGTTCCGGTTCTCGGGCTTCGACAGAATCAGAATCGCGCCGACCTGCGCCACACATTCCGTGAGGATCGTCGGAGGAAGGCCAGGCGGCATCCCCCTCTGTCGTGACAATCCGTGGTCGTTGAGCGAAACGTTCTTGATGCCGACAATGCGCTTGTCGGGTTCGAGCTCGGTGATCCGGTCAACGAGCAGAAACGGATAGCGATGAGGCAAGATTCGCTCGATGGCGCGCAGGTCCAGCGGCAGCGTCAGGGAATCCATGAATGGGCCAGTATAATTCTTCGGGCGCCCTAGAGCCGCTCTCAGCTTCGATGACCCAGCCTTCCCGCGAACACCTCACCGCGTCGTCGCACTCGGCGGCCGGGCGCATGCCGACGGAAACGGAGTTTCTGTCTACCCTGTTCGAGCTCGGTCGTGAGGTGACCTCCGTGCTCGATCTCGACGAGCTGCTGGCAAAAATCCCCCAGCTCATCGCGCGCCTGACGAGATTCAGCGCGTTCGCTGTGTACCTGCTGGACGAGCGTCGCCAGGATCTGCGGATCGCGTATGCCGTCGGGTATCCCGAAGAAGCGCGTGCGAAGATGCGGCTGCCCGTCGGGCAGGGCGTCGTGGGCGCGGCGGTTCAGGAAGGGCGCCCGATCCTGGTCAACGACATCCGCAAAGAGCCGCGCTACAAGGGCCCGCTGCGGAACATGTTGTCTCAGCTGGCCGTGCCCTTGCGCCGGAAGGGGAAGGTCATCGGAGCCCTCAACCTCCTGAACGAGGTCGAGGGAGCATTCACGTCGCACGACGAGGCGCTCCTGCGGCAGTTTGCTGCCCACGTGGCCGTCGCAATCGAAAATGCACGCCTCTTCGAATCCGAGCGCCATTACGTCGACACCCTCGAAACGCTCGCGGAGATCGGTCGAGAGATGTCGTCGATCCTCGATCTCGATGCCCTGCTGACGCGCACCGCGAGCCTCACGAAGCGCCTGATCGACTATCGCACTTTCGGCATCCTCCTGCTCGACGAAGGCACCGGCGAGCTCGAGATGAAGCTCGCAGTCCGGTATGGCAAAGGCGCCGAATCCAAGCATGTTCGTTTGGGCGAGGGCCTCGTTGGCTGGGCCGCGCTGCACAAAGAACCGGTGCTCGTGTCCGACGTGTCGCAGGATCCGCGCTACATCAATCTGGTTCCCGACGCCCGATCCGAGCTGGTGATTCCGATGCTGATCAAGGATCGCTGCATCGGTGTCTTCGATCTCGAGAGCCCCGAGCTCGATGCCTTCACCAAGGAACACAAAGAGCTGCTCACGCTCCTCGCGAGTCAGGCCGCGGTGGCGATCGACAACGCGCGCCTCTATGAAGAAGTCAGACGCAACGAGGAACGCATCGAGAAAGAGCTGCGCTTCGCGCAACGGGTTCAGGTGGCACTGCTGCCGACAGAGCTGCCGAAGATGCTGCCCGGTGTCGACGCGGCAGCACGGTTCGAACCGGCGCGCGAGCTGGGAGGCGACCTGCACGACTTCCTCGCGCCTGAAGCGGAAACCCTCGTCGTCGCCGTTGGCGACGTGTCAGGTAAAGGGGCACCGGCCGCGTTGTACGGCGCCTTCGCCGCCGAGCAGGTCCGATCGCGGACGATGCGGCGCCGCTACACGCCGGAACGCTTCAGCGTCGCCGGCGTGCTGCAAGCGATGAATACCATCCTGCACGAGCGGCATCTCGAAGAGTATTACTGCACGTTGTGCTACACCTTGTTCGACTTTGCGCGTGGCACAGTGACGTTGTCCAATTCGGGTCTCCCTTATCCGATCCGATGCTCGGGCGGCACATGCGGGCAGATCGAGCTTCCAGGCGTTCCTTTGGGTTCATTTCCCGGCATTGTCTACGACCAAGTGACGCTGGAGATCGAACCCGACGATGTGTTCGTGTTCTGCACTGACGGCATCTTCGAAGCGAACAACCCGGAGGGAGCCGAGTTCGGGGCGCGTCGTCTCTGCGAGGTCGTCGACAAGCACCGGACGCTGCCAGCACGCGCCATTGTCGACGCGATCTTCGATGCCGTGACGGCGTTCCGCGACAGCGCGACTCAATTGGACGACATGACAGCGGTGGCCGTGAAGGTGTCGAGAGTGGCGAGGGAGGGACAACGGTCGCGACCGGATCGTGAATGAACCAGGGAGCCGGGGTGCGGCGATGCCAGCGCCTGCCTGAAGTTACGCACCTCGGTGATCCGGCGCGACCGTCACCGGATCTTTCAAGAGGCATGCCCGCTCGCGATCCCCGGAATCTCCAGCAAATACACGCGCCACGAGGGGGATCCCGTCCACGTCGGATGTCACCAGCGGGGACGCCGGTGTCACGTGCTTAGTACGTGTTGAGGTAGCGGTCTATCTCCCAGGGCGAGACCTGACGGATATAGCCATCCCACTCCTCACGCTTCGCCGTCAGAAAGTGATCGAAGATGTGGTCGCCCAGCGTCTCGCGCATGAGCGCGCTTTTCTCCAGTTCATCGAGCGCCTCGTTGAGATTACCCGGCAGCTCGTCGATCCTCAGGTGACGGCGTTCCCGGTGGCTCATCTTGTAGATGTTCTTGTTGACCGGAGGGCCGGGGTCCAGCTGCTGATCGATGCCATCCAGCCCCGCGCGCAGCATCACCGCGAACGCCAGATAGGGGTTGCACGAAGGGTCCGGCATTCGCAGCTCGATGCGCGTTCGTTGGCCCCGAGCTGCGGGCACCCGCACGAGCGGGCTGCGATTCCTGGTCGACCATGCAATCGCGGTCGGAGCCTCGTAACCGGGAACGAGCCGCTTGAACGAGTTGACGAGAGGGTTTGTCACGGCGCACAACGCGCGCGCATGTCGGAGGAGTCCTCCGATGTAGTGCAGGCACGTCTGGCTCAGCTCGCCTTCTCCCTTCTCGTCGAAGAACGCATTCTTTCCTTTCGTGAAGAGCGATTGATGCGTGTGCATCCCCGATCCGTTCACGCCGAAAACCGGCTTCGGCATGAAGGTCGCGTGCAGACCATTTCGATTCGCGACGTTCTTCACGACGAACCGGAACGTGCTGACGTTGTCGGCCGTGATCAACGCGTCATCATGGCGGAAATCGATCTCATGCTGGCCGGGTGCAACCTCGTGATGCGCGGCCTCGACGTGGAATCCCATCTGCTCGAGCGCCAGGATGATTTCACGACGGACATCTTCGCCGAGATCGACAGGCGTCAAGTCGAAGTAGCCGCCTGAATCGTGTGTCTCGGTCGTGGGCTCGCCGGTGGCCCGACGTTGGAACAGAAAGAACTCGGCCTCTGGTCCGGCCTGCATGGCGAAGCCCTTGCTGGACGCCAGCGCGATCACGCGTTTGAGCATCGAGCGCGGGCAACCAGTGAAGGGAGTACCGTCCGGGTTGGCGATGTCGCAGATGATGCGGGCGACTCGTTCCGACCCTGCATAACTCCACGGGAACACCTGAAACGTGCTGAGATCGGGCTTGAGGTACATGTCGGATTCTTCGATCCGCACGAACCCTTCTATGGACGACCCATCGAACATGATCCGGCCATCGAGCGCCTCTTCGAACTGCCGGTCCGGCACCTCGACATTCTTGATGACCCCGAGGATGTCCGTGAACTGGAGTCGCATGAACTTCACCTTGTCGCGCTCCGCGCGCTCCAGAATCCGGGCTTTCGGCTCGTCCTTCGGCATGAGCGTGATTATGCCAACTTTCCTCTGGCGACCGCCGTCTGAGTAGCTGGAAGGTGGCAGACGTGGCCACCGGCTGGAGGAGTGCAATGAAGAAATGGGTGGTGATTGGCGGGGTCACGATCGCGGCGCTGATCCTGTCCGCGTTGATCCTCGCGCCGTCGGTTTCGGCACAGCGTCAGAGTCCCTTCACCCCGCGGCAATTCGACGGACTGACCCTCGAAGGTCCCGGGTCATCAATCGGCGTGACCGTCCGCGATCTCAGCGCTGACGACGCGTCGAAGGCAAAGATTCAGCAGAGCGACGGTGTGCTCGTCGAAGATGTCCGCGAAGGAACACCCGCGTCCCGCGCCGGCATCAAGAACGGCGACATTGTCCTCGAGTTCGACGGTGAGCGCCCTCGCAGCGCGAGGCAGTTTACCCGGCTCGTGCGCGAGACACCGCCCGGACGGAGCGTGAAGCTGACGATCGTGCGCGACGGGTCGCGCCGCACGCTCGACATCACACCCGAAGCAGGCCCTGGTGTCGGCTCACGAGCATTTACCGATCCGAACGACCTGCTACGAACAATCCCTCGTGACTTCAATTACGACGGGAATCATTTCAACCTGTTCGAAGGCACGTTCGGCACGACTCGTCTCGGAGTCGTCGTGACGCCCCTGAGCGATCAGCTTGCGGCCTACTTCGGTGTGAAGGAAGGCGTGCTCGTGTCGGAAGTGACCGCGAACACTCCCGCGGCGACGGCCGGCCTGAAAGCAGGCGACGTCATCACGGCGGTCAACGGTCGACCGGTGATGGGGCCTCAGGACGTCGTGAGCCAGGTTCGCGAGGTACAGGCAGGCGGCGCGATCGATCTGCGAGTCACGCGTGATCGAAAGGAGCTGACGCTCAAAGCCACGATTCCGGAACGTCGTCGTCCAACGTTTGGTGGTGGCCAAGCGATCTAGAGACCGCCGGGGAGATCACGCCTTGGCGTTCTCGAGAGACGGTTGAATGTCGGCTGCGCTTGCGGCCGGCCATGGCGCAAGCGTCGCGGAAAGCTGCGCGGCAAGGAGCCGCGTGACCGCCTGTGTCATTCCATCGTGCTCGCGACCAGGCGGGACTTCCACTGCAAGCACTCCGACGCATCGATCAGTGCCCAACATCGGCGCGACCAGCGCGCCGCGGGACGCCTCGTCACTGGGGACAATCTGCATGGCGCCGAGTCGCCAGGCTGCCGCGGTTGCGTTGAGCGACGCGCGGTGAATTGGTCCCAGGCGCGCCAACGCTTTCGCGTCGTATCCATGCGCCGACGCAACGATCAGTTCGTCGCCTGCAGCCATCCACACGACGATGCCGGACGCGCCCAGCGCCGCAGAGGCCTGGGTCAACAACGGCGGGAGATCGCGTGAATCGGTGAGTCGTCCGATGGCCGTGCAGACGTCCGCGGCCCCGCCCAGATCCGTCGCTGCAGTGAGCGCAGGCGGGGATGGCTCCTGCGGTTCGCTCAGGGGCGGAACTGTGGGAGCTTGCGATTCGGGCTGCGACGTGGCCCCCGCACGAGGCTGCCCGACGAGCGCGAAGAGGCCGATGATCCAGAGACTCGCTGCTCCTCCTATTGCGAGCCACGCCTGATTGAGCGTGGCGAGTCGATCAGATTCGATCGCAACGCCCTCCGCCGATCGGAGGTCACGAAGCGCGGCGGTCATCGAGCCCAGCTCGCCGCGCGCTTCGACGGAGACCACCTCGGAGGCGATCAGGTCCCGCCCGTTGCGGATATGCTCCTGCGCCCGCGACTCGAGTTGTGCGAGCGCGCGTGCGCCTTCGACGAATCGCTTCAGCGTCTCGGCGGAGCGCGGCGCGCGTGCCTGCCGCGCGATCCCGTTTGCGTCTTTGACGACCTGTTCGATCAGGGTCGGGACTTGTTCGACTGTCCGTCTGTCGATCGCGCGCGGGACAACGTACGCCTGCTGTGCGTCGTTGATCTTCTGGACTGCTGCCAGCAGCGCATCGACTCGGGCAGCCATCGCCTGCTCAGCTCGGCCGAGATCCTCCACGCGACGAGCCAGGTACACGGTGAAGACAGCAGCAGCGGCACCGACGATGAAGAGGACTGCGAGGAGAAGGAATCGGCCCGTGCGTGAATGCATATCCGGTGACAGGATAGCGCGAGTCGACCATTCCCGGAGCCGACAGGCGTAAGCGATCGGAATTCGACGGATTTGGCGGAAGCCGTCTCCAGCGGCATCACTGGCGATCGGGCGGCGTTGCCGATGGCGGCCGAATGATCGCATACGTCGGGAGGCCGACCCCCTTGAAACGATCCATCACAGCGCGAGCTGGGTCCTCGTCAGGCTGCTCGGCTTGAAATTTGATTTTCACGTACCCCTCGAGCGCCTTCTTCACAGCAGGATCGGCGAGCGTCGTCTTGTCCATCACGAGACAGTTCTTGCACCACGTGGCCCACATGTCGACGAGCACCGGTTTGTGTTCACGCTGCGCCGCGGCAAGGCCATCGGCGAGCGACGCGTACCAGCCCGCTTTGAGCTGTTCTTCGACACTTGATTGCACGTCGCGCGCGTCGACCCAGCGATCCGCGAACAAACCGTAGGCGAGATAGCCGTAGTATGCCGCGGTCGCGAGGATGATGACGCCAAACACCTGTTTGACACGGACCATCCAGGCTCCGGGCTTTGGAAGCGCCGTGATGCCCGCTCCTGCCAGTGGCCATGGGACGGCCATGCCGACACCAAGCAGGAACGGCAGGCCCAAGGCGAGTACCGTTCCCTTCGAGTACAGGTCGCTCGAGAAAAGGACGACTTGAATGACCACCGGTGCGACACACGCGCCCGCCAGCAGCGCGGCGATCGCGCCCATCCCGAACGCGAGGGCGACACTGCCCCGGTTGCCGCTGGTACCAGCAGCGCCCGCGAATTTCGAGAAATCGAGCGTGATGACATCGAACATCGCGAGCGCGAGCAGCGCGAAGACGATCGCGATCGCCACGTTGAACCATGGTGACGCGTTGATCGTTCCGAACGTGCTCGCGGTCGTCACGACGATGACCCCGAGGACGCCGTAGACGAGCGCCATTGCGGCTCCGTACACGCCGCCAAGCAGGAAGCCGCGCCCGCGTGACCCCGCATGTGCGCCGGCGCCGATGATCGCCAGATTGATCGGTATCATCGGCAGGACACACGGCGTCAGATTGAGCGCGAGTCCTCCCAGAAATACCAACAGGAAAATCGCGAACGGGCCTCGACCGTCGAACCACCCCTTTTCCGTGACGCCGTTTTCGGCGTTGCGGATGAACGTCAGGAAGTCATTGGTCGGTTGATAACCAGCACTGGTCGCAACCACCGTGAAGTCCTTCAACTGGGCGATGCCACCATCCGGACGACCGGCGGAGGCGCGGCGAGCTTCGACAGGGGCGATCGGTTTACCACCAGTGCCAAACGCGATGCGATCGAAGATATCCGTGTGTTGCCTGGCTGCACTCCTGCCCGAGCTGACGACGAGTGACCAGCGAACGTCCGCAGTCACCGGGGCGTAGCACAGCTTGTCGTCGCACGCCTGATAGCGGATGCGCGCCGGTATCTCGATCGCGCCGGACGGGATCGTCGTCGCCAGATCGAATTGCACACCGATCGCAAATTCGTGTTCGAACACGGCCAGCGGTTGCGACTGACCCGCTTGCTTGAGATCCGTGGCCGGAGGAAACACGATCTCCTCGACCTTCACACCTGCAGGTGGCTCAATCGTCAGAACGGTGGGTATGAATGCCGGATCACGCGGGGCATTGGACTGCACATGAAACCGCTCTGGCAGCGTGACCAGCAGAGCGGCGCGGGCCTTCGTGCCTGGCCGCCCTTCCGACTCCACGACCGGGTTCAGCTCGGCGTGAATGCCACGCAGCTGCGCCCCTGCGATCGACGGCGCGACGATCAGGAGAACAATCGCCGCAGCCAGCGTGCGCATGACTACTCGACGGGTTTGAGCGGAATGAACGACGCGACCGCCTCGCGTTCCATCTGAACGTTGTGCCCCTTGACGGGCGGAAGATCCTGAAACAGGAAATCCCACTTCCAACGCTCTGAGGGGTTCGATGCCTGCAGCCAGTTCCTCGCCGGCACGGGCCGGGTGAACGCGACCGTGCTGGCGCCCCCGTAGGCCGTGCCCGGCATCGAGGCAGCAATCGCGCGGCGCACGTCGTCCGAGCTGCGATAAGCCAGCGTCAATCCCAACGATCGCGCGACGTTGACCAGAATCTGCCAATCTTCCAAAGCCTCGCCGGGAGGTGCGATGGCGCGTGAGGCCGCCTGCACGTGTCCCTGATCGTTCGTGTAAATCGCGTCCTTCTCGCTCGAGGTAGCCCCAGGCAGTACGATGTCGGCCGCTGTCGAGAGGGTGGACGTCACCACGCCTTGCACAATCAGCAGTGGCAAGCGACCGTTCTGCCGCGCGGCGACGATCCACGACAGATCCCCAGCTGAACCCGAGGGCCCCGGATCGATGACGTATAACGCTTTGACGCGTCCAGCCTCCACCTCGGTGCGAAGCGCCGAGAGGTCGGGCGAACCCGCATTGCCTTGACCCACGGAATAGCCCAGATCGCGGGCACCGTTCACATTCGGTGCGTCGGTGGCCGGTATCTTGAATTTCACGTCCGCAGGCTGAGGTTTGTCACTCCGAGACCACGTGACGCTGACGGATGCGAGCCCATCCGCGCCCAGCAGCCCTTCGGCGAGCCCCTTCAGCACGAAGAGATCCTCGGTGGATGCATGCGCGGACACGAGGAATCGGACCGACGAGGGATCGGCGGACCCTGCGGCCTGGATGCGTTCGCGCAGTCGTGGCTCAACGTCGTGCCACGCAGCGGGTTCGAGAGCAGCCCCGCTTCGAATCATCGGACGACGCAGGCGCGCATCCCCTTCCACCCAGTGGTAGTCGAAGCGTCCGATGTCGCACATCCAGTAGCTGTTGATCGCGGGGTTCAGCCGAGGTGTCATCCGAACCAACCGCGAACCGCGTGCCCATTCCGGCTTGGCTTTGAGCCACGCGCTGGTGTTGCATCCCTTCGAGCAGCGCGTGCAAATCGTGTCGACGACCCCCGGGTTGTCCCACGGCCGGCTCTTGAAGCGATACTCCCTCGTCGTAATCGCTCCCACCGGGCACACGTCCATCAAGTTGCCCGACAGCAGCGAGTGCACGCCTTCCTCCCGGAACGTGGCGATCTCACTGCCGTTACCGCGATCGACGATGCCGATCTGCGCATCGCCATCGATCTCGCGCATGAAGCGGACGCACCGCGTGCACAGGATGCAGCGGTTGCGATTCAACATCAGCGTCGGTCCGAAGTCGACGTCGGCCTTGACCCCTTCACCATCGAACACGCGTCGCGGAAAATCCATCCGGCTCGAGGCGGGCCCGAACGAGTACGAGAAGTCCTGAAGCGGGCACTCACCGCCCTTGTCGCAAACGGGGCAGTCAAGCGGGTGATTGACGAGGAGGAACTCCAGCACTCCCGCGCGCGCCTGCGTCGTCTCGGGGTCCCGGGTCGAGACGACCATCCCATCCGTGCAGAGCGTCGAGCACGATGTCTGCAGCTTGGGCATCTTCTCGATCTTGACGATGCAGACCCGACACGATCCGTCAACCGCAAGACCGGGGTGATAGCAGTAGTAGGGGACGGAGATGCCGGATTCGATGGCGGCCTGAAGGACGGTCTTGCCCTTGGCGACCGTCACCTGTTTGCCATCGATCGTCAGGGTGACCGTGTCCATATCCTGACGATCGTATAACTCAAAAATCGAAAACTCAAAACTCCGACGGAAACGGCCTGCTATCGCTCTTCGAACTCCGCGACCGCCGCCGAATCCCGGTTGACCTGTACCTGCCGAACGGCTTCTGTGGTGGGGATGGCTTTCTCGACAACCGCCTCCGTGAGCGGAACCATGACATCCATGGTGCGCCCACTCGCGTATGTCACGGTCACGGTGACCGGCAGATCGAACACGAGATCGCCGAGCTGCTCGAACTTCATCTTCACGCTGCCGGGGGCGATGGCGGAGCTGTACCGGATGCGGGGGATCTGAGTACCGTAAATCCAGCGCTCGAAGAAGCGATCCAGGACGCGGCCCGATTCGCTTTCGAACGCGCGTTCGAGATCCTCGGTGCCCGCCTTCTGATAGCGGCGGTCGGTATAGAAGCGCTTCAGGCCATTGAAGAACACGGTATCGCCGAGCAGCCGGCGCAGCATGTGCAGCACCGCCGCGCCCTTGTTGTAGACGACGGCGCGGAAGACTCGAACGTCGCTCTTCACGACGCCGAGCCTGTAACCAAGGCTGATGGGACCCTGGTCCGACTCCGAAATCGCCCAGCGTCGAAATTGACGAAGCATGTCGACGAACGTCCGGTCGCCGCGGGCTTTTTGCGCGTAGAGCGCGGCGAAGTACTGCGCGAACCCTTCACTGAGCCACTGTTCGTGGTAGTTCTTCCAACCCACTGCCTGCCCCCACCACTGGTGAGCCAGTTCGTGAGCGATGAAGAACTCTGGAAACGTATCGAACGCTGCCGGGTCGCCGCGGTAGGACTGCGTCGTCGCCAGGGCGGGATTCCGAATGACGGCGAAGTAGCCGGGACTATGGCCGCCGGGGAGATCACTCTCGACGAGCGCCAGCGTCATCGATGGATATGGCGCATCGCCGACGAGCGAGGTGTAGAACTTGAGGATGTCCTCGGCCTGCTGCGCCGACGGGCGCGCGCGCTGTCGCACGCTTGGCTGCGCTTCCACCGCCAGCGCGATGTGATCGACGGCAGAACCCGGGGCTACGGTCTTGGAGACATCGACCTGGCTTTCGACCACGCGGCTGAATCGGCTGACGACGATGGCCAGATATCGGAGCGGCTGGTTGGCGCGAAACTCGAAGGTTTTTCCGCTGCGAGCGGCGACGATGTCTCGCAGGGACACGGCTCCTTTGCCGGACGGAGTCGTCGGCAGCCCGCTCGCCACGCAGCCATATCCCTCGGGCACGTTGATGCGGAGCGTTCCCGTCGCATAGTCGGGAACCGGATTCTGCGGATACCAGAGCGCGCGGTTGCTGAGCAGAAACGCTGGTTCGTACGACGCAGAGAGCGTGCTCGTCTCCTGGTTGTCGGACCGCGTCTGCACCGCTTCGACGTCGAGATCCTCTGACGGTATTCTCCCCAGGTAGTTGATGACCAGCGTGATGTCGGAATCCTGCTGGAGCAGGCGCGGCAGATTCACCAGCACGGTGTTCTGACTCCGCATCCGCAGAAAGAGCAGACGTCCGTACTCGAGGCTGGTGATGCCGGTGACGGTCAATCCCTCGTTGAGGCGCAGCAGCACCGTCGAGAGCGTGGTCGCGCGCACGCGAATCGCAAGTCGTGCGCGTCCCTCGATCGTCTGTCTGGCAGGATCGATTGAGGCCTCGATGTTGTAGTCGAGTACGTCGTATTCGCGAAGGGCGTCGTCGCTGTAAAAGCGGCCGCGTGCAGCGAGCTTGGCGACCGACGGGTAGAGCGCAATCGTGCGGCGGTCTTTGCGACGGAACAGACTGACGTCCTCGGCCTGCACGGACGATCGCGAGAAGGTCAGCGTGTCGAATCGACGCGTGTCGACTTCGGCGAGAAAATCCTGTGGCGGTGGCAGCAGATGCCAGGTGTCCTTCGACAAGTCCTGCAGATCGACGTTGAAGGACTTGGGCGACTCCCGGCTGAACACGTCCTGCGCGCGCCGAACGATGCGCTCCTGCGGCGGTGTCGGTGTGAGGCTCGACGTCGACACGCGGTCGGAATAGTCCGTCGGACTGAAGCGTACGAACGCCTCTTCGAATGGTGTGGTCAACACGTCTTCGCCAGAGAACAGGTGCAGCTGCCCGCGCTCCGCAGCGATAGACGGACTGAATCGCATCTCCCCGCGGCCCACCAGGACAAGACCCGTGGTGCCGTCGTCGGCGTCCACGTGGAAGACGGTGCCCTCGCGGAGGGTCAGAACGAAATCCTCGGAGCTGACTTCGAGATTTTTTGCGGCGAGCGGGCGCGCCGTGTTCAAGCGCAACTTATACAGGCCCTCGACCGAGGTGAGGCTCTCGGTCGCTACGAAACGCCACGAGTCGGTGACACCTCCAGGCGGACGCCTCACGTCCATCCCGGTCGTGAGAATGCGAGCCTTTCCGGCGGTCTCGACGAAGAATTCGACAATCAGGCTGTACCCGTCCCCCGGCGGAGCGCCCTCGAGCGGCGCCTTATCGCGAATTCGAACCGTGATACGCACCGCATTCGGGACGAGCAGATCGTGCTCGAGCTGCTGAATCTGAGGTGGTGTGACCGTTGGACCGAAGAGGCTTTCGAGTGCGGGCCGATCCGCCGCGTTCAACGCGCGGTCGAACTTCCGCACGAGGAGATCGACCGGGTCGGCCTCCTGGGCGCGCAATGGCGCCGCACACAGCAGGGTGCACGTGAGAGCGAGCAGGGCTCTGGCCACGAGTAGCGTAGTAGTCGCCGGTCGAAGTAATTAGACGCCAATTCACGTCCGCCGAACAGATGGGCCGTCGACGACGTGTGACGAACGTCCCGGGGGCGTTTCAGCTCGACGGAAGCGGGGGGAGCCGACGCGCCACGAGGACCGTCAGGTCGTCCAACAGCTTGCGATCCTGCCGATGCGCGTCAACGGCTGCGAAGGTCGCCCATCCCAATTCCTTGGCCGAGGCCCAGTCGGAGCCGTCGGCGACGTACTGCACGCCGGCCTCGTCGAATGGCTGCTCGAGGGGGTCCTCTGCCTCGGTGATCCCGTCGCTGTACATCACGAGCACGTCGCCTGCATCGAGATCGACGCGGCCGGCAGTGTATGACGCGTTCTCGAACATGCCCAACGCCATCCCTCCGGCACGGAGACGTTCGTAAGTCCCGCTCCTGCGGCGCAGCAGCGGCGGATTCTGTCCCGCATTGACGTACGTGAGCGTGCCGTTGGCGGGATCGAGCTCCGCCAGAAACAGCGTGACGAATCGCGAACGCGGGGCGTGTTTGACGATCTGAATGTTGAGCCGGGCGACGAGCTCGGCCCCTTGAAGTCCCTCGTCCACGAGCGTGCGCAGCATGGCGAGCAGGAGCGCCATCAGAAGGGCGGCGGGACTTCCTTTGCCTGCGACGTCGCCAAGCGCGAGCAGCACGTGTCCGTTCGGCAGCGGCAGGATGTCGTAGAAGTCTCCGCCCACTGTGTTCGCCGGCCGAGTCATGCCGAAGGCTTCGATGCCGGGCGCGCGGAATTCACCTCGCGGCAGCATCGCCTGCTGGATTTCGCGTGCGATCTCGAGATCGTTCTTGAGCGAGAGGCGGTCAGCGACCTCCAGCAGCATCAGAAGATTCACGAGCAGGAATCCGGTCAGCAGCCAGACCGTTCCTGGTGCAAAGGTCGGGTGTGGGACGAGGAACAGGTGAACTTCCCGAAACAACTCCACGAGCCCGACGAGGCACGCAATCAAGGAGGTGCCGTACAACACCCGGCGCGCTGGAGTCAGTTTCAGCGCGAAGGCGAGGAACAGCAGACGGGCCTGGCCGAGGACGCGCCAATGCCACGGCTGATCCCTCAGCTCGCCGAAGTCGATGTTCCGCGAGAAGAAGCGATATGCCTCCGGTGCGTCGCGGGTGAACAGCCGCTCGAGATCCGCGGTCGTCAGTCCCCGTGTGTAGACTTCGAAAAAGCGACCGCCGGTCGGGCGGGGAAGCGGGGGGACGTTCATTACTGATCAGGATTATTGATCCCTGAATGACGTTCCGATAGCAAACTTGATTCGCGGGGCTAGCCGACGATGCCGAGCTTGCGCCCGACCCGCGCGAAGGCCTCGAGGGCAAACTCGAGCTCCTCGCGCGTATGCGTCGCCGTCACAATCGTGCGTACGCGGGCCTTGCCCTTGGCCACCGTCGGGAACGCAATTCCTTGGGCAAATACACCGCTGTCGAACAACTGATCGGACAGTGTCATCGCCAGCGCACCATCCCCCACGATCACCGGCGTAATGGGACTCTCGCTGATGCCGGTATCGAAGCCGAGCGCCTGAAGACCGGACTTGAAGAATCGCGCGTTCTCCCACAGCTGCTCCATCCACTGCGGCTCCTGCTCGAGCACGTCCAGCGCCGCGAGGCATGTCGCAGCGACGGACGGCGGATGTGACGTCGAGAAGAGAAACGGGCGCGCCCGCCGATGGAGGAATTCGATCAACGACCTCGAGCCGGCGACGTAGCCGCCCAGCGCGCCGAGCGCCTTCGACAACGTGCCCACCTGCACGTCGACGCGTCCATGCATGTCGAAGTGATCGACGGTGCCTCGTCCCTGCCGGCCGAACACGCCGCTTGCATGCGCATCGTCGACCATCATCACGCAGCCGAATTCATCGGCGAGATCGCAGAGCTCCGGCAGTGGTCCGAGATCGCCGTCCATGCTGAAGACGCCGTCGGTGATGAGCAGTGTCCGCTGCGAGCGGGGCAGCCCGGCGAGGATCGTCCGCGCCGCGGCGACGTTGCGATGAGGAAAGACCTTGATCGTGGCGCGGCTCAATCGTGCACCATCGATGATGCTGGCATGATTCAGCTCGTCCGACACGATGATGTCTTCACGCCCGAGCAGCGACGACACTGTGCCGGCGTTCGCGGTGAACCCGCTCTGGAAGACGACCGCGGCTTCGGTCTTCTTGAATTCCGCGAGCCGGCGTTCGAGCTCCATGTGAATCGCCATCGTCCCCGCGATCGTCCGCACTGATCCGGTCCCGACCCCCAGCGCCTGAAGCGCCTCGAGCGCCCGCTCGCGGAGACGCGGATGCGTCGTCAGGCCGAGATAGTTGTTCGAGGAGAGATTGATGACTGAGCGGTGATCGATTGAGGCGTGTGCCTTCTGTTCCCCGTCGAGCACGCGTAAGGGGCGATAGAGTCCCTGCGCTCGGAGGTCGTTCAACTCGATATCGAGATACGCAAGCGGATCGGGTCGCATGTCAGCGCTCCATGGTCACGGCAGCTTCAGCAGCACGTCGGAGCCATCGCGAAAGACTTCGCGAGCGCCGAGCCTCTCGAGCATTGCCGACGTGTTCGGACCCTGGTCATCGAGCCAGGCGCGTTCATGCACGAGCACATGCGTGGCGCCGCTGTTCTGCAGGGCGTTCCATGCAAGCTCGGGGTGATGAGGCACGTCGGAAAGCGCCAGCGCGAGTCGAGCATAATGGGGCGGAAAGAACCCACTGTACCCGTTCAACAGTCGGGCGTGATGGCCGACGGAATAGAACATGGCGCGCAGGTCATAGTCCGGCTGTCCCAGTGGCAGTTCGGCGAGGACGACGCGTGGCTCATGGGGAACCGCGCGGTACACCGCCGGCGCACGCGATGGCGGGTACACCCGCGCTTCGGGTGTCGAATAGTCAACCAGCTGTGAGACGCCATTCACGGTGAAGGGCATCGCCACGCTCTCGGCGAGAAAGAGCACGGCGAGCAGCGTGAGGATGGTCGTCGAGCCGCGCCATCGTGCGATGAATGCAGCGCCGAATCCGCCGAGTACCGAGAGCATCAACACGACGATCATCCCGAAGCGGGCCGGCACGCGCAGACCGTCGAACCCGGGTACGGATTCGTACAACACGCGGTAGGGACCAAACAGATTGACTGGGCGCCCCAGCGCCTCGGGAGCAGGCCCAAGCGAAAGCCAGATTGCAGCGAGCAATGTCACAACGAAGAAGCCTCGCGTCCGCATGAACGCCGCACTCCGTGCGCGCAACTCCGGCGACAGCACGAGAAGCAGAATGGCCGGGATCGCCGCGCGCAAGAGCAGCTGATTGACGTTGCTCATCCGAATCGTCACGAGCCCGAGGTCAATCGTGAGACGGCGGTTGAATACGGTAATCACGGCGGCGGCCACGTGTACAAGCGAGAGGCCGATGAGCACCCAATGCAGCGCACGAAGACGCAGCGCCGGTACCGCAGGTTCCGTCGTCGCGCGCCAGAAAATCACGCCGACCAGCGCGAGCACGATCGTCACGACACCCGGGAACAGATCTCCCTCTGGCTTGGGAAAGACCCTCGCGACGTTCCCCCAGATCGGTTGGAGGCTGAATGCGGTCAGGTAGGAGTACACGTCCGCCGAATAGCGCACGAGCTCCGCACTGCCGCGCTCGAGATGAAGCACCTGCTGCACCAGGAGATACGGCACCAGGAGCGGCAGCGTGAAGACGGAGACGACAAGTGCGCCGATGGACAGACGCGTCCACATGGCGAGGTTTCGCCAGGCGCGACGCTGCCAGATCTCCCACAGGACGTACGCTGCGACGACCAGCGAAAAGTACATGAGGTAGTAGCCGCACGAGAGATTGAGCACGATGAGCGCCGCAACCGCGCCCGCCAGCGGCCGCCATCGTCCGCCCCGAGCCGAATCAGGTTGGTCGACGGATGCGAAGTAGCGTCGGAATCCGTACAGAACGAACGGCATCCACTGCGAGGAGAGGACCTGCAGATGCGGAGTCTGTGGAAAGCGATAGGGTGCGAACGCGAACAGCAGTCCGCCGATGAATCCGGCACGCGCGTCGCCGGTCAGCTCGCGCACGAAGAGATACGCACCGAGACCCGAGAGGATGAATGTCGAAAGAAACAGGAGGTTGTAAACGAGGATCGGGTTATTGGTGACCGCGTAGACGGGAAGAGCCTGAATCGCCTGCGGAATGAAATGCTCCGAGTATGCGAGCGTCATCTCCGCGGGATGAAAGATGTTGGCGTCGAAGAATGTCCCGAGTCGCGTACCGTCGCCATGCAGCAGCCCGAGCAGCTGATCGCTGTCCCACGCCAGCACCCACATCGTGAAGACCGGATCGCCGAGATCCCCGGCGACGTTGCGATTCAGGCCCCGCACGAGCGGCCACGTCGCGAGGATCGCGACGGCGCTGTATACGAGCACGACGTGCCGGGCGCGGCCCATCAGTCGCCCAACGCGTCGGTCACCTTCTGGTAGACAACGTGAAGGATCGCCGCGGTTGGCACCGCGAGAATCGCACCGATGATCCCGAGAATCGAGCCGCCGATGAGAAGCGCGATGATGACGATCACGGGGCTGACGCCCACCTGCCTCGACATCACGCGAGGAACGAGCAGGTGGTTTTCGAATTGTTGTTGGGCGACGAAGAACACCGTGACGCCGAGCGCGAGTGCCGGCGACACGGAAAAGGCGACCGCGATGGCGGGAATCGCCGACAGCACCGGGCCGACAATCGGGATCAACTCACCGACTCCGGCGATCAACGCGAGCACGTAGAAATACGGCACACCCATCAGCCCGAGGCCGATTGCCGCCGTCGATCCGATGATCAATCCAAGAAAGAGCTGGCCCGCGAGCCACGCGCTGACCTTCGCCGAGACGTCGGCACAGGCGGCGGCTACGCGTGCGCGTTCGACACGTGGGAACGCCCGCACAAACGTGCTGACGATGTTGGAGCTGTCGACCAGCATGTAGAAGGCGACGATGAGGATCGTCACCACGCCGAACACGCCGCCGACGATGCCCCAGAGTGCCCCGAGCAGGGTCCCCACCGCATCGGTGCCGCCGACGGGCGCCTGCCTCACCGCTTCGATCACCGTGAACTCGCGGGACAGGATTCCGCGCTGAATGAGCCACAACTGTGCCCGGTGTAACAGGTCCGGTGCAGTCACCCAGAAGTCTTGAGCCTGCGACGCCAGGGGCGGGAGGATGAGCGCGGCGATCGAAATGATCGCTGCCAGGAAGAGCAGATAGATGGTGAGAATGGCGCCCCACCGCGGCAACCGAAGGCGAATCGCGAGCCGATGTCGTTCGATCGCCTCAACGAGCGGCGAGAGCCCGATCGCGATCAGGATCGCCACGTACACGAGCAGCAGCGTGTTGCGAATCAGGTACAGCGTCCAGACGATCCCCGTCGTGAGCGCGGCACCTATCAGCGCGTAGCGGATGAGTGCTCGAGGGTTGTCAGTCCGTGCCGTCACTCGCATCTCGCTTGTTCAGCCGCGAGCGAGGTAATCGCGTGTAAACGCTCCGAGGTCCGCGTAAATCGAGGCGAGCTCCGTCGGGTGCGCCAGGCACACGATCCGGAAGAAGCCATCGTTCGCGTTCACCCCAAATCCGGAGCCGTTGACACACAGAATGCCCGTTTCGCGGAGCAGGTCCAGAACGAAATCTTCATCAGTGCGACCGGCCGGCAGCGACACTGAGGGAAGCACGTAGAACGCGGCCTTCGGCGCGACGCATCGCAGGCCCGGAATCGCATTCAGGCTCTCGGTCGTCACGCGACCCCGTTCGGCAAGCGCGGCACGAAATCCGATCTGATGGGAGCGGTCGCCGGTCAGTGCGGCGGCGACGGCGTATTGCATCGGACCGGGACTGCACAGGCGGCCGTCTGCCAGCTTCTTGATCGCCGCGAGCGTCGTATCGAGTCTCGGCGTCGTGCCCACCACCAGCCAGCCGGCGCGCCAGCCAGGCGCAAGGTAGGCCTTCGACAGGCTCGAGAACGAGATGATCGGAGCGTCGAGATCGAGGGTGCCCAGCAGGGGCACAGGGCCGTCGAACCCGAGATCGCTATACACCTCGTCGGCGAGGATCGTCAGGTCGTGTTGTTCGGCGAACGCGATCAGTGAACGACGAACCGATACGGGATACACCGCGCCGGTCGGGTTATTCGGATCGATGACGACCAGCACGCGGGTGCGAGGCGTGATGAGACTGCGCAGATGATCGAGATCCGGCAGCCATTCACGGCTCGGATCAGTGCGGTAGTAGCGAGGCTGTGCTCCAATCTTCGCGAGCACCGCTGTATACAGCGGGTACGTCGGCGAGGGTACCAGCACGTCGTCGCCCTCATCGACCAGGGCGTTCAGGGCCAGCTCGATCCCCTCAGACGTTCCGGTCGTGATCAGCACCCGATCGGGGGAGACGGTAATACCGCGCGCCGCGTACTCAGCGGCGACCGCTTCGCGCGCGGCAGGGATTCCGACCGAGGGTACATACCCATTGTGACCATCGCGCATGGCCCGCGCGGCCGCTTCAATCAGGTGCTGCGGCGTCTTGAAACCAAAGGCGACCGGGTCGCCGATGTTCAGATAGCGCACCCGCTGCCCCCGAGCTTCGACTTCCTTGGCTGCCGCAACGATGTTGCGGATGGCGTAAGAGAATCGATTGACGCGCCCGGCGACAGGGACGGGTCGTGAGCTCTTCGTGGGCATGCGCTCATCTTAAGGGGTTTGATCGGAAAGTCCGAATGTCGCTCGTACTTTGACGACCGAACGCGTGGTCACCTTTCGGAAGGGTTCAGAACTGCACAGAAATTCCATCGCGAGCTGGCAACTGGCGACACTGTGCGCACTCACGATCAGTCCGTCAGAGTGCAATTACTACACATGGGCGATAGAAATTACGCCCTTCAGGTCGGTCTCGGTTACTCTAAGTGATTGAGCCGTCACGATCAGGGCTCTGGCAAGCGCATTGATAAAGGACCTCATGCACATGCACAAGATGGTCACCCCCGCCATCCTGGGCCTCACTGTGGCGGTTTCCGGTGCCACGTTGATCGCCCAGGGTGCCCCGTCCACTCCGGTCCGACCGGGGGGGCAGGCCATTTTCAAATCCGGGGTTGAGGCCGTCACTGTGTCTGTGGCCGTCCGGGACGAATCGGGCAAGGTCGTCAAGGGTCTCAAGCAGACCGACTTCGAGATCTACGATTCGGGTCTCCGGAAGGAAATGAAGGATTTCTACGTCGGCGACGCTCCCGTCAGCCTGGCAATTCTGCTCGATATCAGCGGCAGTATGGCGGTCGGAGGCAACATGGATCGCGCCCGCGAAGCGGTTGCGGTCGCGGCGATGAACCTGCACGACGGACGTGACGAGGCATCGCTTTTCACCTTCGACTCGCAGTTGATACAGATCGTCGGGTTCACGACCGAAGTGAAGAACATTCACAAGGTCAGCCTGAAGGGAAAGCCGTGGGGGAAGACGTCGCTCTATGACGCCGTTGCTCAGGCAGCTCAGGCAGTGGCAGAACGCAAGACACGTCATCGCGCGGTGCTCGTCATCAGCGATGGCATCGACACCGGCAGCAAATTGACGGCGCCCCAGGTGTCCGGCATCGCTAGTTCGATTGACGTTCCGGTGTACTTGCTCAGGGTTGTGAACCCACTCGATCATCCGGGAGGCGAGCTCGAGGTGATCGAAACAGACGGTCGCAAGGTCCAGACTGCGACCCTCGCCGACCTGGCGCGATGGACCGGGGGTGACATGCGGGTGACCAGCGTTCCCGCACACACCTCGATCGCGATTCAGGATCTGTTCGAGGAAATTCGGTACCAGTACTTGATCTCAATCGAACCGGGAGCGCGCCAGGGATGGCATCCGCTCGAGGTTCGCACGCGCAAGAAGAACTTGGTCGTTCATTCGCGAGGCGGGTACGTTTCCGGCCCGTCACGTAGCGGAAGTTAGTCACGTCGGTTACAGGAGAGAAAAAACATCATGCGGAAGAGCCTTTTTGCAGCGTCAATGCTCACCCTCGCGGTGGCCGTGGCTCCAGCCTGCGCCACTAAGAAATTCGTGCGGACCGAAGTCGGCAACGTCAACGGAAAGGTCGACACGTTGGCCGGCACGGTTGAAGAGACGCAAGAGCGCACTCGGAAGAACGAGGAGCGCATCGGCGCCGTCGACTCGAAGGCCGAAGCGGCCGGTCGGTCGGCGACTGAGGCGCGCGCGGCCGCTGACGCCGCCGCCGGCGTGGCCAAGGATGTTGACAACAGACTCGGTGGCCGCATCAACACCGTTGAAGCGGCGTCACGCAAGCTCGTGTTCGAAGTGACCCTCAGCGAAGATCAGGGGAACTTCAAATTCGGCAAGGCCGAGCTGCCCGATCAGGCCAAGGCCCGTCTCGATGAGGTGATTCGTCAGATCAAGGCTGACCCGAAGAACATCTACTTCGAGGTCGAAGGTCACACCGACAACGTCGGAAACCCGCAATACAACGAGAAGCTCGGTATGGAGCGCGCCGAAGCGGTGAAGCGGTATCTTTACGAGCAGCACCAGATTCCGCTCCACAAGATCAACGTGATCTCCTACGGCGAGCAGAAGCCGGTTGCACCGAACACCAACAAGGACGGCCGCGCGATGAACCGTCGCGTCGTCGTCAAGGTCCTTTCGTAAGCGCTCGATCTGGCGGGGGAAGTGGGGCGGACCAACCCGGTCCGCCCCTGCTTCTCAGATCAGCTATCTCAGCTTGGCCAGGTCCATCGGCACCCGCACCAACTCCTTCTCCGCCTCGGCAATCTCCACTCCATAGGCTCCAACCGTTCCCGCCTTCGATGGGAACATCGCACCGTCACGGCTCAAGGGATGAGGCCGAAGAAGGGGAAAAAAGAAAACGTGTGCGCCGCGGCGGGGACGCGACGCACACGATCCGAGGCCAACCGACGGATGTCAGCGGACCACGAACTTACACGACGAGCAGAAACCGGACCACCCGGCAACCATTGCCTTTCAATGACTTAAGGGCAGTCCTCGCACGAACGGCTTACGGACGTTGAAAACCGCTTTCGAGCCGTGGCACTCAAGCGCAGCAGCTACTATTGGGCGCATGGATCCGACCGGCAGAGTAGCGCTCATCACCGGTGGGAAGAGGATCGGCGCGGTCGTGGCGACCGAGCTCGCTCGCGCTGGAGCCGACATTGCCCTGGTTTACCACCGGTCCAGGGCCGAAGCAGACGAGACGTCGGGTGCCGTAAGAGCCCTCGGGCGGCGAGCCACGGTCATCCAGAGTGATCTGCGTGATCCAGACAGTGGTGATCGCGCGGTCGAAGCAACGGTCGATGCGCTGGGTCGACTGGATGTCCTGATCAACATGGCGTCGCTGTATGAACGCAAACCGATCGACGAGCTGACCGTCGAGGATTGGGATGCACAGCTGAACGTAGACCTTCGAGCCGCGTGGCTTTGTGCACGGGCCGCGGCCCCTCACATGCGCCGTTTGCGCGGCGGCCGGATCATCAATTTCGCCGATTGGTTGCCGCGCAGCGGGCGTCCGCGCTATCACGGTTACCTGCCCTACTACGTCGCGAAAGCCGGTGTCATCGCGCTCACCGAAGGCCTGGCTCTCGAGCTCGCGTCAGATCAAATCCTCGTCAACGCGATCGCTCCCGGGCCGATCGTCGCGCCCGAAGGCACATCGGACGAAGAGTTCGCTGCCGTCGAACGAGCCACGCCGCTCGGCCATTGGGGCGGAGAGAACGAAATCGCCAAAGTGGTCCTGGCCCTCGTGGAGAGCGACTTCATCACCGGTGAAACGATTCGCGTGGACGGCGGCAGGCATCTGAAATAGCGTCCGGGATTAGACTCGCTCACGGATCGCGGCAAGGGTTGCGGCCGCATCGTCCGTGGGCAGGTTGCTGATGTAGATGTGACGTATGCCGAGCGCTCTGACCGCGCGGATGGTCCGCGCACACACATCGACCGGCGATACACCGGACGCAAATTCCGCCGTGAGCGCCCGCACAGGGACCGGCATGAACGCACCGAGCGCCTCCAAGGTCTTCGGGCTCGCGCTGCGATAATAGAAGACACCAAACATGCCCGGCAGGCTGACATTGCGCTTATCGGTCTCCTCAACGAACCGTTTCACTGGATCCAGGTCGAAGTGCGTCACGATCTGCGTCAGAAAGAACTCGGCGCAGAAGCGCTCGTCGACGAGAAAATCGACCTGCTGAACCGGGTTCGCATGCGGATTGGCCCAGCCGCCCAGTGAGAGCCGAGGCTCTCGCGCTCGCACTTTCTGTCGCAATGTCCACGCATGCTCCACGCATCGCGGGTGTCCGACCGTTTTGTCGCCGCCAAGGATGACGAGCGACGTGAAGCCAAGCTGCCAGGCCTGCTGTGCGTACGAGAGACAGAAGTCGAGCGAGTGTTTGCTCGTGAGAAATGGGACCACCAGCTCCCGAGGCAAGTCGCGCCCGAGATTCGCATTCAGGTGTCGGAGGTTGTTTTCCTCCTGCGTGCCGACGGCACTGTCGGTGAGAAAGACTGGGATGGCCTGACGTGTGAGCCGGCGGATGCCGTGGTATGTATCGATCCAGGCATCGATGCCACGGCTCGCATCGAGGTCTGCACGAGGCGGCCGCAATTCCGCGGCGACGATCGCGGGCTGGCGGCGCAACACGTCATGAAACATGCAAGAGCGACAGAGTAGCACCTACTCTCTGTGAACAATCTCACGAAAGCCTGATATCGTCGTCTTCCTCGGCGTGGCACATCTGACCTTTCTCGGCGCGGCCCGCACCGTCACCGGGTCCAAGTACCTGCTCGAACACGACGGCTCGCGCGTTCTTTTCGACTGCGGCCTCTTCCAGGGGTTGAAGGAACTGCGCATGCGCAACTGGGCGGACTTTTCCGTGCCGTCCGACTCGATTCACGCCGTGGTCTTGACGCACGCGCATCTGGATCACGTGGGCTATCTTCCGCGGCTGACCGCGCAGGGATTCAAAGGGCGCGTGTTCTGCACGGCAGGAACGAAGGATCTATGTCAGCTCGTCCTGCCTGACGCGGGACGGATTCAGGAAGAAGATGCGCGGCAGGCGAACCGACACGGCTACACCAAGCACACACCCGCGCTTCCGCTCTACACCGAGAGCGATGCGTTCGCGGCGCTGACACATCTGCAGCCCATCGGCTATGAGCGTGAGATCGAAATCGGCCCGGGCATTTCGATCGAGATGTTCTCAGCCGGACACCTGCTCGGATCGGCGTTCATCCTCGTGCGGTTGAAGGGCGGCCCATCGATTCTCTTCGGTGGGGACCTCGGACGATATGACCGTCCTGTGCTGCCCGATCCGCTGCCCCCTCGGAGCGCCGATGTGATGCTCGTCGAGTCGACGTATGGAGACCGCGACCATCCCAGTGACGGTACTCAAGAGGCACTGGGCAACGTGATTCGCGACACCGTCAGGCGAGGCGGCAAGCTGATCGTGCCGTCGTTTGCGATCGGTCGCGTCGAAGAGCTTCTCTACTGGATGCGTCGCCTCGAGCAGGACCATCGCATTCCGATCCTTCCCGTGTACGTCGACAGCCCGATGGCCACGGACGGCCTGAAGTTCTACTCCGCACGCGTCGCGGAGTTGGATCCCGACATGCGATCGGAGCACAAGCAGGTGTCGCAGTTTGCAACCGGCCGTTTTCAGACGATTGCGTCCCCGCAGCAATCGAAGGAGCTGACCGCGAGCCGCCGGAGCGCGATCGTGATTTCGTCGAGCGGCATGGCGACCGGGGGTCGCGTGCTGCACCACCTCGCCGCGGCGCTGCCCGACGAGAAGAACACGGTGCTGTTCGTCGGCTATCAGTCCGAAGGCACGCGGGGCCGGGCACTGGTCGAAGGAGCGAAGACGGTGAGAATCCATGGGCGCGACATCGCCGTCAATGCCCAGATCGTGAAAATCGATTCGATGTCGGCGCACGCCGATCGCAACGAAATCCTCCGCTGGCTTGGCGCACTTCCCACACCACCAGGACGTCTGTGCCTCGTGCACGGCGAGCCCGGACCGATGGACGCGCTCAAGCTCCGAATCAAGGAACGACTCGGATGGGACGCATACACGCCACAACATGGGGAGACGATCGAGCTGTGATCCCCAATCGGACTGCTTCCGAGTCGCCGACGGTTGCCGCCCGCCCGCACTTCCTGGAGCAGATCGGCGAGGCCGCAGTGGTACAGCTCTATGCGGACGGGTTCTCGTCGCTGTCTCTGCGCGAGAAGACGCTGGCCTGGCACTTGTATCTCGCAGCGCTCGCCGGGCGCGACATCTACTACGACCAGCGCTACGCGCACAACCTCGACATGCGCGGGCTGCTCGAGACGATCCTCACGCACGCCGCGCACGTCGATCTTCGGGTGCTGCGCGAGATCCGCGCCTACACCAAACTGTTCTGGATCAACAGCGGTCCCTACAACAATCTGACCGCGCGCAAATTTCTGCTCGGGATCACGCGCGACGAACTGCGGGACGCGGTCGCCGCTGCCGCGAGCGACGGAGCGTCGTTCGCGCGGCGACACGAGGAGACGCTCGATGCCTTCGTCGACCGGCTCGCCCCGCTCTTCTTCGATGCCACGATCGACCCCGTCCTGACCAACAAGACGCCCGGTCCGGGCCGTGACATGTTGCAGTCGAGTGCCAACAACCTGTACCGCGGAGTGACCGCTCGAGACCTCGATGATTTCGACGAGCGATATGCCCTCAACTCGCGACTCGTCGCGCAGAATGGCCACCTGGTCGAAGAGGTCTATCGGGTCGGCGGCCGGTACGATCGGCAGATCCGGCGCATCGTCGGCCATCTGACGGACGCGCTTTCTTGTGCGCCTCCTCTCATGGCCGACGCGCTGCGTGCGCTGATCGGCTTCTATACATCGGGCGAAGACGCCGACCGCGTCGCCTACGACATCGCCTGGGTTCGCGATCAGGAGTCGCCGGTCGACACGATCAACGGTTTCGTCGAGGTCTACATGGACCCTCGAGGCGCCAAGGGCGCTTGGGAAGGGCTCGTCTGGTACGTCAACGAGGAGAAGACGAAGAAGATCGAGGCGCTCGCTGCAAGCGCGCAGTGGTTCGAGAACCACATGCCGTGGGATCACCGCTATCGAAAGCCGCAGGTCACTGGTGTGACCGCCAGAGCCATCGAGGTGGTCGTCGAAACCGGCGATTCAGGCCCGCTCACGCCGGTCGGCATCAACCTGCCCAACGACCAGGCGATACGCGAGCAGTATGGAAGCAAGTCGGTCTCATTGACGAACGTCGCCGACGCCTACGAGCACGCCACGCCGGAGGAGTTGCGGAGCGAGTTCGCGTGGGATGTGGATGAAGCCGAGCGTGCCAGGACGTGGGGAGCGCTGGCACAGGAGCTCACCACGAATATGCACGAGGTCATCGGCCACGGATCAGGCCGGATGGCCGAGGGGGTGGCGATGCCGCCGCACCGACTGCTCGCGGAACAGTACTCCGCGATCGAAGAGGCACGAGCCGATCTGGTCGCGCTGTACTTTCTGCCCGATCCCAGGCTCGTCGACCTTGGACTGGTCTCATCGGAGCATCACGATGAGATCGTCCGGTGCGAGTACGAGCACTACGCCCGCACGGTCCTCGTCCAGTTGCGGCGGGTCCGCGAGGGCGCGCAGCTCGAGGAGGACCACATGCGAGGCCGCCAGATGATTGTCGAGTGGCTTCGCGCACACACGACCGCCATCGAGGTACGGCGCCGAGCAGGCAAGACCTACTTCGTCATGACCGACGCGCGCGCGTTTCGCGATGGCGTGGCGCGACTGCTCGCCGAGGTTCAGCGGATCAAGAGCGAGGGCGACTACGCCGCCGCCCGCGCGCTCTTCGAGACCTACGGTATCCGCGTCGATACCGCGCTCCGTGACGAGGTCGTCGCCCGCGTCGATCGTCTGCAGCTGCCCTCGTATACGGGATTCGTGATGCCGAGACTGGACGCCCGGCGCGATCACGCTGGCGCGATCATCGAGATCGAGATCACGTACCCGTGTGATCTCGAATCGCAGATGCTCGAGTACGCGGCGTTCGCGCGTCAGGGTTCGTAGGACGCGAAGCTCCTGTTCCATCGACGATGTTCTCGAATCGTCTGCCGGCGCACGCCGAGATCAACGCGATCAGCCGCGCGGTCGAATCGCTGCGCGCCACTGGCGCTGCGATCGTCGATCTCACGGAGTCGAATCCCACCCGCGCAGGGATCCCGTATCCGGATGATCTGCTGAACGCCCTCAGTGAGCGGCGCGCGCTGCGGTACGAGCCGCAGCCGCTCGGTGTCATGACGGCACGGCAGGCGGTTGCGGATGATTTCGCACGTCGCGGCGTCGGCATCGACCCTGGGTGCATCGTGCTCTCGTCGAGCACGAGCGAAGCCTACAGCTGGGTGTTCAAACTGCTGTGTGATCCCGGAACGAGCGTGCTGGTGCCGCAGCCGAGCTATCCGCTGTTCGAACATCTGACCAGGCTCGATTCGGTCCAGGCTGTGCCCTATGCGCTTCGGTATCACGGACGATGGGAAATCGATGTCGATTCATTAGCCGCGGCGCCCGCGGAGACGAAGGCGGTGCTCCTCGTCTCTCCGAACAATCCAACCGGATCGTACGTCTCGCGATCCGAAGCCGACGCAATTGTCGCGCTGTGCCGCGAACGGGGATGGGCGCTCGTTGCCGATGAGGTCTTCGCCGAGTACGCCGTCGAAACGACGGCGCCGGCGACCGAAATCGTGCACGACAATTCTGTGTTGTCGTTTACGCTGGGAGGAGCCTCGAAGTCGCTGGGGCTGCCGCAGATCAAGATCGCGTGGATGCTGGTCGGCGGACCTCGGCCGATGAGAGACGAGGCGCTGGCGCGCTTGGAGCTCATCGCCGATACCTTCCTCTCGGTCAGTACTCCCGTGCAGATCGCGTTGCCTGATTTGTTCGCTCGTGGAGGTGTCGTACGACGCGCGATTCAGGAACGTGTCGCGCGAAACGCAGCACGCGCACACGAGCTGGCACGACGATACCCGTCGTGTGATGTTCTTGGCGTGGAAGGCGGGTGGTCCGCCGTGATACGAATACCGGCAGTGCGTGGAGAAGAGACGCTCGTCATCGACCTGGTGCAGCGCGAGCACGTGCTGGTGCATCCCGGTTACTTCTTCGACTTTCCGCACGAAGCCTTCCTGGTGGTCAGCCTCCTGCCGCCCGAGGACGTGTTCGCCGACGCCCTCGACCGCGTGCTCCGCGTCGCTTCGTCGTAGCGACCCGACCCCGTCATGAGCTGCTCCACGGAATCGCGCCGCGCCGGCATTCTCGTGCCGCTGTTCTCGGTACCCTCGTCGCGAAGCTGGGGGATCGGCGAGTTCACCGACTTTCCTCGTTTCGGCGCGTGGCTCGAGCGCGCCGGCCAGCGCGTGGTGGTGATGCTCCCGCTCAGCGAGATGCCGCCGGGCGAGACGTCGCCCTATTCAGCCCTGAGCGTGATGGCCATCGATCCCCAATTCATCACGCTCGATGCCGTCGACGACTTCCTCGCGATCGGAGGAGAGTCGGCGCTCGAGCCGGAGCTGCGCCACGAGGTCGCTGTCGCGCGCGCGGCGCGCGCCATCGACTATGCGCACGTACGGCATTTGAAAGAGGTCGCCTTGCGGCGGTCGTTCGCCCGGTTCAAAAACGACGAGTGGGCGAAGGACGGGACGCGCGCCGGCGCGCTGCGCGAATACATTTCCGCGCAGTCGTGGTGGCTGGACGACTATGCCTTGTTTCGCGCCCTCAAAAAGCATCACGGCCCGCAACCGTGGCTCGAATGGCCGGAACCGATTCGCGTGCGGCACCCTGAGGCACTCGCGGCAGCACGCGTCGATCTGGCGGATGAAGTGCTGTATCGGCAGTATCTCCAGTGGATCGCCGGTAGCCAGTGGGCGGCCGCGCGGGCGGCGCTGCCCGGTGTCAAGGTCTTCGGCGACCTGCCGTTCGCGGTCGGCACCGAGAGTGCCGATGTCTGGGCGCGTCAGGATGAATTCCGACTGGACCTTTCAATCGGCGTCCCGCCCGATGCCTTCAGCGCGACCGGACAGGACTGGCGACTGCCTGCGTATCGATGGGACGTGCTGGCCGAGCGCGACTTCACGCTGTTGCGTCAGCGGGCGGCGCGCTGCGCCGATCTGTTCGACGGGTATCGCGTCGATCACCTCGTCGGCTTCTTCCGGATGTACACGAGACCGATGTCGGGCGGAGAGGGCTCGTTCACTCCCGTCGAGCAGAGCGCGCAGCAGGCGCTCGGCGAGTGGATCCTCGGCGTGTTCCAGCAGTCTGGAGCCCAGATCATCGCGGAGGACTTGGGGGTCGTTCCCGATTTCGTTCGCGACTCGCTGGCGCGGCTGTCGATTCCCGGCTACAAGGTGTTCAGGTGGGAACGCGAGTGGCACGACGAGGGCCAGCCCTTCAAAGATCCGGTCACCTACGACCGGGTGGCGGTCGCGACGTCCGGCACCCACGACACCGAGCCGCTCGTCGTCTGGTGGGAGACCGCGCCGCTCGACGAGCGGGAAGCGGTTCTCGAGATACCTTCGATCCGCTCCTGTCTCAGCGCGGAGGACCGTACCCGGGCCGTCCAGTCAACCGACCTCTCGTCGTCTCTGCGTGACGCGCTCCTCGAAGCACTCTTTGCCTCGGGCGCCGATCTGCTCGTGCTCCCGATTCAGGATGTGTTCGGCTGGCGTGATCGCATCAACGAGCCGGCCACGGTCGGCCCGCACAATTGGAGCTGGAAGCTTCCGTGGGAGAGCGATCGGCTGCTGTCGGTGCCGGAGGCGGTCGAGACCTCTGAACGACTCAGGCGGTGGACGGAGAAGTACCACCGATGAAACGCGTTACGAAGACTTATTGATTTTTGCCCAGGTGTCTTTCAGGGTCACGGTGCGGTTGAACACAGGCGCGCCGGGACGCGAATCGGGGTCGACGCAGAAATAGCCTTGCCGTTCGAACTGGAAGCGCGTTCCTGGTGCTGCGCTGGCAAGCGACGGCTCGACCTTGCAATGGGTGAGGACCTCGAGCGACGCGGGATTGAGATCATCGAGTGGGTCGCGACCTGCCGCCGGATCTTCCGATCGGAAGAGGCGATCGTAGAGCCGCACGTCCGCGTCGACGGCGTGAGCGGCCGACACCCAATGGATGGTTCCCTTGACCCGTCGGGTGGCGGTCGCGCCGCGCAGGGAGTCGGTGTCAATCGTCGCACGGAGCTCGACGATCTCACCCGATGCGTCCTTGACGACCTGCTCGCACTTGAGGATGTACGAGTACCGCAGGCGCACCTCGGCGCCCGGTGACAACCGGAAGAACTTCTTGGGCGGCGATTCCATGAAGTCGTCGCGGTCGATGTAGATCACGCGCGAGAACGGCACGGCTCGCTTCCCTGCGCTCGGATCCTCGGGGTTCTGCTCGGCTGCGACCTCTTCGACCCGATCCTCGGGGTAGTTCTCGATGATCACGGTGAGCGGCCGCAGCACCGCGAGCGCCCGCAGCGCGCGACGATTCAGATCTTCGCGCACGGTGTGCTCGAGCAGCGCGACGTCGATGACGTTTTCCTTCTTGGCCACGCCGATCCGCGAGCAGAAGTCACGGACCGCTTCGGGGGTGTAGCCGCGCCGCCGGATGCCAGCAATGGTCGGCATCCGGGGGTCGTCCCATCCGGCCACGAGCTTCTGCTCGACGAGCGCGAGCAGCTTTCGCTTGCTCATCACCGTGTAATTCAGGTTCAGGCGTGCGAACTCGATTTGTTGGGGGCGAGACCGGAATGCTCCCGTATGACGAAGGTTGTCCACGACCCAGTCGTACAAGGGCCGATGGTCTTCGAATTCCAGAGTGCACAACGAATGCGTGATGCCTTCGAGCGCGTCGGAAATCGGGTGCGCGTAGTCGTAGGTCGGATAGATGCACCACGTCGAGCCAGTTCTGTGATGCGACGCATGGCGAATGCGGTACAACGTCGGGTCTCGCATGTTGATGTTCGGCGACGTCATGTCGATCGCCGCACGCAGCACGTGCGCGCCGTCGGTGAATTCCCCCCCGCGCATGCGTCTGAACAGATCGAGATTCTCCTCGACGGTGCGGGCGCGATACGGACTGTTCTTCCCGGCCTCTGTGAGGGTGCCGCGATAGTCGCGGATCTCATCGGCAGTCAGGCTGTCGACGTACGCCTTGCCGTCACGGATCAACTGCTCGGCGAAGCCGTAGAGTTGTTCGAAGTAGTCGGAGGCGTAGAAGAGACGGTCGGACCAGTCGAACCCCAGCCAGCGGACGTCTTCCTGGATCGATTCGACGTACTCGGTGTCTTCCTTCGTCGGATTGGTGTCGTCGAAGCGGAGATTGCAGGCCCCGAGAAATTCTTCGGCGACGCCGAAATTCAGACAGATCGATTTCGCATGCCCGATGTGCAGGTATCCGTTGGGCTCTGGCGGAAACCGGGTGTGCACATGACCGCTGTGGCGGCCGGCGCGCACGTCGTTCGTCACGATTTCTCGAATGAAGTCGAGTGGACGCGCCGACTCGAGCGTTGGCAAAGGTTCCGACATGGGGAAACCCTGATTTTACTTGGATCAGGGCGTTTTCACGGAACCTTCTGCACATCGTCGACCTCAGGATCGGTCGTCGCCTCCTCGGGGAGCCCCATCAGACCTGCCTGCTTTAGTACGCGTGGGACGGTATCAATCGGCTCTGACAATGGGAGTTCACCAGCGGTCGTGACGTCGAGTTCCTTCAGGCGCCGCGCGCTCACGAGCACGCGGCTTTCAAACGATCCGGCGGCCTTGTTGTACGCCTGCACCGCGCCATCGAGCTTCTTGCGCATGTCGTCGAAGTGGTCGGTGAAGATCAACAGGCGTTCGTAGAGATCCTTTCCGAGCCGCGCCACTTCACGGTAGTTGTCGGTCAGCGCCTCCTGACGCCACGAATGTGCGACGGTCGTCAGCAGCGCGATCAATGTGATGGGGCTCGCGAGCAGCACTCGCTGCTGCAGTCCGCGCTCGATGAGCGTCAGATCGTGCTGGAGCGCGGCGCTGAAGAGCGTCTCGCCCGGCAGGAACATGACAACCATTTCAGGAGAGTTGCCCAGTTGCTCCCAGTACGCCTTGCCGCCGAGCTTGTCCATGTGCTCGCGGACCTGTCGGGCGTGCGCCTGCAGCCGCGCCGAGCGGGCTTCTTCGTCTTGGGCCTCCTGCGCATCGAGGAAGGCCTCGAGCGGGGCCTTGGCATCGACGACGATCTGCTTGCTGCCGGGGAGATGCACGATCAGATCGGGACGGAGTCGCCCACCGTTATCGGAATAGAGCCCCGGCTGTTCGTCGAAATCACAGCGATGCAGCATGCCGGCGATCTCGACGACGCGCCGCAGCTGCATTTCACCCCAGCGCCCGCGTACCGCCGGAGTCCGGAGCGCCCGCGAGAGCGTGTTCGTGGCCGCGCCGAGGGCCAGTACCTGCTGCGACAGGCGTGAATACGCTTCGATGCGTTCGCGTTCGGCGTGATCGAGTCGTTCGTCGAGTCGGGTCAGCGTATCGGTGATCGGCTGTCGATACCGCTCGAACGACGTCCGAGCCAGATCGAAGAACGAGTTCCGATTGTCTTTCAGCGCGTCGGCGGCCAGTGCTTGAAACGTGTCGCGGAGTTTCTGATCGGCCTTGTCTATGAGCGCCTGTGCGGATCCAGCCGCCTGCTTCTGACGCTCGACTTCTTCACCAAGCGATCTGAGCCGGGCGATCAGATAGGCCACGACGGCCGACACTCCCGCCAGTCCAAGCGTCACCCACCATTCCATGAATGACCCCATTGTGCCCTAAGGACGCGTCGCATTGTGATCGACCCGCAGGCCGCTCTCTCCCCGCACCTTCGCAAACGTGACCCCGTACGGCACCCGCACCGTCAGCCGGTAGAATCAGAATGTGGCCCTCCTCGCTCCGTTTCGCGCGCTCCGTCCCGCTGCGTCTGTCGCGGCACTGGTCGCGGCCGTTCCCTATGACGTCGTCACGACCGAGGAAGCACGGACGCAGGTTGAAGGAAACGCGCTCAGTTTTCTTCATGTCTCGCGCGCAGAGATCGATCTCCCGCCTGGTACCGATCCACACTCGGATCGGGTGTACGCGCGGGCCGTTGCGAACTACGCCACGCTGAAGCGTGCGGCGCCGATGCTCGAAGAGGCGACTCGGAGCGTGTACGTCTACAGGCTGCGCGCGAGCGGTCACGAGCAGACGGGGATTGCTGCGTGCTTCTCGATGGACGAGTACGAGCGTGACGTCATCAAGAAGCACGAGCGGACACGACAGGACAAGGAAGACGATCGTACGCGCCACTTACTGGACCTTCGTGCGCAGACCGGTCCGGTGTTTCTCGTCTACCGCGGCGTGGCGTCAATCGATGCGGTCGTTCGGCGCGTGTCGACGGGTGCGCCGCTGTACGATTTCATCGCTGCCGACGCGGTGCAGCACACACTCTGGCGCGCCGACGAGCGAGAGGCGCAAACCCTCGTCGAGCTGTTTGGCCGGATCCCGGCGTTGTATATCGCCGATGGTCATCATCGCGCCGCCAGTGCCGCGCGCGCGCGACGCCAACTGCAGGGGTCGTCTGCAACTGACGGGGAATGGGACACATTTCTTGCGGTCGCGTTCCCCGATGCTCAGGTCCGCATCCTCCCTTACAACCGCGTCGTGCGGGACCTTGGCAGCCTGACAAGTGCCTCGCTGTTGCGCGCGCTCGCCGAACGGTTCACGATCAAAGCGGGACCTCCCGCTCCCGAACGGCGAGGAGAGGTCGCGATATTCGTGGATGGCCGCTGGCACACGATCGTGTTACGCACGCCCGGACCAGAAGCGTCTCCCATGGATTGCCTCGACGTCAGCCGGCTACAGGACGATGTGCTGACGCCGATCCTCGGCATTGGTGACGTCCGTTCGGACGCCCGTATCGATTTCGTAGGAGGCGCGCGAGGAACTGCGGAGCTCGAGCGGCTCGTACGCTCGGGCGGCGCAGCCGTGGCGTTGTCGATGCATCCCACCAGCGTGGATGATTTGATGGCGATCGCCGATGCCGGCGGCATCATGCCGCCCAAGTCCACGTGGTTCGAACCGAAGCTCAGGGACGGATTGTTGATTCACGAGATCTGATCGGCGGCTCAGCACGGCGAGCCGCCCGACGACCGCAGCTCCAGTAAAGAAGGATTTCATGCCGACGACATCAACACGCATCTTCAACTTCTCCGCGGGTCCGGCGGTGCTGCCGTTGCCGGTGCTCGAACAGGCGCAGCGGGAACTGGTGTCGCTTCCCGACGTGGGCATGTCGGTGATGGAAATCAGCCACCGCTCGAAGACGTTCGAGAATCTGCTGGCCACCGCGACCGCCGACCTCCGGGAACTGGCGTCCATCCCGCAGCACTATCGCGTGTTGATGCTGCAGGGTGGCGCGAGTCTTCAGTTCTCGATGGTTCCGATGAATCTGCTCGGCGCGGGGCAGACCGCTGATTACATCGACACCGGAACGTGGGCCGACAAAGCCATCAAGGAGGCCGTCCGTATCGGCCGGGTCAATGTCACCGGCTCGACGAAGACGGATGGCTACAACCGGATCCCATCGCCGGCCGAACTCTCGCTGACGCCTGGCGCGGCGTACGTGCACATCACCACCAACAACACCATCGAAGGTACCGAATGGCGCGCACTTCCCACAGTCGCCGCGGATGTGCCGCTCGTCGCCGATGCGTCGTCCGATATCCTGAGCGCTCCGATCGACGTCGGTCGTTTCGGCCTTCTGTATGCGGGTGCCCAGAAGAACCTCGGCCCGTCCGGGGTCACGCTCGTCATCATCCGGGATGACTTGCTTCAGCGCTCGCAATCGAGCCTTCCTTCGATGCTGAACTACAAGGTGATGGCCGAGAACAACTCGCTTTACAACACGCCAAACACCTTCGGCATCTATGTCCTGGGTCTGACGATGAAGTGGCTGAAGTCGCTCGGCGGGCTCCCTGCGATCGCGCGCATCAACGAGCGCAAAGCCGCCAAGCTTTATACCGAGATCGACCGCACCGGCTTCTATCGTGGCACCGCGCAGGCGTCGAGCCGCTCGCTCATGAATGTGACATTCCGGCTGCGCGGCGAGGACCTGGAAAAGATGTTCGACAAGGAAGCGACGGCGGCAGGTCTCGACGGTCTCAAGGGCCACCGATCGGTTGGTGGTATGCGTGCCTCGATCTACAACGCGTTTCCGGAGGAAGGCGTCGACGCGCTCGTGGATTTCATGCGCGAATTCGAGAGGAAACGCGGATAACGATCAATGCGTGGGCGATCGAAACGGTCTTCGTCGTCCTCGTCGCCGTCGTCTGCGTCGCGGACGTTCGGCCTCCTTGGCCTCCCCTTCATAGGCCCCGGCGGCTTCGATGAACCCGCGCCAGTGTTCAACCGCCTCAGGGGCCTGGCCGTGTATTTCGAGCCATGTCAATGCTTCGCGGAACGGTCCTCGGTGCATGAGCGCGCGCCGCGCTCGCGGTGAGAGCGACGTATCCATCAACCGGCGTTGCAGCCCCAAAATCTGGCGAAGCCTCTCCACATCACGGCGAGCCAACGGCAGCATGCCCATCGAGAGGCGCGGCTCTTTCTTGCCGTTGCTCTCGGTGGCTGGCGGCGTGAGCGTCTGCAGCGAGTGGCCGAGCGGGACCAGCAGCGATCCCATGAGGACGGCGTTGGTGAGCGTGTCGGGGATGCTCTCGAACCTCCGGCGATAGGCGTCGAGTGCGGCAAGCGACTGCCACAGCCTTGGCTTCGCATTGGTCTGAAGCTGGTGGGCGACCGGCTCGAGCAGACCGCGTTCGGCCAGCATCTGGAACGCGCGTTCAGACGCGCCCGAGCGCAGGAGCTTGTAGAACTCCTCGATCAGACGGGCCGGGGCGCTGCGGGCGATCTCTCCCCGCGTGTCGATGATGGCCTCGTCGATTGGCGGATCGATTTTGAAATCGAGGCGCGCCGCCATTGCCACCGCGCGGAGCATGCGAACCGGATCTTCGCGAAAGCGATCGCGCGGATCGCCGATGCAGCGGATCAACCCATTGCGCAGGTCGGCCAGACCACCCGTGTAATCGATGATCGAGAAGGTCCCGATGTCATAGAACAGTGCGTTGATCGTGAAGTCGCGCCGGAACGCGTCCTCTTCGGGCGTGCCGAACGTGTTGTCGCGGTGCACGAAGTGATCGTGCGCGCTGTCGTCGACGAGGGCGTCGGGATCGCGCGGGAAGACGTCCGGCGATGGCGGTGGCTCTGCCGGTTGGGCGTCGGCGACGACCTCGGCCTCATCAGCACCGAGCGGACGACGGAAGGTGGCGACTTCAATCGTCTTCATCCCGAAGCGGACGTGGGCCAGCCGGAAGCGTCGGCCGATGATCCAGCAGTTCCGGAACAACTTCTTGACCTGGTATGGGTGAGCGGATGTGCCGATGTCGAAGTCCTTCGGCTTCCGGCCAAGCAGCAGATCGCGGACGCTGCCGCCTACGAGATAGGCAACGTAGTTGCTGTGATGCAGCCGGTACAGGACCTTCAGTGCGTCGGCATCGATATGTTTGCGTGAGATCGAATGCGCCTCGCGCGCCAGGACGACCGGCTCACTCATCGGCCTCAAATTGTAGGTCGACCCCGTCGCAATGCGCTACGATGCGCGGATGAGGACGAGATGCATCACAGTGCTGACGTTGCTACTTGCCTGTGCCGCGAGCGGTGTCGCGCAGGCCGCGGAGCCGCCGGCGCTCGCCAAGGCGCGCGCACTGTACAACGAGGGGGATTATGAAGGAGCGATCAGTGCGGCTGCGGTCTCGCGACGACAGACGGGCTGGGCCGATGCGTCCGCGCTCGTGATCGGACGCTCGCATCTCGAGCGCTACCGGCAGCGGACCGATCCGAAAGACCTGGCCGCGGCACGCGAAGCGCTCAAGACGGTCCGGCTGGCGACCCTGACGCCGCGCGATCAGGTCGATCTCATCATCGGGCTCGGTCTGTCTCTGTATCAGGGTGAAATCTTCGGTGCCGCCGCCAACTTGTTCGATACGGCGTTGACACGCAGCGCCCTCATCCCGGCGCGCGATCGGATGATGTTGCTCGACTGGTGGGCGACTGCGCTCGATCGTGAGGCGCAGACGCGACCCGCCGATCGGCGCCGCGTGCTGTTCGAGCGTATTACCGCACGGATGCAGGAAGAGCAGCGCCAGGATCCAGGCAATTGGGTCGCCAACTACTGGCTCGCCGTCGCCGCACGCGGTGCTGGCGATCTCGAAGGGGCGTGGGACGCCGCCGTCGCGGGCTGGGTCTCCTCGACACTGTCACCCGAATCCACCCAGAGGCTCAGAGAGGATCTGGAGCGCCTGGTGCAGCAGAACCTCATCCCGGAGCGATCACGCGCGATGGCGCCCCGTGATGCTCAAGAAGCGATGGCGTCGCTGCGGGCGCAATGGGAACTCATCAAGGAGCAGTGGAAGTAAATCAGGGCTTGGCGTCGTTCCAGTTGTCGCCGATGCCCACATCGACGGTCAACGGCACGCTCAACGTCGCGGCCTGTTCCATCCGTTCGCGGACCACTTCCGCGGCGGCGGACGCCTCCCCGCATGGGCTTTCGAAGAGCAGTTCGTCGTGCACCGTGAGGATCATGCGTGTGCGGAGCCCTCGTTTCGGCAGCTCCGCATGCAGGTCGATCATCGCCTTCTTCAGGATGTCGGCTGCGGTGCCTTGAATCGGCATGTTCACGGCTTCGCGTTCGGCCTGGCTTCGCATTTGATAGTTGCGACTCGTCAGGTTCGGTACGAGCCGCCGCCGCCCGAACATCGTGCGCACGACGCCGGTGACACGCGCTTCCTCGAGCAGGCGGTCGATGAACGCGCGCACCCGTGGGAAGCCGATGAAGTATGCCTCGATGAATTCCTGCGCGGCCTCCTGCGTCACGTTGATGTCCTTGGCCAGCGTGAACGGGGTCTTCCCGTACAACACGGCGTAGTTGACCATCTTGGATTTGCTGCGCAGCTCGTGGGGATCGAGGCCGCTGGCCGGGCCGAACAACTTCCGCGCCGTGCGTTCGTGAATGTCTTCACCCGATCGGAACGACTCGATGAGCGCTCCCTCACCCGCCATGTGCGCGAGCACGCGCAGCTCGATCTGCGAGTAGTCCGCAGAAATCAGGACGTGATCCGGTGCGGCCACGAACGCCCGACGGATCTCGCGGCCGAGCTCGCTTCGGATCGGAATGTTCTGCAGATTGGGGTCTGAGCTGCTCAAACGCCCGGTCGCAGCCACGGCCTGGTTGAAGCTCGTATGCACGCGGCCGGTCGTCGGATGCACCATGGTCGGCAGGGCGTCGATGTAGGTGCTCTTGAGCTTCTGCAATCCGCGCCAGTCGAGGATGAGGCGGGGCAGTTTGTGCGCCAGCGCGAGCTCCTCGAGTACTTCGGCGGCGGTCGAAATCGATCGGGTCTTCCCGGTCTTTTTCGCCGCCGGCAGATCGAGCTTCTCGAACAGAATCCGACCCAGCTGCTGGGGAGAGTTGATGTTGAACGCCTCTCCCGCCAGTTCGTAGATCCGCGAGGTGTACTCGGCGAGTTTCTCTTCGAGGTGCCGTGACTGATCACCCAGCGCCGGCACGTCGACCAGGATGCCCTGCTGCTCGATATCAGCGAGGACCGGGAGCAGCGGCATCTCGAGCTGACGCAGCACCGGGTCGAGCTCTTCCACAGATACGCGCGCGGACAGCACCTCCGACAGCTGCCACGCGAGATCCGCGCGTTCGCCGGCGTAGTTGAGAACCGACTCCGGAGCGAGGCGGGCGATCGGGAGGGCACGCGCACCCTTGCCACGAAGGTCGTCCTCCGTGAGCGCTTTGTAGCCGACGTGCTCGAGGGCGAGCGTCTCGAGTCCATGACCTCCCAGTCGCGTCGCATCGAGCACGTAGCTCGCAAGCATCGAATCGAAGCTGAGGCCCTGCATCACGATTCCATGACGGGCCAGCACGATCATGTCTGCCTTGACGTCGTGCCCGCGCGTGCGGATAGAGGCGTTCTCGAAGAGCGGGCGCAGACGTTCGAGCACGACGTCGCTCGCGAGTTGCGAGGGTCGCGCTGCGGCGGCCAGGAGATCCAGGCCGCTGTCCTCGTCGGCTTCATGGCCGAGGGGCACATATCGCGCCTGCCTGGCTCCGGTCGAGAACGACAGTCCGACGATGCGCGCCCGCATGGCGGCGCCCTCATCCGTGATCACGCGCATCGCGAACTCACCACGCGATTGGAGATCGTCGATGAGTGTCGAGAGATCGCCGTCCGACACGACCAGCGCGTAGTCTTTCTGAATCGTGTCGGCGGTCGGGGCGTACTCGGCGACGATCGTGCGAAACGCGAGTCGCGAGAACAGCTCGTAGCAGCGATCGCGCGTCGGTCCGCGGTAGCGTAGCGACTCGAAGTCGACGACGAGCGGAACGTCGGTGCGAATCGTAACCAGGTCCCGACTCGTGAGCGCGTCAGCGCGATGCGTTTGCAGCGCTTCTCGCTGCTTCGGTTTGAGCTCGGTGCTGCGTTCGAGCAGCGCATCGAGGCTGCCGAAGGTCGTCACGAGATCGATGGCCCCTTTCTTTCCGATGCCGGGCACGCCTGCGACGTTGTCGCTCGTATCGCCGACCAGTGCCAGCACGTCGATCACCTGAGACGGCTTGACGCCAAACTTCTCCACGACGCCGGACGCATCGAACCAGGCGCCATCCTCTCTCGGGTCGTAGATCCGGATGCCGTCGCGCACGAGCTGAAAAAAGTCCTTGTCGATCGAGACGATCGCCACGTCGAAGCCTGATTGCACTGCTCGCAGCGCGACCGTGCCGATCACATCGTCGGCTTCGTACCCGGGCGCGGTGAGGATCGGAACCCCCATGGCTTCGCACGCCTCGTGCACCCAGGCGATCTGTTCGGCCAGGTCGTCGGGCATCGCCGCTCGCGTTGCTTTGTAGTCGGTCACGATGTCGTCGCGGAAGGTGGGGCCGGCAAGATCGAACGACGCCGCCAGGTAGGTCGGGTGATGATCGGCGATGAGCTTGCGCAACATCGTGACGAAGACGTACACCGCGTGCGTCGTGTGCCCTTCCTGATTCGACAGGCCCCGCCCTCGAAACGCGTGGTAGGCGCGGTACATCTGCGAGCTGCCGTCGATGAGGAACATCGTCGGGGGTGCCATCCCGTTCACGATATCATTGCCTGTTATGTCTTCACGCAGGCGCGCCACCGTACTCGTGCTGCTGTGTCTCGCGGCGGTGATCGCGACCAGTGCGTGCGCGGGCGTGCTGAAGAAGAAGTACGAGTACGAGGAGGAGATCTATCTCCTGCTCGATGGCAGCGCGACGGTGAACGTCAATGCATCGGTCGCGTCGCTCGTCGCGCTGCGCGGCATGGACCTGTCCGTCGATCCGACGGCACGCATCGATCGGCGACGGGTACGTGCCCTCTTCGAGGGGGCCGGCGCGACGGTCACACGAGTCAGCTTCTCACGACGGAACGGTCGCCGATTCGTGCACGTCGGCATCGACGTGGCTGATGTCCGGCAGCTCTCGCGGCTGGCGCCGTTTTCGTGGTCGGCCTATCAGTTCGTGCGGCAGGGTGATGTCTTCGTCTACAAGCAGACGGTGGGAAAGCCTGCTGGCAAGTTCGTCGGTGACGTCGGATGGAAGGGCAGCGAGGCGGTGATGTTCAAGCTCCACCTGCCAAGCCAGATTCCCTATCACAACGCGCCGTCGAGGCGCGTCGAACGCGGCAACATCCTGGAATGGGAACAGCCGCTCGCTGAGCGGCTGCAAGGCGTTCCGGTGAACGTCGACGTGCGAATGGACACGTCGTCGATCCTCTATTCGACGCTGCTGCTCTTCGGGTCGACGATCGTCGCCGCGGCGCTGACCTTTGGTGTGGTCGTCTGGCTGGTCTGGCGCCGCGGCCGTGAATCCGAAGGCGTGTCTTAGAGCTTCTCCAGCTCCCGCTGCACCTCGGCTTCGGTCTTCAGATCGTTCTTCACACTGAAGGCGAGGAAGTTGGTCGCAATCGATCGCGCCAGCGCGCGGTCGACTTCGCTGTTGACCACGCCCACCAGCGTCACTCGACCATGCTCGACAATGACGTGAATCGGCGGGTTGGCCATGAAGGCGTATGGCCGGAAGTTGCCGTTGCTGTAGATCGCGCGCGCGATGCGGAACCGGAGGTCATCGTCGAACTGCGACACTGGCAGCACTGTGATGCGATTGTGCACTTCCTTGACCGACTGCAGCTTGCTCACGCGACGTCCGATGTCGTCCTTCTTGTATGGCATCGTGACCTTGCCGGTCAGCGTGACGATGCCGTGATCGATTTTCGCGTCCACGCTGTCGAAGATCGTGAAATGCGGATACTGCAGTACCTGCCGCTGCACGTCGCGGAACACCCGCGCGTTTTCTTTGTCTGCGGCGCGTGCCGGCGTGACCGCAATCAGAAGCGCGGTCGCGACGGTGAGAATCCTCGCCAACATGTGACCTCCTCGGCTGCAGACCTCAATGTCTGTCGAGCCCAAAACCGCTGGCCCGGCGTATCGTACGACGCGAGGGCGGTGGTTCTGGTTTCCTTTACGTCCCTCGTGCCCCCCGCGGATGTGCCGCAGCGGCCACTAGAGCAGAGGGCAAAGACTTTGCCAGCCCCCTGGTCTGTCACTGATACGGGGTTTTTCGAGGGATTGGTGCCGGCTTCGCCGAAGACGTCTACTAACGGGGTCAGATCCTGATGCTTGCGGAAGAATCAGGATCTGACCCCCATGTACAAGATCTGACGCCGGTTACAAAACCATCATGGTACCGATGCCGGCGGCGATGAGGAGAATCTGCCGCATCGAGCTGGCGTCGGTGCGGCCACGGTGCAGGCCGGGGATCAGATCGGCCATTGCGACGTAGAGAAAGCTCGACGCGGCGAGCGCCAGACAGTACGGAAGCAACTTCGGGGTCGTGTCGAACGCGAAATACGCTGCGATCGCGCCAAGCGCGCTCGCGCCCGCGGACAAGACATTGAGCCACAACGCACGACCCCTCGAGTAGCCCGCATGCAACAGGATGGCGAAGTCGCCGACTTCCTGCGGAATCTCATGTGCGGTGACGGCAAGTGCCGTGCTGATACCGAGCGGCACCGACGTCAACACCGCAGCGGCGATGACGGCACCATCGACGAAGTTGTGAAAGGCGTCGCCCACGACGACCGGCAGGACGGCGCCATCGTGCACTTCGCAATCATGCGTATGGCAATGTCGCCACAGGACCAGCTTTTCCAGCAGGAAAAACAGCAGGATGCCGGCGAGCAGTGTCCCAAACACGCGCGCAGGCGGAAGTTGTTCGAGAGCCGATGGCAGGATCGCGAGCAACGAAACGCCCAGCAATGCACCGACGGCGTAGCTCACCAACCAGGGGACGAGACGCGCACGCGCGGAGTCGTTGAAGAGAAGTACGCCAGAAGCCACGAGCAGTCCGCCCAGGCCTCCAAGCAGGCTGAGCCCGACCACCATGAGGAACGTCGACACGGAAATCGATGATATTACGACCCCCGGCTTCGCCCGCCTTTGCCCGCCTTCGCCAAGGCTACGGCGCGGCGCGGTTATGAGGCGGTGTAGCCGCGTCTCGCGCGCACGGTCAGATGGCGATCGCGCACCTCGACGCGAATCGAATGCCACTTGCCGTCTCGTTCCGCTGTGCTCGAGTACCCCAGGTAGTACTGTTTGCTGAGTTCGTCAGCGATACGCTCAGTGGCGGGTCCCAGGCCCTCCGATCCCTTCACGATCTCCGTCCGCCCGCCGGTGTCGTCGGTGATCAGTCGCAACGCGTCGGCGTTCACCCGATCGCCCCGCGCGGCCGGCCACGACCCGCTGTTTCCGCCACCGCCGCCGCCGATTGGCGGAAAGCGGGGATCCGGCCGTCGCCCTCCCGGGAATGGAAACGGAATGGGAAGCGGTGGGAGCTGTGGTGGCGGTGAGTTTCCTTGATTGACGGCGCGCCCGCGCGTGCTGTCGATGCCGAGCGCATAGACCAGCACTTCGCTCTCGCGGATCTGTTGACGAAGCAGACCCGCGGAGATGTTGCTGTTCGTGTCGTTGCCGTCTGAAATCAGGAGCAGCGCCTTCTTCGGATTGGTCCCCGATTGCGCCGTCGGAATAGCGGTTGCGATCGCGTCGTACATCGCGGTACCGCCGACAGCCTCGACGTTCTTGACGGCGCGGCTGATCAGCTGACGATCCTTGGTCCACCCCTGAGTCATCGACGCGCGCGTGGCGAACTGCACGAAGAACAGCTCGTCATCCTGGTCGAGCAGGTCGAAAATCAGGCGGTCGATCGCCGCTCGCGCGGCCGACATCTTGTCGGGTGTCATGCTGCCGCTGGCATCGAGCACGATGCCCAGGCTCACGGGCACGCGATCGCTGCTGAAGTGAGAGACCTCCTGCAGCTTGCCGTCTTCGTAGACGCTGAAATCCTCGCGTTTGAGTCCCGACACGAAGCGGCCCACGTCGTTGGTCACCGTCGCAGTGACGTTGACGAGATCGACGCCGCTCTTGAAGCGGAAGCCCTCCTGCGACTGAGCGGCGAGTGTCGCCAACACGCTGAGCAGGAATCCCGAGATGGCCATTGGGGTGAGAGCACGCATCATTCCACTCCCGCGGTCTCATTCCGCTGCGGCGCGAGCCGCAGCACGTGTGCCGCGACGATCCACGTGGGGCACGATACCGTCCTCGGTCTTGAAGCTCACGCGGTACCGACCTACCGAGCCGGCATTGTCGATGCGCACGCGAAACGGACGAGTCTTTCCCGGTGGGAGCGTGGCGAGCGCGCTCGTCGCGCTCGCAACGACCTGCCCGTCGCGATCGAGTGCCGTGACAACCGTCGTGAGCGGCGACGTCTCCGCATGAGATGGGTTCCGGATGATCCCGGTGACAACAAGACTCGAACCGTCGCGAGTGTGCGCCATCGACAGCAACTCCAGCGACGCCGGAGTCGTGACGTCGGCTGTGCTGGACGGCCGGTTGTCGTGATCGGCCAGCATCGCCATCATGACAACGAGGATGACGCCGGCGGCGAGGCTGATCGCTGCGGTGAGAAGAGGAATACTCGGTCGTGACGACTGACGTGAGACGGTGCTGAACTGGACGGGTGGTGCGGGATCTGGCGTCAGCGTCTCCTCCCACTCGAAGTCGACATCAGCGTCGTTGTTGCGATCGATGGCGGCCTCGAGCGCTGAGATGCGCGCCGCAGACCGGAGCCGTTCCTGTCGCCACACACGCCACGCGAGCAGCCCGCAGACTGCAGCGGCCACAAGCGACAGAGTCGTGACAATCAGCATGGTCGCCTACCGCAGTGTGAACTCGACCGCGACTTCCACGATGACGTCGACGGGCCCGCCCTGGCGCTGCGCCGGCGCGAATCGCCACTGCCGGACTGCATCGATCGCCCGCTCGTCGAGTCCGGCACCGAGACCACGTTTGACGGTTACCTCTCCGACGCTGCCATCCCGTCTGACGACAATCTCCATGAGCACGTCGCCGGTCATGTTCCGACGTCTCGCTTCGTCGGTGTACACCGCTTTCACCTCGCGTAAGAGCCGTGGCGGTTGGATGCCACTGCCAGGGCGAAACGGACCACCGCCAGTCCCCCCGCCAGCGCCAGGACCGATCCCGCCACCGACGCCTGCACCATTTCCAAGACCCTGGCCGGTACCGGCGCCAGCGCCGGTACCGGATCCGAGGCTCTCATCTTTTCGTGCCTGCGCGTCGATCTCGCCTTCGCGCTGTCGCTCGCGGCCTGACGCCGCGACCGGAGCGATCAGGACGTGTGAGGGGAGGGGTTCCTGCGCTCGAGGTTCGGGATCCGGCCGGGGCGGCGCTGGCCGAACCGGGCGGGAGACCTCGACGCGCCGCGCCGTCAACAACACGCGTTCGGGTGTGACGTCGGGCACAGACGGCGCCGGTCGGGAGGCCTGGCGTTCGAGTCGTGGAGGGGGCAGCGGGTTCTTCAATCCTCCGCCTCCACCGCCCCCACCCTCACCAGGCAGCGCCAAAAACACCAGGTGCGACACGGGAGCGGCCGACGCGTGTGCGGATTCGGTCGAGCGCGAAGCGAGCCAGATCATGAGAACAATCAGCGTGGCCTGCGTGAGGGAGGCCAGTACGGCCGGAAGCTTTCGACGTCGCCCGAGTAACGCATGAAAGTGTCCCGACGTCGAGAAAAGCTCGCGATCGATCCGGTACTCCGCCTCTGCCAGACGTCGCGCGACCTGGCGCGCAAGACGCCCCGCGCGAAGCGCATCTTTGCCGGTGAAGAATCGAGTGCCCGCGACCGACTGCAGCTCGCCGGACACTACCAGCGCATCCACGGCGCCCCGAGGCACGCCTGAGGCGCGAGCGATCTCGTCCGCGGTAAACGCATCGGATAGGGTCGACATCGGGCGCGGAGCGCTAAAGGCAAAACCCTTGCCTCACCTTTTGCGACAATTCACGCCAGATCTGGAGGAGTCGCGCCTTTTGTGGACGCTTCGGCCGTCCCCCTCGACGGTCACTGGCGGGGGACTGGAG
>DATFRP010000228.1:0-14979 GCA_035263125.1 Vicinamibacterales bacterium
GTTGGAGACGTGTGGCTGAGGCCGATCTGGCCGTCAATGTGCACCTGACTAGGTTGACGGAAGACCTTGAGGAGGACACATGAGCCGATTGATTGCGTCGATCACGTTCGCGTTCGTGGCTGCTGCGTTCACCGCGCATGCGCAGGAAACGACCACGAAGTCGAAGACGAAGAGTTCCGGTGGCGATGCTCAGACGGTGACCTACACGGGATGCGTGCAGACCGGCACGGAAGCACGAACGTTCGTGCTCGATAAGGTCGTTCCCGTGAGTCGGACGACGACAACAGACCTGTCGACCGGCGCGAGCACGTCGAGCACGACCTACATGCTGGTTCCGGGCGGCACCGTTCAGGTCCAGCAGCACGTCGGCCACAAGGTCGAAGTGACCGGAACGCTCATCCCAGGCGGCGACGTCAAGAGTGAAACAGAGACTCACGTGGATCGCGATGATGCGAAGGACACGAAAACGCGCACGCGCACCGAGAGCAAGAACTCGATGCCGCAGTTCCGTGTCACGTCCATCAAGGACTTGAGTGAAAGCTGCAACTAGTGCGCATCGCGCTGGCGCCGGTCCCTCGGGATTGGCGCCGGCGCGAGTACTGATCCTTTAAGACCACAATCCACTGTTCATCGTCGAATAGGACGTGAGCAGTGGAGAGCGGCACCTCACGCCGGCGTTGACGACGTCGCTGGCGGTGCATGCATTCGCACTGCTGCTTCTACTTTCGTTGTTCCGATCGATTGCCGATCACGAGCCGACGTCGCGCATCAGCCTGAAGCGGGCGGTCCCGCTGATCTGGACTCCAGATCCGAGGCCCGCCGCACGCGCTGGCGGTGGGCCACCGCCAGCGCAGGCTCCTCCAAAACCCGACAAACCGCCAACAGTCGCCACGCGACCACCGATCGTGCCTCTCGAGCCCCCGGTCATTGCGCCGGAGCCAGAACCTCGCGTCATCGCCGATACCACGCGGGCGACATCGCCATCTTCGACGGACGCGGCGAGCCACCAACCAGCCGGTCTCGGAGACAAGAACGGGAAAGGGTCCGGCTCAGGCCCCGACACGGGACCCGGTCACGACGGCGACTTCTTCGGCGTCGGCGACGGCGTCACGTCGCCGGTTCCATTGCGACAGCCTCCGCCCGCGTACACCTCGGACGCAATGCGCGCGCGTTTGCAGGGCGTCGTGACGCTCACGTGCGTCGTTCAGACGGATGGACGATGCAGCGACATTCGCGTGACACGCTCGCTGGACACAGTGTTCGGCCTGGACCAGCAGGCGATCGCGTCAGCGCGTGAGTGGCAATTCATTCCGGGCAGGAGGCTGGGGCAGCCAGTCCCGGTCCGGGTCACGCTCGAAATCACGTTCACAATCAGGTGAACGTCATTTCTCTTTCTTGACGAGTCGCAGGTGACCGTCGTCGTCGAAGTCGACGATCTTCGCGGCAAACCCTCGCTCGACCACCGCCTCCCATTCGGATGCAAAACGGCCGCGAAGGCTGTCGGCGAGCATGAGAATCGAGCGGTCGCGAGCGCGCTCGTATCTGGCCACGCGGTTGGCGAGCTCCTTCGGCGAGATCGGATCCCATACGACCGGCCTCGAGACGGCACGCGCCAGAGCGATGCAGTTGTCCTGATGATGACCGATGAAGACCGGATCGAAGCCCGCCGACTGCAAGACCCGCGCGAGCGACGCGCCGTTGAACGTCTGAAGGTGAAACGCGTTGAGCGTGTTGAAGATTGACTTGCCGGTATCGAGGAAGTCGCCCTCGTCAGGCTCGTTATAGAGATACAGGTGCCCGCCCGGGTTCAGCTTCTCTCGAATGACGCTGAGCGCCTCATCCGGACGAACCGCGTGCGTCAACAGATGGTTGGCCACCACCAGATCGAAGCGCCCTTCGTACGGAATCGAGAGCCGGTCGTAGTCGAGCAGATGATCCGCGCGAGTGCCATACACCTCGCGCACGAGCACCTGCTGGACCTCGAACAGCGGAAGCGCCGCCGTCTCTCCGCCATACAACCGCCGAAGCGAGGCGCCGATCGCTCCGAACCGCGGACGGATCTCGAGGACGCGAGGCGCCCGCAGCGTGAGCAGCGAACCGAGGATCTCGATGTGTGCAGCGGCCGTCAGTCGATCCCGCATCAGTTGCGGCATATGCTGACGGTCGCGAACGCGTGGGACCTCACTGACGAAGACCGGGTGGGCCGCGCGCGCCTTGAGCTTCGCGACATCCGACTCGGACAGCCGGTGCGAGCTCAGGAGTTTAGGACCATGACCGACGCTCAGCGTGCGGCCGATCGTCTCCTCGAACTGGTCGACGAGCGCTCGAAAGCGCGCGCCGACCGGACGCCGACGCGCAAACACGACACCGCAGTGATGACAGAGCGCGTAGTCTGCACGCACCGCCTCTTCGTCAGGCGCATCAATCAGGAGGAATCGGTTGTACTCGCAGACCGCCGTCCACTCGCGGTGACCGCACACACTGCAGGCGGTAAGCGTCGCGACGTCCTGAGGAAATATAGGGTGCGCATCAACCCCATCCACCCTATCAACCCGACTAGCGGCTCGCGCGACCAGACGGCGGGACAGCTTCGAAGGGCGGGCGCGGCCCGCGTCGATACGCGCCGCGAGAAGGCGGCTTTCGGCCTGTCCCTTCGCGAGCGCGGAGTCCACGCGCTTCTCGAGGCGCTCGATCCGGCCGATCAGCTCGCGCTGTCGCGCGCGAGCCTGATCCTCCAGAGGCCTCAACAACGCCGTCGTCGCGCGGTGCAGCACGCGGCGAAGCAGGTCCTTCATGCCGCTACGACTGCGGCTGCCCCTCGCCGCCTTCCTTGGCTACGTTCACCTTCAGCGGCAGCGTCACGTCACGGTGCAGCTTCAGCGGCACGGTGTGCTCGCCGATCGCCTTGATCGGCTCAGGCAGGATCAGCTTGCGGCGATCGATCTCGAACCCCTTGCCCTTGAGGAAATCGGCGATGTCGACCGCAGTCACCGAGCCATAGAGCTGATCGGTCTCGCCGACGCGCCGCGTGATCGTGATGTCGATCATCGCCAGCCGCGCGGCGATCGCTTCGGCCTGCACCTTCTCGGCCGCCTCACGCGCCTCGACGATCCTCCGCTCGCGTTCGACGTGCCTGCGATTGCCGTCGGTCGCCGGAAGCGCGAGCTTCCGCGGCAGCAGAAAGTTCCTCGCGTATCCGTCCGCCACCTTGACGATCTCACCGCGACGCCCCAGGTTGTCGACGTGTTCTCTCAGAATGACTTCCATGGGCTACTCCGTGGTGTACGGGATCAACGCGAGCTGGCGCGCGCGCATGATCGCGGTCCGCAGCTTCCGCTGATGCGGAGCGCACGTCCCGGAGATCCGTCGCGGCAGCACCTTCGCGCGCTCGGGTACGAACGGCATCAGCAGCTTGACGTCCTTGTAGTTGATGTCGTCGATCTTGTCCGAGCAGAACTTGCACACCTTGCGGCGGCGGAACATCGGACGACGCTGACCGTCCTTGCCCTGCTGCTGCGACGACGACGACTTGCCGCGGCCGCCGCCCCCACCAAAACTTTTCCGCCCGTTCATCGGCTCTCCTCCCCACCACCCATCTCGAAGCGATCGTCGCGATCGTCATCAGGCTCGCCGCGCTGTCCTTCACCCGGCTGTCGATCCGCCGGAAGGCCGCGCGCGAGTCGGCGCCGACGCGAGGTCTCGGTGCGCTTGCTGCGCGTTCGCTCGACCACGCCCTGCTCTTCATCGACCCGGACGGTGAGATGGCGAATCACCAGATCGGTCACACGAAGACGACGGTCGATCTCCTTCATCAGGTCTCCGTCCCCTTTGATCACTTCGAGGACGTACGTGCCTTCCTTATGGCGTCCGATTTCGTAGGCGAGTTTACGGCGGCCCCAATTATCCGTCTTCTCGATCTGGCCGTGGAGCCGCTGGACGATGGCTTCGACCTGCGTGTGGAGGTCGGCCACCTGTTCGTCGGTCGCATCGGGCGACACGACATACACGAGTTCGTACGTTCTCTTCATTCCCTCTCCTTCTGGACAGCGTCCTCGCGGACGTGGCCACCCAATGTGGCAAGGAGCCTTCAGACGTAGTGTCCGGCTTTAGCCGGACCGTCATTCAGCTCCGGACGCCGGAGCGTCCGGGTTGTACACGTTCATCATCTTCAGGATGCCGTCCGCTGCGAACATCTCCGCCGCGTCAGCCGCCCGTGCGATGAACGATTCGAGATCGGCCAGCTCGCCGACTTCGAATTTCGCGAGCACGTGATCGGCGAGGTCCCGCCTCCCATCTCCGCGCCCCACTCCCAGCCGAAGCCGGGGAAACCCGTTCGTCCCAAGCCGTTCGATCACCGACTTGAGCCCGTTGTGCCCTCCCGCCGATCCACGCGCGCGTGCGCGCATGCGCAGAAAGGGCAAATCCGCTTCGTCGATCACGATCAGCAGATCGTCGAAGGCAATCTCGAAGTACCGCGCCAGCGCCGCCACCACATCGCCGCTCCGATTCATGTACGTCAGCGGCTTGGCCAGCATTACCGGTTCGGGACCGAACTTCTTCGCGACCAGCGTGTCGGGGACCTGCGACGGGCCCGCGGCCCAATTGAGGCCGTGGCGCCGCGCGATCTCGTCGACCACCCGGAACCCCACGTTGTGACGCGTGTCGCGATACTCGCGTCCCGGGTTGCCCAATCCGACAATTAGCTTCACGTCGCACGGGCGCGTCTGAAGACTCGCCTCTACTTCTTTTCCTTCTTGTCCTTCTCGTCTTCGGCCTTCTCCTCGGTCTTGCCCTTCTTGATGACCTCGGGTTCTGCCGGAGCCGCCGGCGCCGCACCAGCCGCCGCTTCAGCCGTCGCCGCAGCCGGCTCTTCCTCGGCCTTCGGCATCACGATGTGCACGATCATCGTGTCGCCCTCGCTGATCGCCTTCCACTTTGGATTCACCGGCAGATCGCGCACGCGAATCGCCTGGTGCAGCATCAGCTCGGTCACGTCGATGTCGATGTGCTCGGGAATGTCCGTGGGCAGGCACTCGACTTCGATCTCGCGGGTGACGAAGTCGAGCAGGCCGCCCTGCTGCTTCACGCCCTTCGACTCGCCGTTCACCTGAATGGGCACGGTGACCGTAATCGCTTTGTCCATCGCCAGCTCGTAGAAGTCGGCGTGGATCAGATGGTGCGTCACCGGATCGAGCTGATACTCGCGCAGCATCACGCGGGTCTCGCTGCCATCGAGCTTCAAGTTGATGAGGGTATTCGCGCCCGACTCCGAATGCAGGATCTTCATCACCGCTTTCGGATCGACGCTGACCGCCACCGCCTCCTTCGCCTTGCCGCTCTTGCTCGGACCATAGAAGACAGCGGGAATCTTTCCGCTCGTACGAAGGCGATTCGCCTCGTTCTTCCGTCGGCCCTCTCTCTTGACTGCTTCCAGTGTCGCGTCCATCAAAACCTCTCGCTTACAGGCCCCAGGGCCCGGGCCTCAGGGCCCAGGGCTGTCTAGGCCTCAGGCCTTGCCCAGCCCTGAGGCCTGGGGCCTGAGCCCTGAGTCCTACACAAACAGCGAAGAAACCGAAGTCTCCTCGTGGATATTCCGAATCGCCTGACCCAACAATCGCGCCACCGACAGCGGCACGATCTTGCGGCACCGCTGCGCAGCATCCGACAACGGCACCGTGTTGGTGATGATCATCTGCTCGATCGGCGAGTCGTCGATCCGTTCGATCGCCGGCCCGGAGAGCACGCCGTGCACGGCGCACGCCAGCACCCGCTGCGCACCGGCTTCCTTGAGCGCCATCGCCGACTTCTGAATCGTGCCTGCCGTGTCGATCATATCGTCCTGCAGGATGCAGGTGCGACCGGCCACGTCGCCGACCACGTTCATCACTTCGGCCGCGCCGTCCTCGCTGCGCCGCTTGTCGACGAGCGCCAGTTCGGCATCGAGCCGCTTCGCATACGCCCGGGCCCGCTCGGCGCCGCCCGCATCGGGCGAGACGATCGTCAGGTCCGAGTAATTCAGCCGCGACAGGTACTCGATGATCACCGGGGCCGCAAAGAGATGGTCCACCGGGATGTCGAAGAACCCCTGAATCTGCGGCTTGTGCAGATCCATCGTGAGCACTCGGTTGGTGCCCGCCGCGCTCAACAGATTCGCGACCAGCTTCGCCGAGATCGGGACCCGCGGCTTGTCCTTGCGGTCTTGACGCGCGTAGCCGTAATACGGAATCACCGAGGTAATCCGCGCCGCCGACGATCGGCGAAACGCGTCGATCATGACGCACAGCTCCATCAGGTGCTGATCGGCCGGACTCGACGTCGGCTGGACGATGAACACGTCCGCCCCGCGGATGTTCTCGTCGATCTGGAACGACACCTCGCCGTCAGGAAACCGGCGGAGCCTCGCCTGCCCCAACGGAATGCCCAGGCTGCTGGCGATCTCCTTCGCCAGCAGCGGATGCGCGCTCCCGGTGAACACCTTCATGTCGCCAAACCCTGTCGACAGCAAGCCTTCACCACTGAGTGGTCGCCTCATCGTTCAGACCGCTTTGCCCTTGACTGGTTGGGGCGGGAGGATTCGAACCTCCGAATACGGGATCCAAAGTCCCGCGCCTTACCGCTTGGCCACGCCCCAGTACGTCCTCCCGCTGCGTCAGTATTGGGGTCGGGAGTCATTTTCACGTCGCATTCGAAACGAACATGACTCCCGACCCCAATGCCCTCGCTACCGGGACTGCTCTAGGAGCCGCTCGCCCACGGCGGCGCAAACCCTTAGTGTAGTCGAGACTTCTCGTTTCGAGCAAGACGCAGAGGGTGCGGCCGGCATCGACGCGCGAACTCACCGCGTCCAACCGATTCGGTCAGCAGCACGCGCCACCCTAGCCCTGATAGCTGCTGGACCGCTGCCACCGCCTCGCCACGCTTTTGAAACAGCCCGAACACCGTCGAGCCGCTCCCCGACATCGCCGCCGCCAGCGCGCCGGCTCGACGCAGCGAGATCTTCATCCGATCGATTTCTGGATGATGGCGCGCGATCGGCGCTTCCAGATCGTTGATCATCTGGGCCGCCCGCGACGGCCAGGGGCCGGGCACGTACTGCGCCTCACGCACCACCGGTCCACGCGACAGCTCCCGCTCGGCGTCGTACCACTCGTAGGCGTCGGGCGACGAAACGCCGAACCCTGGCACGAGCAGCACGATCCAGTGTCGAGGCAGATCGGCCAGCGGATACACCTCGTCGCCGCGCCCGAGGCCAAGCGCGGTGCCACCCGACAGGAAGAACGCGACGTCGGCGCCGAGCGTCGTCGCCACATCGACGAGCTGATTCGGACGCACGGGAACACGCCACATCTTCGCCAGCGCCAGCATCGCTGCGGCCGCATCGCTGCTGCCGCCTCCGAGACCACCCTGGAGCGGGATGCGCTTGTGCACTCGCACGAGCACATCCTGCACCGGCCCCGATCGCCGCAGCGCACGCCACAGCGCGCGCGCCGCACGCCACACCAGATTCGATTCGTCGAGCGGAACGCCGGCGGCGTCGCACTCGATCGCAAACGGCCCCGGCCTCGGGATGCAGTCGATCGTGTCGTGCAGGGCGAGCGACTGAAAAACGGTGCGAAGCTCGTGATAGCCGTCTGGCCGGGTGCCGAGCACACGAAGATCGAGGTTGATCTTCGCGTGGGCGCGAACGGTGACCGGCCGGCCCGGCGCCACCGATTGCCGATTCACCGGCGCACCCGAATCTCGAACAGCCTCGACCACAGTTTCCCCGTGACGAACAGGCGATCGCCCGCCGCATCGAAGGCGATGCCGTTGAGCACATCGTCTCCCTGCCGCGCCGGTGCGCGAAGGCCGGTGAGATCGAGCCAGGCGGTGACACGCCCCGTGGCGGGCGCGATGATCGCAATGCGATCGGTGAGCCAGACGTTCGAGTACACCTCTCCCTTGATGAACTCCAGCTCGTTGAGTCGTTCGATCGCACGCTCACCGTCCTTCACCGTCACGCGACCGATCTCACGCTGGGTCTCCGGATCGAGAAAGCGAAGCGCCGACGTGCCGTCGCTCATGATCAGTCGTGTGCCGTCGTGGGTCAGTCCCCAACCCTCACCTCGATAGGTGAAGGTGCTCATGGGCGCAAACGAGTTGAGGTCGTAGACGAATCCGATGTTCGTCTCCCACGTGAGCTGCAGCAGTCGTCCCTTCCAGTCGGTCAGCCCTTCTGCGAAATAGCGCTTGTCGACGTCACGCCGCTGCACGACGTCGCCGGTTTCGAGACGGACCTTCCGCAGTGACGACCGCCCTTTGATCCCGGTGCTCTCGAAGAGAAAGCCGTCGCGAAAGATCAGACCCTGTGTGAACGCCATCGGATCATGCGGGTACGACTTGACGACTTCGTAGCTGAGGACCGGCGCGTGCCCGTCGGCTGCGCGCTGCCGCGCATGAACCTCGCGACCGGACGAGACGAGGACGAAGGCGGCGCACCCGATCAGCGCGATCGATGCACTCCATCGCAAGTGATCTGTCGACTCGATCCGGTGCATCACTGGCCTCGCAGCGGTCCCGCTTCGCGCAGCTCGTCGAGCGTCAGCGATCGCGCTCCGGCGGGAACATCGACGGTAAACGCCGCGGCATCGAGATCGATGTTCGTCTGGATCTGTGACATGGTCGCGGTGAGATCCACGTTCACCGATTGCTTATCGGAAGTCAGACGCACCGACGAAGGGAACTGCCCCTTCCACTCGTATTCGAGCCGCCATCCGTCTCGACGGGCAGCACGGATCTGCCAGGCCGTCGTGCGACGCAGATACAACTGCGCACCACCGACAAGCGCGATCGAGGCCCAGCCGCGCTCATGCAGTCGACCCGATGCGGCCATCGGCGCGGGGACGACGCATCCCGTCACAATCGCAAGGACATCGGCGGGGCCGAGCGCAACGCCGACGAGCGCACCGAGGATGTCGTCGGGACGCTGCCCGCGCAGCACACGTGAGTCGCGCGGCAGGAAGAGCGTCGCCGTGCGATCGCGTGCGGCGAGGATGAAAGCGGGTGGCCCGAACGGCGCAACGCCCTCGAGGCGCATCGCATCTGGACGTTCGAACCCCGCATGCACCCGTCCACGAAGGCGTTCCGTACCCGCATGCCCTGCGAGCGCGAGTTCAGCCGTCAGCGTCCGCACACCCCGACACGCGCTGGAGAGCTGCGCGTGCACGTCGGCGAAATCTGGAAAAGGAGACCCGGTGTCAGTTGGGAGCGCGATACGGGGAGGAACGCACGACGTCACGACCGTCATGCAAAATGCGAAATGCAAAATGCAAAAAAAACGGGCGCACGACGCCGCACGCCCTGGGCCGCTCTTAATCGGCAGCTTCATTTTGCATTTTGCATTTTGCCTTTTGCATTACTGATCTTCTTCTCTATGGCCGCCTTCTCGACATCCTGCCCGTCGCCAGCCAGTGCTTTGTTCCAGGACGCAATCGCATCAGACCACCGATTGCGCTTGGCCAGCAGGTCGCCGAGGTGATCCTGAACTTCGGAGTTGTCAGGCAGCTTCTGCGCCGCTGAGGTCAGATATTTCTCGGCATTGTCCAGATCGCCCTTGCGGAAGTAGGCCCAGCCGAGACTGTCGAGGAACGCGCCATTCTGAGGTTCGGCCTCGAGCGCTTTCTGCACGAGACGCACGGCTTCATCGAGCTGGTCGGGGCGATCGCCGCGACTGGCCAGCAGGTAGCCGAGGTAGTTGAGGGCGCTGGCGTTGTTCGGCTCGGTCGCGAGCAACTGACGCAGCGAGCGCTCCGCATCCGCCGATCGGCCAGCGTCGGCGTAGACATCCGCCAGTGTGAACAGCGTGTTCGTGTCTTTCGGGAACGTTTTGATCGCGGACTCGAGGACGGAGATTCCCGCACTCTTGTCGCCGTTGTCGAAGAGCGCGCGCCCCTGGAGCCGCGCGAAGCGCGGATCGTCGGGATGCTGTTTCCGCGCGTCGCCGGCGAAGCCGGCCGCCTTCCCGTAATCCTTGGCCTCCATCAACACCGCAATGCGCCGCACCTTGAGGTCGCGGCTGTTCGGCTGTATGGCGAGCGCCAGTGTCAGCGTGTCAGCCGATTCCTTGAACAGACCGGCATCTTCCTGGTACTGCGCGAGCGCGGGTGCGACGCGAGGCTCGTCTTCGAGGATCTCATCGAGCACGTTGATCGCGCTCTTCAGATCCTTGTTGGCGGCAAACGCCTGCGCCAAGGCAAGCCGCCCTTGAACCGCGTTGGGGTTCTGCGCGACGACACGCATCAATGTCTGGATTGCCTTGTCAGGCGTGCCGTTTCGGATGTAGAGGCGGCCGAGCTGAAACTGGAGGTTGGCGTCTGCGGTCACACCAGCACCGGTGACCGCGCGCTCGAGGTACATGATGGCGTCTTTGAGCGCGCTCGCGGTCTGTGCAGACGGCGTGCGTTCATTCGCCTGATCGACCGCGGCCGCATACAGCAGACCCAGCGCACGGTTCGCCTCGACGTTGGTTTCGTCGAGCGCGAGCGCGGCCTTGGCCGCCTTCTCGGCGTCCGCACGTTCGTTCCGCCTCAGGTGCAGCGAGGCGATTTCAGCACGGACCTCTGCAGATTTCGGGTCGGCGGTCGCGGCGCGTTCGAGCGCCGCCAGAGCGCCCTTGGGGTCACCATCGGCCTCGAGGCGACGGGCCTGGAGAAACTCGAAATAGGCGTCGGTCGTCTGCGCGGCGACGAGCTGGGGAACCGAGATCCACAACGCGGCCGCAACCCAAGCCCAAGTGCGTGGAAAGGACATCAGAGAATGATCTTAGCGCAAGATGCTATAGTTGCCGCACGATGCCGGTTGATGCCGAACTGCTGGAAATCCTGGTCTGTCCGAACTGCAAGACCCCGGTCAAACTGGTCAAGAACGGCGCCGGACTCAAGTGCGGGCAGTGTCACCGCGTCTACCCGATCAAGGACGACATCCCGGTGATGCTGATCGACGAAGCGACGATCGAGAAGGACTAAAGGAGTTCTCCCCAGGCTCCTTGCCTGGCGTTATGCGCATCCTCCTCGTGCGGCTGCGCCTCATCGGCGACGTCGTCTTCACGACTCCCATCGTTCGGGCACTCCGACGCCACTACCCTGACGCGCATCTCGCTTATGTCGTCGAACCGGCGGCCGCGCCGGTACTGCGCGGGAATCCGCACATCAATGAACTGATTGTCGCCCCGAGAAGCAGGAGGACCGATCGTCTTCGAGACGATATCGGCCTGGCCAACGCGTTGAGACGCAAGCGGTTCGATCTCGCCATCGATCTGCACGGAGGTCCGCGGAGCGCGTGGCTGACGTGGGCCAGCCGGGCGCCGATGCGCATCGGATACACCATCAGAGGTCGATCGTGGATGTACACACATGCCGTCCCGCGTTCGGCGGATCTCGCGCCACGCCATTCGGTCGTCAGCCAATGGGATCTTCTCGCCCCTTTGGGAATTGACGGATGTGACCCGACACGTGATGCCGTCGAGATGGTCGAGGATTCAGATGCCGCTGCCCGTGTCGAGCATCGTCTTCGACAAGCAGGCATAGGTCGGGACGCGGCGCTCGTGGTGATGCACGTCAGCGCCGGCAACCCGTTTCGGCGATGGCCGGAGGCGGCATTCAGCAGGGTGGTCGCCGCGCTGGCTGAGGCAGACCCGAACCGGCGAATCATCCTGACCGCCGGACCATCCGATGGGGATGCTGTACGCCGCGTGGTTGAGACGGCCCGGGCCCGGCTCCGTACGCCGGCATCGGTCCCGATGGTGGAAGACTGGGACCTGGCCGAACTCCGCGCGCTCGTCGCCCGCGCGGCGGTGTACATTGGGGGCGACAGCGGGCCGGTGCACGTCGCGGCGACGACGACGACCCCGATCGTGGAGTTGTTGGGGCCGACGCTGGCGGAACGATCGCGACCCTGGCGCGATCCGCGGCTAGCTTGTGAGATGGTTGACGTCGGGCCGCTCCCGTGTCGGCCGTGCAATCAGCGCCGCTGCGCACCGGGCGACTTCCGGTGCCTCACCGGGATCACACCGGAGCGCGTGATCGCGGCTGTCGAGCGTGTGATGAAGGGGTCGGGAGTCATTTTCGAAGCGTCTACGCGAAAATGACTCCCGACCCCATTACAGAATCCGTATGACCACCACCGCGATGAGCATGAGCGGCGTGCACAGCACGCCGTGGCTCGATCGATTGACGTTCGCGTTGCTGCTGCTGTTCGTCGCCGCAGTACCCGTGTCGATCGCGGTCGCCGAAGCGCTGTTCTTCGTGCTGTTGATCGCGTGGGTGACGACGCTCGTCCGCGACGGCACTCGTCCGGATGCGCCCACCTTCTTCTGGCCGCTCGTGGGATATGCGGGGATGACCCTCGTCTCCTCGCTGTTCTCCCTCGACCGGATCGAAAGCCTCATCGACAGCCGTCAGCTCCTGCTGTTCCTGGTCGTGCCGATGGTCTACGACCTGGCGCGCGGCCCGCGCACGAAGACGGTCGCCGACGTCATCGTCACGGTTGGTGCGATCGCGGCGGCCGCCGGAATCATCCAGTACACGCTGCTGCACTTCGACAGTCTGCGGCTGCGTCCCCACGGCACGCTCGGCCACTACATGACCTACGCCGGTACTCTGATGCTGGTGATCGGCCTGGCCGCCTCCCGACTGATCTTCTCCATTCGCGACTGGAAGTGGGCGGCGCTCGTCATGCCGGCGCTGTTCGTCGCGGTCACGGTCACGCTCACGCGCAGCGCGTGGGTCGGCGTCGCCGTCGGGGTGGGGTTGCTCTTCGTCCTCAAAGACCTGCGCCTCACGGCGTTGATTCCGGTTGTCGTTGCCCTGCTGTTCGCGCTCGCACCCGACAGCATCACCGATCGCATCATGTCCGTGTCGAACCTCCGCGATCCGAGCAGCCGCGATCGCATCGCGATGCTGCAGACGGGCGCCGCCATGATCAAGGACCATCCGCTGACCGGCGTCGGTCCGAACATGGTGCAGCGCGTCTACGCGCAGTACCGCGATCCGAACAGCGTGCAGAAGATCAACCCGCATCTGCACAACGTGCCGCTGCAGATTGCGGCCGAGCGCGGCCTGCCTGCCCTGGCCGTGTGGATCGCCTTCGTGGTGACGCTCGCGATCGGGGTGTTCCGTCTGTTTCGGACGAGCTTCGATCGCACGCTACCTGCCGCCGGGCTCGCCGCGATTGGTGCGATGCTGGCCGCCGGAATCTTCGAGTACAACTTCGGAGACTCGGAATTCCTGATGCTGTTTCTCGTGATCGTGACCCTGCCGTTTGCGGCCGTCCGCGCTCCGCTCGCGGATAGTACGCATTAGCCGTCTTGACCGCCTCAATTGCTGACAATGAGTCAAGTTTCCCCGGTCAAGGCGGCTCGCCCCGCAAAGCGGGGCAAAGCGAACACTGTGACTGGCGAGTCGGAGCCGGGCCGGCTTCGACATGCTTGCCGGTCAGAGGCGGAGCCTCGCTAGTCGATGCTGCTTCCGGCCGTCACCTCAGATCAGATCCGGCGTATCACTGCCCGCTTCACCGGCGCGCACGTGCTCGTCGTCGGCGACGCGATGCTCGACAAGTTCATTGTCGGGCGGGTCACACGGATTTCTCCGGAAGCACCCGTTCCGGTGGTAGCTTTCGATCACGAGATGCACCGCATCGGCGGTGCCGCCAATGTCGCGCACAACATCGCATCGCTCGGCGGCCAGACGACGCTCGTTGCGGCAACCGGTCACGACGACGCGGCCACGAGGCTGACCGCTGCATGCCGTGATGCCGGCATCACGCCCGCGCTGGTCGGAGACAGCACGCGACCGACGACCACCAAGGTGCGAGTCGTGACCGATCGCAATCAGCAGGTGGCGCGCATCGACTACGAGTCCGACGCGGAGATCGCCGGCGACGTCGAGCAGCGCATCATCACCGAGATCCACAAGCACGCGCCGCGCGCGCAGGCGATCGTCATCTCCGACTACTTGAAGGGCGGTGTGACGCGAGCCGTCGCCGAAGCGATCGTGAACACCGCCGGACGGGATGTCCCGGTGCTGGTCGATCCGAAGATTCCCCACATCGAGCATTACGCGTCGACCACGGTGGTCACGCCGAATCATCTCGAGACGGAGATCGCGACGCATCGCAGAGTTCGAAGCCGCGAGGAAGCGCGCGATGCCGCGCGCGTGTTTCGGGAGCGTGCCCGATGCCGCAACGTCCTGATGACGCGTGGTGATCAGGGAATGTGGTTGCTTGGCACGGACGTCGAAGGTTATCTGCCGTCGGTCGCGCGTGAAGTGGCAGACGTCACGGGTGCAGGCGACACCGTCATCGCCACGCTGGCGCTCGCGCTGGCCGCAGGCGCGAGCCTCGCAGAGGCCGCGCGACTCGCCAACGAAGCCGCCGGCATCGTCGTCGGAAAGTTCGGTCCAGCCACGGTGACCGTGGACGAACTCCTCCACGCGTTCGATTCGACGGCGACTCTCTAATCCCGTCCTGGAGGGGCGAGTCTTTGCAGCGATTCTCCGCTCCTCCGTTTCTCCTGTTAATCCGTTTCTCCGTCCCCTCCGCTTCCTCTATCGCCCCGCTCGACGTAAACGTTTCGAAAATTCGGAGTAGAAGGAACGGAGAGCACGGAGGAAACGGATTAACAGGAGGAACGGAAAAACGGAGGATGGGTTGCGGTTCGGAGAAAAGGCGATGGCCCTCGATGAAGCTATCCCACATCGCGTCCTCCGTTCACTGGAATGGGGTCGGGAGTCATTTTCGCGGTCGTTACTGACGAAAATGACTCCCGACCCCATTCCCTCCGTTCACTCAATGTCTGAAATGCCTCCGACCCGTGAACACCATCGCCAACCCGTGTTCATCGGCGGCGGCGATGACTTCAGCATCTTTGACGGATCCGCCGGGCTGCACGATCGCGGTCGCCCCTGCGGCGGCCGTGGCATCGAGACCGTCGCGAAACGGGAAAAA
>DATFRP010000229.1:0-17856 GCA_035263125.1 Vicinamibacterales bacterium
ACTGGCACGTGCAGCTCAGGCCCGCCAGCGACGCCGCACTTGCGCTCGCGATGATGCACGTGATGATTCGCGACGGCCTCGTCGATCACGAGTACGTCTCCCGGCACGCGGTCGGGTTCGACGCGCTCGCGGAGCGCGTGAAGGAGTACTCGCCGGCGCAGGTGTCCTCGACCGTCGGACTGCCGGCACACGAGATCGAGCGCTTCGCGCGAGAGTACGCGACGATTCAGCCGTCGCTCCTGCGGCCGCTGATCGGCATCGAGCACCATCGCAACGGCGCCATGCTCTTCCGCACGCTGGGCTGCCTGTCGGTCCTCAGCGGCGCATGGAGGCATCGCGGCGGAGGCCTGGCGCGCTCGACCCATAAGCTTCACTTCGCCGTACTCGACAAGGACCGCGTGGAGATGCCCGAGGTGCACAGGCCGGGCGTCCGCGTCCTGAACATGCGCGACCTCGGCAAGGATCTCTGCGATCGCGACATGCATCCGCCAATCCGGTCGCTGATGGTCTACGGCGCGAACCCGATGGTGTCGATGCCGAACCAGGGCCGGATTCGTGAAGGGCTTCTACGCGACGACCTGTTCACTGTCGTGCACGAGCTGTTCGTGACCGACACCGCGCTCTACGCCGATTACGTGCTGCCCGCGACGAGCCAGATCGAGCACCTGGACCTGTCGCCCGCGTGGGGGCATCTGTATCTCGCCCTGAACCGTCCGGCAATCGCGCCGCGCGGCGAGTCGGTGTCGAACACGGAACTCTTCCGCCGGCTGGCGCGCGCGCTCGGCCGCACCGAACCGTGGCTCTTCGAGAGCGACGAGTCGATGCTGCGCGCGGCGTTGGCGAGCGGCCATCCGTGGCTCGAGGGGATCACGTACGAGCGGCTGTGGGAGGACGGCTACGCGCGGCTGAACGCCCCCGACGACTGGCGGCCCTTCGCGAACGGCGGCTTCGCGACGCGATCGGGCAAGGCCGAGCTGTACTCCGAGCCGCTCCTCGAGCAAGGACACGATCCGCTGCCCTGGTCGGGCGAGATCCGCGTGGGCGACGGCCTTCAGCTGATCACCGGCAAGGCGCTGCACTTCCTGAACTCCGGCTACAGCAACATGGAACGGCACCGCCGCCGCGCGGGCGAGCTCTTCATCGAGATCCACCCGGACGACGCGCGGGCGCGGGGCGTAACGGACGGCGACGCGGTGCGCGTGTGGAACGAGCGCGGCGAGGTGCGAGCCGTGTGCTCGGTCTCGGACCGCGTACGTCCCGGCGTGGCCTGGATGCCGTTCGGCGGATCCGTCGATGCTGGCGGCACGCGGCGCGCCGTGAACGTTCTCACGGCCGAAGAGCCGACCGATTGGGGCGGAGGCAGCGGGTTCTACGACGCATTCGTCGAGGTGGCTCTGGCTGCCGCCACGTGACGCGACTCAGCTATCCGACCGCGGGCTGTTCTTCGCCAAACCACTTCAACTCTTTCGCGTTTGGCTCCTCGGGCTGGACTCGAACCAGCAACCCTCCGGTTAACAGCCGGATGCTCTGCCATTGAGCTACCGAGGAATGCGTCGGGCGTGGCGGATCACGGCGGCGTGCGCCGCGAACGGTCGAACCTTCCGATCGTAGGCCAAATACGCGGCACCACGCAACCGCGGCGAAGCGGGCGTACACTGAGCGCATGAAGTACGCCCTCCCTGCCCTCATCCTCGCAGCGGTCGTCGGAGTCTCGGCACAGGAAACGGAGAAGAAGGTGCCGAAGGATTCCACGCGCATCTCCATTCCCGGCTGCTCCAGGGGCAGTGCCTTCGTCGTCACCGCGAGCCCCGAAGCCGAGCGCACGAGCACAGAGATTGCGACCGGACGACGGTTCCGTCTGACGGGACAGAAGTCACTGCTCAACGAGATCAAGGCGCACGAAGGCACGATCATCGAGGTGACCGGCATCATCAAGAAGTCGGACCTCAGCGGGCCGGGCGGCATCAGCCTTGGAGGCGGCCGCGTTCGGATTGGCGGCGGACCGCCGCAGTCTCCAGTGGGCGGCGTCGTCGGGAACGCGCCGCAATCGGGCAACGCCATCCTCGATGTCGAAGGATGGCGGCCGCTCGGCGAATCATGCCCGCATTAGGGGGATGAGGACGCGCGGGTTGAAACCCGCGCTCTACGGAACGCGCGATTGAAACGCGAGCCCTACTTGGGGGAGTCGATCTTGATCTGCATCAGCGGCTCCTGCTTGCTCTCGAGCGCCGCCGATCCAGCGGGATACTGATCCTTGCTCAACAGGAAGCTGATGATGTCAGCAGCCTGTTCAGGCGTGAGCGAACCGGGTGCGGTCGCGGGCATCGTCGTCGACGTCTTTTCGAAGAGATCGCCGACCGTCTTGCCCGTCCAGTTCGCGAGGAAGTCCTTGCCCGCCAGCGGCGGCATCGGACCAGATCCTTCCAGGTTGTCGCCGTGACAGGCGGAACAGTTCTCCTTGTACAACGCCTCACCACGCTTGGCCTGCTCGGCGGTGTATACGCCGTCGTTTACCGACTTCGTCGCTTGTGCCGCGACGGTAACGTACGCGACCGACAAGAGGAATGCCCCGACCGAGAGGATCGCAACCGCTCTTTTCATGACTCTACTTTTCCACGTTTCCCGGTAGTTTCCAATCCCCTAATGTTGTAGGGATGTGCCAGTTTTAGGTGGGCCGCCTGAATGCGGCCCCTGCGTGGACCGCCCTTACGTCGCCACGTTGTTTCGGCGTCTCACGACTCGTCCCTTTTCGCCGCCGGTCCAGCCCATCTGCACAATCGCACCGATGAGCCCGAGGATGGCCCACGCATACGGCACCCATTTCTGACCCGGCGCGGGATTGAGCGGATAGAACACCCAGATATCTCCGCTCACCGCCGCCGCGGCGGCTCGATTGCCGAGCGACGCCATCACGCCGTCAATCAGCGTCATCGCCCCGCCGAACGCGGTGAAGACGATGATGAAGTAGCGCTGCAGATACATCGACGCGATCGACCCGATGACCGCGCAGACGACGATGACGAGGAAGTTCGGATCGCTCCTGGTCGCGCCCGCCACCAGATGCGCGGCGAGCACGCCGAGTCCGGAACCCGCCAGCGCCACACCGACGTAATAGGCGGCGAACAGGAGTGACGCGCCGAGCAGGCCGCCCACCAATCCCGCACCCAGGATCAGGTTGCCATCGCTCGCACCAAACAAAGAGCTCGCGAGCAGCCAACCGAGGATGAATCCGGAAATGCCAAGGACGACGCGAAACAGCCGGTGTCCGAAGAAGCACGAAATAGTCCCGCCCACAATCAGGATGATCGCCGCGGGGATTTGAGCGCTGAGAGGAAACATGGTCACAAGTCCCGGCGATTTTCCATGGCTCGTGTCATAGTCACTTCGTCCGCGTATTCGAGATCCGATCCGACCGGGATGCCCATCGCAATCCGCGTGACGCGCACGCCAAGCGGCTTGAGCAGGCGCGCCAGGTAGAGCGCCGTCGCTTCGCCTTCGACGGTTGGATTGGTGGCCAGGATAACCTCTTCCACCGAACCGCCCCCGACCCGCGCCAGCAGGCCCTTGATCTTGAGATCGTCAGGCCCCACGCCGTGCAGCGGCGACAGCGCACCCATCAACACGTGATAGACGCCGCGGAACTCCCGCGTCTTCTCCACCACGCTCACGTTCTGCGGTTCCTCGACGACGCAGATGATCCGCTGGTCGCGGGTCGCGCTCGTACAGAAGGCGCACGGATCGGCGTCGGTGATGTTATTGCAGTTCGAGCAGTACGTAACGTGTTCTTTGACGTCGCGGATCGCCTCGCAGAGGCGGTCGGCATCCTCGCGCGGGTTCTTCAGGACGTGGAACGCCAGACGCAGGGCGCTCTTGGCACCGATGCCGGGCAGCTTTTGCAGCTGTTCGACGAGTCGAGCGAGCGGGTCGGGCAGCATGCCTGGCGAGGGGACGGCTAGGGCAGCTTCAATGATCCGAGGAGACCGGACATCGATTGACCGAGTTGGGTGTCGACCTTGCGGCTCGCGTCGTTGACGGCCGCGGTGATCAGATCCTGCAGCATCTCCACGTCGTCTTTGGAGACGACCTCGGGATCGATTCGGAGCGAGCGGATCTGTTTCATGCCGTCGACCACCACGGTGACCATCCCGCCGCCGGAGGTCGCCTCGACACGGAGATCGGCCATCTGTTTCTGGAGACGCTCCTGCATCTCCCTGGCCTGCTGCATCATCGAGAGAATGCTCATGGTGGTTTCCGCGCACGCCGAAGCGTGCGCTCTACGAGTCGATCTCCTCCACCTCGCGGATCTCCGCGGGGAACACATCGAGCAGCGCCTGCACGCCGGTCGACGCGAGCGCTTCAGCCTTGAGGTCACGCTTCGGCGGGGGGTTCGCTGGTGCCGCGCTCGCGCCGGCTGGCGGACTGGCCGTATCGGACGACTGCACGGCAGTGACCGGCATGCGCTTGCCCGACAGGCGTTCGGCCACCGACTCGAGCCAGGCACGATTCTGTTCGAGCTGCCCGCGCGCGACGTTCTGATTCGACGCGAACGTGAACGTGATGCGGTCCTCGGTGACGTCGATGCGCTGCGCCTGCGCCACCGCCAGGCTGTACAGCGTGTTCTTCACTGACCGGATCTCTGCGAGCAAGGCGTCTTTCAATGCGCTGGCAGGGGCAACCGTGTCAGCGGTCGGTGCGAGCTCTCTGACGTTTGTCGGTGCGGGCCTGCTGGCGCTGGTCGGTGCGACTTGGCTTCCTGTCGGTGCGATCCTGCGACCTGTCGGTGCGGAGCCGCTGCCTTCGAGCAGATCGATCAGCGGCACGAGCTTGCGCAGGTGCATCCATCGCAGCAGCGCCATCTCGAAGTAGTAGCGCGGATGCGAGGCAGCCCGGATCTCCTGCTCTGCCTTCGAGAGCAGATCGAAGGCGCGCATCAGATCTTCCCGCGAACAGCGGCGCGACAGCGCGGTGAGACGCTCGGCCTCGCCCTCGCCGAGCTCACCGTCGCCGGCGCGCGAGGGATCGACCGACAGAATCATCATGTCGCGCGCCACGCGCGAAAGCTCGCGGACGACGAGGCGGAGGTCGTGCCCCGACTCGACGGCGCGATCGGCCAGCGCGAAGGCACGCGGACCGTCCTCGTCGAACACCGATTCCACCATGTCGAGCAGCAGATCGCGGCCCACGAGTCCCAGCACGGTGGACACATCGTCGACGCTGATCGAGCTGCCGGCAAACGCCATCACCTGATCGAGCGCGCTCTGGGCGTCGCGCATGCTGCCCTCAGCCGAGCGGGAAATGAGCACGAGCGCAGCGTCGGAGATCTCGACTTTCTCGGCAGCTGCGATGCGGCGCAGCTGATCAGCGATCGCCTTCAACGGGATCGTCCGGAACTCGAAGACCTGCGAGCGCGACAGGATGGTGTCGGGGATCTTATGCAGCTCGGTGGTCGCCATCATGAAGACGACGTGCGCCGGCGGCTCCTCGATCGACTTGAGCAGCGCGTTGAACGACGCGACCGAGAGCTGGTGCACCTCGTCGATGATGAAGATCTTGTAGCGATCGCGCACGGGGGCAATCGCCAGGCCGGCGATCACGACTTCGCGAATGTTGTCGATGCCGGTATGGCTCGCGGCGTCGATCTCGAGGACGTCGATGTCGCGACCCTGCGCGATCTCGACGCAGGCATCGCATTCACCGCATGGATCGGCGGTCGGCCCCTTCACGCAGTTCAGCGCCCGCGACAGAATGCGCGCGGTGGTGGTCTTCCCACAGCCGCGCGAGCCGGCGAACACGAACGCGTGCGCCAGACGCCCGCTCGCAATCGCGTTGCGCAGCGTGCGCGTCACCGCCTCCTGCCCGACGACATCGTCGAAGCGCTGCGGCCGCCATTTGCGAGCGAGAACCTGGTAAGCCATCGAGCGGTTGGACGCTCACGAGCGTAGCGAGTGAGCGACCTTTGACTTTTGACCTTTGACTTTTGCCGTTCGCCGAAGGCGTGTGCCCCACCGCGACCCGGTGCACCTGCGTACACCTCAGGGTCTACTTAGCGCTGCTGCCTTCCAGCCCTGACGCGGTTCGCAGGCTGAAGTTGCACAGGGTCCGGGCCGCGATGCGGTACACGCACGAGCGGGCGCGCGCGGCACCCGCAAAAACACAGTCTATCGTACCGCGCGCAAGGAATCAGGAAGCAGGAATCAGGGGATGGGGTCGGGAGTTAAGGGTTCAGAAATTCAGACCCTTGACTCCCGACCCCATCCCCTGATTCCTGTCACTCGCGGAGCAAACGCGCAGCGAGTGACCGGTAGAGATCGACCGCCTGAAGCAACTCGTCGACCGACACGTGCTCCTCGTCCGTATGCGCGACGTGAATCGAGCCGGGGCCGACGAGCAGCGGCACACCCCAACGGGTCAGGTGCTGTACGTCGGTCGTGTACGGGAACACCGCTGTCTCGAACCCGGGCAGCGTGTGGAGGCGAACCGCGGCAACGTCGAGCACGTGCTCGATGGTCACTAGACTCTCGACGACGTTGAGCAGCTCGCGCACGTTGTCGGCGTCGCCAACCGTTCGAAACATCAGTTCGGCCGACGCATGCGGCGAGACGACGTTGGGCGCGACGCCGCCCTCGATGAGGCCGACAGTGTAATGCGTGCGCCCGAGCAGTGGATCCTCCGGCAGCGTGACGCCCCGGATCACCATCAGCGCATCGAGCAGCTTGTCGATCGCCGAGTCGCCGAGCTCGGGAAACGAAGAATGGGCCGCTCGGCCGTTCGCGTGCAACCGTACCCGCAGGATGCCGCGCGTCGCGGCGCCGAGACGATTGTCGGTCGGCTCACCATTGATCAGAAAGCGGACGCCTTCGGGCGCCTGATCGTTGGCGACGCGCGCGCCGTCGCTGCCGCGCTCTTCGCCCGCAAGGAACAGCAGCGCGACGCTCGACTCACCGGCGTCGCGCAGCGCTTCGACGGCGGCGACCTGCGCGGCGAGGATGCCCTTCGCATCGCACGATCCTCGACCGAACAGCAGGCCGCCTTCCACCCGGCTGGGAAAGTACGACGGTACACAATCGAAATGCGTCGAGAGGACGACCTTCGGCGGTTTGTCGAGACGCGCGTAGACGTTGAAGCGACCGTCGGCGATCGGCTGCTCGGTGACTTCGTATCCGCGGTTGCGGAGATAAGCCGAGAGCCACGTCGCGACCTCGCCTTCGCGGCCGGTCGTGGAATCGATGTCGACAAGAGCCCGCGTGAGAGCGATCAGATCAACCGCTCTCCCTGGGCCCTGAGGCCTCGGTCGCGAGGCGCTCACGCCCTTGCTGCGGCGCCGAGCATTCTTAGTTGCTGCAGCACGCGCACGATCTTCTCCCGGTTCGCAGGACTCGGCGAGACCATCGGCAGACGATAGTGCTCCTCGATCAGGCCCATCGCCGCCATCGCCGCCTTGCACGGGCCGGGATTGGTCTCGACGAAATTGATCTGAATCAGCGGCAGCAGCCACGCCTGCAGTTTACGCGCGCCCGCGTAGTCGCCCTTCTCGCACAGCTCGACGATCTGCGCCATCTCCGACGGTGCTTCGTTCGATGCCACCGAGATCACGCCGCGGCCGCCGATCGCCATAGTGGCCACGGTCATCGGATCGTCGCCGCTCACCACGATGAAATCCTCGCGCGCGCCGGCCACAATCTCTGTCGCCTGCACGATGCTCCCGGATGCCTCCTTGACGCCGACAATGCTGCGGATCTCAGAGAGGCGCAGCACCGTGTCGACCGACATGTTCACGCTGGTGCGCGGCGGCACGTTGTACAAGACGATCGGCAGCGGCATGCTCTCGGCGATCGCCTTGAAGTGCTGATAGAGCCCTTCCTGGGTCGGCTTGTTGTAGTACGGCGTGACCGAGAGGATGCCGTTCGCGCCGACGCGCTCGAGATCGCGCGCCAGCTCGATGACTTCCCTGGTGTCGTATCCGCCAGCCCCGGCCAGCACCGGCACACGCCCGTTGGCTTCCTCGACCACGAGCTCGACGACCCGCAGCTTGTCGCGATGCGTCAACGTCGGCGCTTCGCCGGTCGTCCCGCAGGGAGAGAGGAAGTGCACACCGCCATCGATCTGCCGCTTCGCCAGGCGCTTGACCGCAGACTCGTCGAGCGAACCGTCCTTGGTGAACGGCGTGATCAACGCGGTGCCGACGCCTGTGAATGGGGTGCGCATGGTTGGTCTCCCGTCTACGTCCTCAAGACATCTTGCATTGTGTGCCAGCCCGTACGGCCCTGGATCCATTTCGCGGCCAGCAGCGCACCGGCGGCAAACCCACGGCGATCGCGCGCCGTGTGTGTCAGTACGATCGTATCCGATGGACCGTCGAATCCGATCGTATGAACGCCGGGAATCGCTCCGGCTCTGGTCGACGACATATCGATGGGTCGGTCGAAGCCGGCGTGGACCATGGCGTCGCGCAGGATCAACGCGGTGCCGGACGGAGCATCGCGCTTGGTCGCGTGATGGGCCTCGTGAATCCAGGCGCCGAACTGCGGGTGCGCCTTCATCACACGTGCCGCCTCCTCGACCATCATCTGGAACACGTTCACGCCGATCGAGAAGTTCGGCGCAGCAACGACGCCAAGCCCCGCTTCCGCCGCCGCGGCCTGAAGCGTGCCCGTCATGCCGCCCCAGCCGGTGGTGCCGATGACGACACGGAGCCGGCGATCGACGTAGTGCTGAAAGTTGGATTCAAGGGCAGCAGCCGTCGAGAAATCCACCGCGACATCAGCATCGCGCCACTCATCCCGTCCGGCGTCGACGCGTCCGACGACCTCGAAGCCCTGGTCAGCGGCCATGTCATCGACCATGCGTCCCATCTTGCCGTAGCCGACGATGAGCAGCTTCATGTGAAGAACTCCTCGTGGAGCCGTTCCATCGCATGCGGCAGATCGGACTGGCGCAGGACGACCGTGATGTTCCGTCGCGAGGCCGCCTGCGAGATCATTCTCAACGGTACTTCCTCGAGGACGCCGATCACCTTCGCCGAGAGCTCCGGCACATCGCGCAGCACGTCCCCAACCGCGCAGAGCAAGGCCATCTCTCGTTCCACCGACACTTCCGCAAACTCGGAGATCGCGTCGACGATCGCGTCGAGATCACGACGATCGTCCACCGTGATCGAGACACTCACTTCGGAGGTCGTCACCATATCGACCGCCGTTCGGAAACGCTCGAACACCTCGAAGACGCGGCGAAGAAAGCCGTAGGCCATCAGCATGCGGCTCGACGTGATGTCGATGACGGTGACGTCGCGTTTCGAGGCCAGGCCGGTCAGCCGGCCGGTGCGGGTGGTGGTGTGAGCGTCACGAGTCGCGCGCCGTCCGGGCCCATCGCTCTCCGACGCCGGCTGTATGTAGTACTCCTCCCGCTCGTGTCCTCCGTTCGATCGGCTCGCGGTAATCAGGGTGCCCGCGCCTTCCGGCTTCCACGAGTTCAGAATGCGCACCGGGATATTGCGCTCGACCGCCGGCAGGATCGTACTCGGGTGCAGCACCTTGGCGCCGAAGTACGCGAGCTCGGCCGCCTCGGCGAACGAGAGCTGCGAGACGAGTCGCGGCGCCTTGACGATACGTGGATCGGCGCTGAGCATCCCGTCGACGTCGGTCCAGATCTGGATCTCCGAGGCGCCTATGCCGGCACCGACGAGCGCACCCGAGTAGTCGGACCCGCCCCGCCCGAGCGTCGATGTGTGGCCATCGAGGGTCGCGCCAATGAATCCCCCGAGCACCGGTACCCGGCCGCTGTCGAGAATCGGCACGACGGTCCTGCCCAGCGCCGCGTTCGTCTCGGACGTCAGCGGTGCCGCTCGGGTGTGATCGTCATTGGTGACGATCGCAAGTCGCGCATCGACCCACTCGGCGGGTACTCCCGCGGCGGTCAGCGCCGCGGCGACGATGCGCGACGAGAGCAGCTCGCCCATCGACGCCACCACGTCGAGCGTCCGCGGAGAGACCTCACGGAGCACCGCCAGCGCCCGAACGATGCCGGTGAGCTGATCGAAGTGGTCCGCAATCTGGGTGATGAGCGGAACCTGCTCGCCCCCGTCCACGAGATCGCGGGCAACGGCGAGGTGACGCTCGCGCAGCTCCTCGAGTCGCGGCAGCGCCTCATTCAGTCGATCGGATCCGGCCGCGGCCGCGATACCGAGCAGTGCGTCGGTGACGCGACTCATCGCCGATACGACGACGGCCGGACCGCGACCATCGCGGGCGCGCACGGTCCGCACAATCTCGATGAGACGGCGGATCGCAGTGGGGTCGGCGACAGAAGTGCCGCCAAATTTCTGGACGACCATCAGAGGCCTCAGGGCCCGGGCCTCGGGCCTCAGGGCTGGGCCAGGCCTGAGGCCCCGACAGCCCTGAGCCCTGAGGCCTGGGCCCTGGGGCCTTCTAGCTTATACCACCCGCTGTCGGAAGGCCGGCCGCCTCCCACGCGCCGATGCCGCCGGTCAGCTCGATCACGTCGATGCCCTGCTGCTGGAGCATCCCCGCGGCGATCGACGAACGATAGCCGCCGGCACAGTGCACGAGCACCTTGCGGTCGCGCGGGAGCTCCTGCATCCGTTCGCGCAGATGATTCAGCGGGACGTTGACGCTGTCTTCGATCCGTCCGCTCGCCAGCTCCTTCGGGTTGCGCACATCGAGTACCAGCGGCGGATCGGGCGACTGCAGCAGCGCATGTATCTCGGCGGGGCTTCGTCGATCGGTGCCCGCCATCAGCTCCGGTGTGGCCTCGAGCGCGCTGATGCCGTCGCGGAGATACCCGACGAGACTGTCGAATCCGATCCGACCGAGCCGCATCGCGGCTTCTTCTTCGCGCGCCGGTTCAGCGACGATCACAATCGGCTTGTCCTTGTCGAGGATCGTTCCGGCCCACGTCGCGTAGCTGCCGTTGAGACCGATGTTGAGGCTTCCCACCAGATGCGCGCGTGCGTATTCGGCGGGATCGCGGACGTCCAGCACCTGCGCCCCTGTGGACTGCAGCGCGAGCACAACGTCGACGCTCAGCGGCTTGAGCTGTCGCTCCAGCACGTCCGCGAGCGTGTTGCGCTCTTTGGTATTGAGCACCGCGTCGTAGGTGAAATACGAGGGCGCATCGGGCTGATCGGCAGTGACCAGCAGCACGAACTCGGCCTCGCTCATCGGCTGCAGCGCGTAGTTGGTGCGGCGCTGCTCGCCCAGCGTCGACACCGTCTCCTTGCTCAATTGCTTGCCGCACAACGAGCCGGCACCGTGCGCGGGATAGACCAGCGTTTCATCAGGCAGCGGCAGCAGCTTGTCGTGCAGTGATCGGTACAAGTGACGTCCGAGCTGATCGGCCGACCAGCCGAGCGAGGCGCGGAGATCGGGTCGGCCGACATCGCCGATGAACAACGTGTCGCCGGTCAGGATGGCCTGCGGCCGGGTGGCGTCTCGATCGAGATCGAACACGAGAATCGAAATCGACTCGATCGTGTGGCCCGGCGTTTCGAGCACCGTGAGCCGGACGCGGCCGAACTCCAGGCTCTCGCCATCGGCCATCGGTGTGAACGGATATTCAGCCTTCGCCTTCGACCCGAGATGAATGCGGGCTCCTGTGCGATCGCGCAGCTCCAGATGACCGGCAACGAAATCGGCGTGGAAGTGCGTGAGGAAGACGTGTCGGATCTCCAGCCCCTGCTCCGCTGCATCGGTGAGATACCGATCGATGTCGCGCTGCGGATCGACGATGACCGCGGTCCGGCTGGAGGTATCGCCAATGAGATAGGACGCGTGCGCGAGGCAATTCAGGTAGTACTGCTTCAACACCATTCGATTCACCCGACCATGAGCCCGTGCCGGGTCCCACGCACCTGGACCCGGCCCTCACCTCAACGCTCGACAGGAACGCCCACGAGGTTGCCCCACTCGGTCCAGGAGCCATCGTAGTTCTTCACATCGGTGAATCCGAGCAAATACTTCAACACGAACCAGGTGTGACTCGACCGCTCGCCGATTCGGCAGTATGTGATCACCGACTTTCCGTTGGTGACGCCGTGCGCGGCGTAAAGTGCGAGCAGCTCGTTCCGGCTCTTGAACGTGCCGTCCCCGTTGCAGGCCTTCGCCCACGGGATGTTCTTCGCGCCGGGAATATGCCCGCCGCGCTGACAGGTCTCGGCCAGCCCGGGTGGAGACAGGATCTCGCCGCTGAACTCCTGCGGAGTCCGCACGTCGATGAGCGTCGCGCTCCTCGTGCGCATCGCCTGCAGCGCTTCAGGCAGGAACGCCCGAAGCGCGAAGTCGGGGCGCTTCGCGTGATACCGCTTCGGCGGAAGGATCGGCATGTCGGTCGCCAGCGGCCGACCTTCCGCGACCCACTTCCTGCGCCCGCCATCCATGAGCCGCACATCCTCGTGGCCGTAGATCTTCAGCTGCCAGAACGCCCAGGCAGCGAACCAGTTGTTGTTGTCGCCATACAAGACGATGACGGTGTCGTTGTCGATGCCGGATCGCCCCAGCAGGGCTTCGAGCTTGAGCTTGGGCACGATGTCGCGCATCACCGTGTCGCAGAGATCGGTTCGCCAGTTCCACGGCCACGCACCAGAGACGTGCCCCTGCTCGTAGGCGTCGGTGTCGACGTCGACCTCGACGAGGCGAACCGACGCGGCACGGGCGTGCTCGGCGACCCAATCGGTCGACACGAGCACTTCGGTCAGAACATTTGTCATCATTGGTCCTCCTGAGATGGGATCGGATCGAGGTCTATGACTAAGGACGTGAATGTTCCATGACGACGACGGAGCGGGGCATTCGCGGAGGATGAGAAAGATATGAGTTGTGTAGGGAGGCTGCGTGACTCGACTGACGGTTCTTCTGGCACTGATCGCCATCGCGATTTCGGCGACCGACATCAACGCTCAGTGGCTTCGTTATCCGACCGCAGGCGTGCCGCGCGCGGGTGACGGCAAGCCGAACCTCACCGCCCCTGCGCCGCGGACGTCTGACGGCAAACCCGACTTCTCCGGCGTCTGGGAAAACGATGGACTGGGTGCGCCGGGCAACGAGGGGAGCGGCCCGATGCCGAAGACGGTGTTCTTCGATCTGTCGTACGGCCTCGGCGCTCCGCCGCCCTACCAGCCCTGGGCGGCCGATCTCTATGCGCGAAGGAAGAGCGACAACGCGAAAGACAATCCCGACGCGCGGTGCCTGCCGATCGGACCGCTGCAGATGATGGCGCATCCCCTCCCGAAGAAAATCATCATGAACCCGGGACTGGTAGTGATCCTGCACGAACGCAACATGGAGTTCAGACAGATCTACACGGACGGCCGTCCACTTCCGCGCGATCCGAATCCTGCGTGGTACGGATACTCGACGGCGAAATGGGAAGAGGACACGCTCGTCGTCGAGACGATCGGCCTGCGCGACGGGTTATGGGCCGACTTCTTCGGCAGCCCACTTACCGATCAGGCGAAGCTGACCGAACGGATCCGTCGCCCGAACTACGGCACCCTCGAAGTGCGCGCGACGATCGATGACCCGAAGGCCTACACCAGGCCGTGGACCGTCAACATCAACCAGCACATCGCGATCGATAACGACCTCCTTGAGTACGCCTGTCTGGAGAATGAGAAGGATGTTCCGAGGTTGGTGGGGAAATAACGACATCGAGGGAACAGAGAGTACGGAGGGAACGGATTAACAGGAGGAACGGAGCAACGGAGATCGGACGGAGCTAACCGTTGACCCGCATGCCATGCGCGGGTGAGGGCGTCGGCACTCGGCCGACGCATGGGGCGAGAGTCGCGCTTCGCGCGCGCCTCATCCGCGCTGGAACCAGTCGCAACCGGTGAGCCTCAGTCCGGCCTCCGTTACTCCGTGTCTCCGTGCGAGACCGCTTCTCCTACTCTCCGAAACCGCCTCCGCGATCTCGAGCGATCTGTAGGTTTAAGTCTTCGCGTCGTCGTCGAGAAGATCGCCCGCGTGCCCACGAACTTCGTCGAGGCGCAGGCCGTTCTCCCGAAGGATGGACGAGGCCAGCGACTTCTCGTCCTGCAAGAGGCCGAGGAGAAGATGCACGGTGCCGATGTCGTGGTGCTGCAGCCGATCGGCTTCCGCGGCCGCGATTTGAATGACATGCTTGGTGGCACCGCTGAACTCGATCATCACGGTGAAGCCAATCGGCTCGCCCGCCGATCTGCGCTCGCTCACGTCCTTTCGAAGATGGTCCGGTGAGAGCCGCGCATCCGAAAGGATACGGCTGCTCAGTCCGTCACGTGCGCGAATCACACCGATCATCAGGTGCTCCGGGTCGATCGACGGATGACCGAACCCGCCTGCCTCGAATCGCGAAAAAAATGTTGCTCGCTTTGCGCGAGTGGTGAACCGCGCAAACAGGCCCGGATAGGGACTGGCAGGCGGAACCGCCGGCGGCACCGGCGATGAGGTGACGGATTCTTTGAGCTGTGTCCAGTTGAGAAACCCGTACTCGCGAGCGATCGCGTGTTGTACGTCGGCGAGCTTCGCCGACGGGTTCTGCTGCTGCAGTTCGTGCAGACGCTCCTTGGCGAGTTTCTTGAGGTACTCGAGACTGGGACGCGCCGGAAGTTCAGAGGACATCACACGCCTCCTTCTATGGCCCGATGTCCGCTGGTGGCCAGAAGAAGATGTGGATGATCAGACGCGCAGGTGGGATCGTCCCTTTCCGCGGACGGGAAGCAACCTGGATTGCGGCGCTGATCGTATCACCGCCGCGAGGAAACGGAGCGTACGGAGGAAACGGATCAACAGGAGGAACGGAGAAACGGAGATCGGACGGAGATTAGCCCATTCCGTTCGTGCTCCGTTTCTCCGTTCCTCCTGTTAATCCGTCCCTCCGTCCCCTCCCCCATCCCTAACGCGCGAGCGGATCCGGGCGCACCTGGAATTTCACGAGCTTCCCCTTGGTCCCCTTACCGCCTTCGATGTGCCACACGAAGTGCGTGCCGTAGTTGGCATAGAGCGCACGCCCCTTCCAGCCCGCTTTCGGATCGTCGATGCGGCCGTCGAGCCCGCGTGAATAGAAGCCGAGTGGATAGGGCACGCGCAGGGTCGTCCACTGTTTCGTTTGCGGATCGAGCACCAGGAGCGAATCGGAGTTCGATCCGGTCGCGATCGGTTTGTTCTCACCCATCCCTAACGCGTTGTACTGATCGACCCAATTGAAATAGTGGAAGTCCGCCGGGATGTTGGTGCCGCGCAGCTTCGGTCCGTCGGTCAGATAGAGCGTCCAGCCTTCTTTGCACTGGCTGCCATCGCGCTTGGCCGGACCGTTGAGGTCGGTGCACTTGCGGATGTCGAAGCTCGCCAGGTGGCTGCTGGCCGCGAGCGCGGTCCAGACCACGCCGTTGCGATCGATGTCGACGCCGCGCGGATCGAAGCCGGGCTCCGGCACCTTGAACAGCAGCGATTTGCACGATGACGGCGGATTGTTCCCGCGTGACAGGCGTACGAGATAGCCCGGATAGCTCTCGCTCACTCCCCACACCGAGTCGTCCACTGGACTCGGGACGACGGCGTAGAGCGAGAAGTTGATCAGCGTGTCCTTGCTGGCGTCGAACGCCTGCACTGGACCGCGTCCGCGGCCCGTGAAACCGCTGCCTCCAGTCGTGTCGCCGGCATAGAGGACCGAGTCGGCGCCGCGCCCGCTGGGCATATTGAACGGCCGCGTGATCTTGCCGTCGCCATTCGTATCGAGCACCTGGCCGCACCAGCCGACCGCCTGCTGCTCGTCGTGCGTCTGGTCGTAGACCTTCGTATCGATCCAGCCGAACATCGGGCCGCTCAGCTCGTTGAAGTACACCGTCTCGTCGGGATCGTTGTCGAACTGCAGGTGATGCGTCGCGTAGCAGGTGTCGATGAGGGTGAATTTCTTGGTCTTCGGGTCGTAGAACGAGGCCTGGCGGCCGCTGCCGGTGAGCGGGAACCATTCAGCGAACTTGTTCTTCGGGTCGTTGCACCAGCCCGGATCCTGATTCGGACGGATCTTCGACGTCATCCACACGCGGCCCTTGCTGTCGAGCATCGGGTTGTGCGGATCGGCGGGGTTGTAGGGTGGATTCGCCCACAGCCACTCATCACCCCACCACAACGACGGCCGATTCGGCTTCGGGAATCGCGAGAGCACCGTCTCGCGCGGCGCCCGCGTCGGGATCTCGAGCTCCTCGGTGGTATTGGTCTTCGGGTCGAGCACGACCAGCGTGCCGTGACCGGCCGACACCGCGTAGATGGGGCCGTTCGCGTTGACCGTCGGGTGGTTCTTGTCGGTCGAGATCTCGTCGTGCATGAACGAATGATCGGTGCCCCAGTCCCACAGCGTGAGCACGACGTTGCGCTCGACGCCCTTCGGGCGCGGCGGCGTCGGCGGCACCTCACCCTTCTCGATTCGCGTCGTCCAATCGGAGAACGTCTTGAGCGATGGCTCCTTGCCCTGATTGGTCAGCACTGAATACATCGCCGTGCCGCGCACGCCAGTCCCAAGACGCCACTCCCACGCTTCGGCGTGCGTCTTGAGCTCGGGCTTCGCCTTGAGCACGTGATCGACGCTGCGCGTCAACTTGTTCCCGAGCTGATGACAGAAGTTGCAGTCGGACTTCAGCGAGTTGATCCAGTGATTCTGCGTCAGCATGGCCGGGCCGACACCGTTGCCCTTCTCACCGGTACCCGGAAAGAGAGTCGGATCCGGCGGCTGCAACAGCGAGAGCCAGTAGTTGCCGGGATACACCTGCGCCGCTTCCAGCGGTGTCTTCGCGTTGGCGACCTTCAACGTCACCGACGTCGCGCCCGGCTTCATCTGTGTCTTCGCGGAATCGACCAGGCCGTAGCCACGGACCCACACGCTGTAGCTGGCCGCGGGCAGCTCCGGAATCATGAAGCGGCCCTGATCGTTGGTCACGACGATCTTGATGAAGTTGGTCGGCAGATCCTTGGTCTCGGCAATCACCCAGACGCCGGCCTCGGGGCCCGATGCGCCCTGCACGACACCGGTGATGTAGTCCACCCTGCCCTGACCATGGACGCTCACCGACACCAGCGCCGCGACCAGCGCGGCGATTGCTGTACCGAACAGTGCTCTTCGCATCGTCATCTCGCTATGAACGTGTACGTAGTGTCCGGCCTGAGCCGGACCTGGACTGACGCCGGACATTATGTGAGAAATCCCGCCGCGCGCCAATTGGTCAGAGCGCGGAAGCCGCAATTTTTCGCGCTATTTGATTGGGTCCGGCTCAAGCCGGACACTACGAACCCATTGGCTTCGATGGATCGCGCCCATTCGCGGACAGCCACGGATACCTCTCGGTATCGAGACCTGCGTAGTCGGGATCGAGATAGATGAAGCAGCGCTGAATCAGGAAGTCCCGCACTTCGAAGACGTCGCACCAGCGCCCGGCGTGCGTGACGCCGGCGCGCCAGGGGCCTTCCCTGTGCTCGCCCGCGCTCGTGCCTTCGACGGCGAACACATCGGTGCCGGTCATGATCCAGTTGAAGGTCGCGTAGTCGTGAAGGATGTGCGAAATACCGCCGCCGAAGTCGGTGAAGAGCTGAACGATCTGTTTCTTGCCGTGTGCCAGCCCCCACTTCGGAAAGAACACCTGCGCATCGTCGGCGAACAGATCCATGATGCTGCCGCCGCTCGACGTGACCCCCTTGTTGTCGAATGCCTTGAGGTACTCGAGGGCTATGGACTTGCGTTGTTCGTCAGTCATCGTGCCGCGTGTGATGGACATAGCGGAACGCAGCATACTGCGGTTCAGAGTTCAAAGTTCCAAGTTCCGGGTTCCCGTTCCATGTTCGGAGTTCAAGGGTTCGCGCTTCGCGATCGCAT
>DATFRP010000230.1:0-30608 GCA_035263125.1 Vicinamibacterales bacterium
CGACGTTCGGCGATTTGTTCGCAGACGTCCTTCATCGACGATACGAATCGACGAGCGAAGCGCCCGAACGCGGCGCCGACCTGCATCATGCGATGGCGTTGACGTTCGATGAGGCGATGCGCGGTGGTCCCCAGGACATCACGGTCACGCGGCAGGAGCATTGCCGGACGTGCCGCGGGCTTGGTCGCCTTCCCGCCATGGAGCGGCGCTGCGCCAACTGCGAAGGGTCCGGTATCGTCAAATCGGCGAGGGGCCACATGGTGTTTTCGAAACCATGTGCGCGGTGCGGCGGCACGGGCGTTCAGGCAGACAGCCGTTGCACGGTCTGCGGCGGGCGTCAGGTCGACATGCGCACCGAGACGCTGTCGGTCATTATTCCGGCGGGCCTCGAAGACGGCGCGCGGATCCGAATTCCCGCGAAAGGACACGCCGGTCCCAATGCCGGCGAGCACGGTGATCTGTTCGTCACCGTGCGGGTCGCCTCACATCCCGTTTTTCGCCGGGATGGCGACGACCTTCACATCGTCGTGCCGGTCTCCATTCACGAGGCGGCGCTCGGCGCCCGAATTTTCGTTCCGTCGCTCGAAGGGGAAGCGCGCGTGCGGATTCCGCCCGGCACGCAGTCCGGCCAGCGGTTCCGGCTGCGTGAACGTGGAGCGCCGTCCACCCGCGGCGGGCCACGCGGAGATCTGATCGTGGAAATCCGTATCGTTCTACCGAAAGTACTAGATGAGCGGTCGAAGGAGTTGCTGCGGGAGTTCGGCCGCATCAACAGCGGCGACGTGCGAAATGATTTGTTTGCGAAATAGTTCGCCGCCGGCGATGGCGGTGAACGGTTTGTGAAGATGCCGAAGAAAACCGGGAAAGCGGCGTACTACATGATCAGCGCGGTGGCGCAGAAGTACAACATCCACCCGCAGACGCTGCGCCTGTACGAACGCGAAGGTTTATTGAAGCCGTCACGCACGGAAGGCAATACACGTTTGTACTCTGAAGAGGATCTCGAGCAGCTCGAGACGATTCTGTCACTCACCCGAGAACTTGGCGTCAACCTCGCGGGCGTCGAGATCATTCTCAACATGCGCCGCAAAATCGAGCGCATGCAAGGGGAAGTGAACGAATTCATGGAGTACGTGAAGCACGAGCTCGCGCGCGGCATCGGCGATTGGGAGCAGCGGCTCTCGACGGCGCTGGTGAAATCGTCGCCGACCGATCTCGTCCGCACGACGACGACCTCGTCCACGCAAGAATCTGATCGATCGCCAGCCTCGCGACGCTGATATACTTTCGCCCGGCGACTCCTCTTCCCCCAGAAAACAGATGCCCTGCGAATTCTGTGACGACACAGGCTGGAAGCCCATTGAACAAAACGGAATTCGCCGCGTGGTCCGATGCGACTGCCGCAGGGCCAGGCTGGGTCAGGAACGGTTGGCGGACTCGAATATTCCGAAACGCTACCAGCACTGCACGATCGCGAACTTCACGGCCTACAACGAATCGCTGGAACGCGCCGCCGTGCAGGCCGCGGCGATCGCGGACGCCTTTCCCGCCGTGAGCCGTGGGCTGTTTCTCGAAGGGCAGCCGGGCGTTGGCAAAACACATCTGGCGGTGGCGGTCCTCAAGCACGTCATCCAGGCGACCGGCGCGCGCGGGGTCTTCTACGACACGCGCGATCTGCTGCGCGTGATCCGCAGTACCTACGACCCGTCGATCAGAACGACCGAGCTCGACATCCTGCGTCCTGTCATGCGTGCGGATCTGCTGGTGCTCGACGACCTCGGCGCTGAGAAAACGTCCGAGTGGGTCGAGGAAACGATGAACCTCATCGTGAACACTCGCTACAACGAGCGTCGCCTGACGATTTTCACGTCGAACTACGAAGACATTCCCGACGATACGGACCCGAACTCGCTGCTCTTCCGCATCGGGCACCGCATGCGGTCGCGCCTCCATGAAATGTGCGATTTTGTCGTGATGGACGGCGCCGACTACCGAGAGATGCCGGTGAACGGCGGCGTGGACGATCTCATCGCGCTCTGGAAGACGCGCAAGCGCAGTGTCGCGCTGCCGCCTCGCGCCGGTCGACAGGCGCGCGCGCAACTCCGCGAGCCCGTCCGCGACGGCCGCGCCGACCTCAAGTGGCCGGGGGGAAGGGCAGGATCATAGAAGTCCGTCGACCGTGGACCTTGGACCCTGGCAAGGCCTGCAGCCCGGACGACACGCAGCGTAGACTTGGGTCAGGGCGCGCTTTCAAGTGCTAAGGTCAAAGGACTAAGGTCTAAAGTCGGCAATGCTCGGCCTCTACATCCACGTCCCCTTCTGTGCGGCCATCTGCAACTACTGCAACTTCAATCGCGGTCTCTACGACGGGGATCTGAAGGCGCAGTATGTCGCCGCTCTTCGGCAGGAGATTCAGCTGAAAGCGGACGGAACGCCCGCCGACACCATCTTTTTCGGGGGAGGCACACCATCACTGCTGGACGCGGTGGAGATTCGCCGTCTCATCGAGTCCTGCCGCCAGGCTTTCGACGTCTCGGCCGATGCCGAAGTGACGCTCGAAGCCAACCCGGAGACGGTGACGGAGCAGCGACTCGCGGACTTTCGAGAGGCCGGTATCAATCGGGTCAGTTTCGGGGTGCAGTCGTTCCGCGACGAGGAGCTGCAGCGACTCAGCCGGCTGCACTCGGCGGCGCGCGCCCGGGAGGCCTTTGCCGAGGCCCGCCGCGCGGGGTTCGACAACATCTCGCTCGATCTCATGATGTGGCTGCCGCAGCAGACGGTGCCCGACTGGCTCGACTCGGTCGACGGTCTCATCGAGCTCGGTCCCGAGCATGCGTCGCTCTATCTGCTCGAAATCTACCCGAACGCTCCGTTGCGCGATGAAATGGCCCGGGGGCGCTGGTCGGTCGCTCCCGACGATGACGCTGCAGAAATGTACCTCCAAGCCATGGATCGGCTCGATCGTGTCGGATACGTCCAATACGAAATCTCCAACGTGTCGCGTCCCGGCCGCGAGTCGGCGCACAACATGAAGTACTGGACTGACGGCGAGTGGCTCGGACTGGGATGCGGGGCGCATTCGACGAGGAATGGCGTCCGTGAGAAGAATGTTTCCTCCACAACTGAGTACATCGCGCGCGTGGCCGAACGAGGACAACTCGGCGTCGAACGACGCGTTCTGACGTCGCAGGAGCGCCTCGAGGAGGCGCTCTTCACCGGGCTCCGTTTGTCGCGCGGTGTCGACCTGGCTGAGATGAAGTCACGATATGACGTGGACGTCTGCGCCCGATATGGCGGGGAGCTCCAACTGTTCGTAGACGAGGGGCTGTTGATCTATGATGCCGGCCGCATGCGCCTGACGAGGGCAGGAATGCTTCTTGCTCACGAGGTGATGACCGTTTTCATAAGCCCGTCCGTACGTTAGGATCACCGGCCTATCGAGGAGGCTCGACGATGCGACGACTGTCCGGAGTGTTACTGGCTGGCGCGATTCTCTTGCTGCCGGCGTTTTCGCAGAATGCATTCGCCCAGGCGCCACCCCAGAAGACGACCTATTCGGGCGATATGGTGATCCTCGCCTACGCCATCAATGCGGACAAGGTGGGCGACTACGAGAAGGTCATCGCGACGTTGAAGGATGCGCTCTCGAAGTCGACCAAGCCGGAGGCGAAGCAGCAGCTCACCGGGTGGAAAATCATCAAGAACTCCATGCCCCAACCGGACGGCACCATCGTCTACGTGCATGTCATCAGCGTCGTGAAGGACGCCGACTACTCCATCACCAACATCGTGTACGACGTGATCACCGATCCGATGGAGCGGACCAATTTCTTCAACCTGTACAAAGGAGCCTTGAACAAGGCGCTGTTCGCCATTCAGGGCCCGGTGGTTTCGGACTTCTCGAAGTAGCCGCCGCGTACGCGAGACACTACAATCAAAAGCCACGGACGGCAGGCCGCCGTTCGTGGCTTTTCTTCGTACAGGAGACAGTTGATGGTTCGTGTGCGCACGCTCGTCGGTTCACTCGTGGTCGCGAGCGCGATCGGCGCGCCGGCGGTGCGTGCCGCCGATCAACAACCACCGGCGCCGGTACCAGGTCAGGCCCCAACGACACCGGCTCAGCCCGGGGCACCGGCCGCACCGGCGCAGCCACGCACGTTCACCGCGCCTGCTGGTGTGCTGATCAATACCGTTCGCCCCGAACGCGCGGCTGATTTCGAGAAGGTGATGGCTTATCTGCAGGCCGCACTCGAGAAGTCAACTGACCCCAGCGTGCGTGAGATGGCCAAGGGCTGGCGTGTGTTCAAAGCGACTGAAACGGGCCAGGGGGGCGTGGCGTTGTACGTATATCTGCTCGATCCGACGGTGGTCGGCGCCGATTATGGGATCGGAAAGATCCTGGCAGACGCCTATCCTGATCAGATCAACCAGATCTGGAAGCTCTATACGGGCGCGGTCACCGGTGGGACGCTTGTGAACCTCACGCCCGTGAAGCCCGTTCCGCCGCCGCCGCTGGCACCAGTTCCTGGACAGAAGCCCTGACGCCTCGAGCCTGAATCCTCGAGTCGCCCGGGCTTCCTGCTTCCTGATTCCCGATTCCTGATTCCTAGAACTTGAGATTGCCGCCGACGTAAAACCGATGCACGGTCGAGAAGAGCGGGTTGCCGTGCAGCGAGAAGACGCGATAGTCCACACGCGCGCGGAGCGGTCCGAGCAGTGAGATCTTCGCGCCCCCTCCGGTGTTCACGCCAAAGCTCGTCTCCTGCACGACGTCGAGCCGCTCGCGAAAGACGCCTCCACCCGTGGTGAAGTACGGCTGTATGTGCAGAATCGCGATTGGCGTCTGCACCAGCACGTTGCCCATGCCAGTTCGCAATGAGGGCGCGCCTTCCGCGAGGTCCTCGCGGATGTTGGAGTACTCGAACTCGAAGCCGACGATGAGTAGTCCTGCGCCGAAGCCGAAGCCGCTGGCGAGGCGATTCGATGGTGTCGTCGCCGTCCCGACGAACGCGGTGATGTCGGCCCAGGCCGGCGAGGCGATGACGAGCAGTGCGACCGAGAGGACAAGAGGTCGGATGAGTTGCATAACCGAATGATACGATTTCGAATGGCCCGGCTGCTGCGGGTGTGCAATTCTGGCGCTTCGGCGGTCTCGCCGTAGCGCAGCGCAGACGGACACCTAGGCCCTATGGACGTTCGGTTCACGACGGAACAGGAGCTGCTGCGCCGCAGCGTGCGCGAGTTCGCCGAGTCCGAGCTGCGTCCGCACGTCATGGAATGGGATGAGGCACAGCAGTTTCCGGCATCGTTAATGGCCAAGTGCGCCGAACTCGGGTTGATGGGCATTCAGTTTCCGGATGCCTACGGCGGTGCAGCGATGTCGGCGGTCGACTACTGCATCTGCATCGAGGAACTGGCGCGAGTCGACCCGTCGGTCTGTCTTTCGGTGGCGGCGCACAACGGCCTTGGCGCGTCGCACATTTTCATGTTCGGCACGGAGGCGCAGAAGCAGCGGTATCTCGTGCCGCTGGCGACGGGACGTCAGCTCGCCGCGTGGGCATTGACCGAAGCCACATCGGGCAGCGACGCCGCGTCGATGCGCACGACTGCCGTGCGTGACGGCGACTCGTGGGTGATCAACGGAACGAAACAATTCATCACGCACGGGCGCACCGGAGACGTCATGGTGGTGATGGCGGTCACGAGCCGCGCGAAGGGAAGTCGCGGCATCTCCGCCTTCATTGTCGAGCGCGGAACGCCTGGCCTCCGCGCTGGGAAGAAGGAGAACAAGCTGGGGATGCGATCGAGCGAGACCAGCGAGGTGATTCTGGAACAGTGCCGGGTGCCCACCGATCGCCTGCTCGGGAGCGAGGGGCAGGGTTTCATCAACGCGCTTCAGGTGCTCGACGCCGGCCGGATCGGGATTGCCGCGCTCGCCGTCGGGCTTGCGCAAGGCGCGTACGACGCGGCGCGCGCGTACGCGTTCGAGCGGCGCCAGTTTGGACAGCCGATTGGCACGTTTCAAAGCATCCGCGCAAAGCTCGTCGACAGCGCGATCCGGATCGAAGCCGCGCGTCTGCTCACGTATCGGGCTGCGGCGATGAAGGACGAAGGCAAGCGCACGACACTCGAAGCGGCGATGGCGAAGTTGTACTCCAGCGAAGTTGCCGTTCGAGCCGCCGAGGACGGCGTGCAGATCCACGGAGGGTACGGCTTCGTGAAGGATTACCCCGCCGAGAAGTTCTTCCGCGACGTGAAGCTCACGACCATCGGCGAGGGCACGAGCGAGATTCAGCGCCTCGTCATCGCGCGTCAACTGCTGGCCAGCTGAATGGGGTCGGGAGTCGAATTGGGGTCGGGAGTCATTGCGGGGATTTTTGTCGATCAATGACTCCCGACCCCAATTCGACTCCCGACCCCATTTACGATGGCGTGGTCGCCGGCGATGCGCGCGCGATCGCGCGGGCGATCTCGATCGTCGAAAACGATTCGGCGGCGGGCGCGGAGCTGATCGGACGACTGTACTCGCGCACGGGACGTGCCTACATGGTCGGCGTCACCGGCGCGCCAGGCGTCGGCAAGAGCACGCTCGTCGATCGGCTGACCGCGGTGGTCCGTCGCGCGGGGCTGTCGGTCGGCATCATCGCCGTCGATCCCACGAGCCCGTTCAGCGGCGGAGCCGTGCTCGGCGATCGGGTTCGGATGAGCGCCCATGCTGGTGACGAAGGGGTCTTCATCCGAAGCATGGCGACCAGGGGGCACCTTGGCGGGCTCGCAAGCGCGACCGCCGATGCGACGCTCGTCCTCGATGCGGCAGGAAAGGACGTCGTGATCATTGAGACCGTCGGCGTCGGACAGGACGAGGTCGACATCATCACCACCGCCGACGTGTCTCTGGTGGTGCTTGCGCCAGGAGCAGGGGATGAGGTGCAGGCGATGAAGGCGGGCCTCATGGAAATTGCCGACATCTTCGTCGTGAACAAGGCCGATCGCGAAGGTGCCGATCAGGTCGTGCAGACCATCAGCGCGAACCTGTCGCTGAAATCATTTGGACCCGATGACTGGCGTCCGCCGATTCTGAAGACCGAAGGGTCGGCCGGGGTCGGGCTCGATGCCGTCTGGGAGGCGATCGGCCGATTTCGCGAGCGCGCGTCGACCGAGCGTCAGACACGCCGTCGCGAGCGCGAGTCGTCACGCCTCCGGCGCCTGCTGTCGCAGCAGCTCCTCGCGCGCGTGGAACGGGCGCTGCCGGCGGGCGAATTCGATCGGCTGGTCGACGCAGTCACCGCGCGCGAGATCGATCCGTACGCGGCAGTCGACCATCTGATGCGCCGCGTGCTTCCGTCATGAAGGCGATCCTCGACCACATCGGGATCGCCGTGCAGGACATCGACAAGGCCCTGGCGTTCTATCGCGACGCGCTCGGGTTGGACGTCGAGGCCCCCGAGGAGGTCGCGACGCAGCACGTCCGCGCGCACTTCATCCCCACGGGACAGGCCGCGCTCGAGTTGCTCGAAGCAACGTCGCCCGAATCACCGATTGCGAGATACGTCGACAAGCGCGGACCGGGCATCCACCACGTCACCCTGCGCGTCGAGGACATTCGCGCCGCGCTCGCGCAATTGAAGGCGCGCGGTGTGCGCCTGATCGATGAGCAACCGCGACCCGGGGCCGAGGGCGCGCTGGTCGCGTTCATACACCCGTCAGCGGCGCATGGTGTGCTGGTCGAGCTGAAGCAGCGCAGGCCGCGCGCGCCGACGCTGAGCGTCAAGCCGTTCACGCTTGGCGACCTGCAGCTGACGGCACTGCACGATGGCGGCTTCCGGCTCGATGGCGGAGCGATGTTCGGTACCGTGCCGCGGACGATGTGGGAGAAGCCCGCGCCTCCCGACGATCGGCACCGCATCCAGCTGACCATGCGTCCGCTGCTCGTCGAATCGTCGTGGGGTCGCATGATCGTCGACTGCGGCGCCGGCGACAAGATGAGCCCGAAGCTCGCCGACATCTACGCGCTCGATCGCACCAGGCATCTCGATCACGCGCTGGGCGAAGTCGGCCTCGACTCCGCGTCGATCGATTTCGCGCTCGCCACGCATCTCCATTTCGACCATTTCGGTGGAGCGACAGCGCGCGACCGAGATGTGCTGAAGCCGCGCTTCGGTCGTGCCAGGTATTTCATTCGAGCGGCAGAATGGGAAGACGCAACCCATCCGCACGAACGCAACCGGGCCAGCTATCTGCAGGAGGACTTCGTACCGCTGAAAGAAGCGGGAGTCGTTGATTTCTTCGAGGACGACCAGGTCATCAGGCCGGGCGTGCGCGTGGTCCGCTCGGGGGGCCATACCGGCCAGCATCAGGTGGTGTTCATCGAGTCAAGAGGCCGCACGGCCGTCTTCGTGGCCGACATCATTCCGACCGTGGCCCACCTGCAGGACCCGTGGATCATGGGATACGACCTGTTCCCGGTCGAGACCCTGATGTTCAAGAAGCGCTTCATTCGCGAGGCGATCGACCGCGAGTACCTGATCTTCTTCGAACACGATCCGCACATCGCGGCTGGCTACATTCGAGAAACAGCAGATCGGAAGCGCTACGTCGAGCAGGTGCTGTAAACTCCTAAAGCCCGGAAAGGGGTCGGGAGTCATTTTCGACAGGTCTGGGGGAAAATGACTCCCGACCCCATTACAAACATGGAACACGTTCGCATCGGCATCATCGGCGGCAGCGGTCTGTACGACATGGCAGACGTGACCGACCGGACGGAAGTCACGCTCACGACGCCCTTCGGCGATCCCTCCGGGCCCTACCTGCTCGGCACGCTGCGTGGCAAACGGGTCGCGTTCCTGTCGCGTCACGGCGCCGGCCATCGGCTGTCGCCGTCCGAGCTGAACTATCGCGCCAACATCTTCGGCATGAAGATGCTCGGGGTCGAGTTCCTCCTGTCGGCGAGCGCGGTCGGCAGCCTCAAAGAGGACCTTCCGCCCCTCGACATCGTCATGCCCGATCAGTTCATCGATCGCACCAAGGGGCGAATCAGCACATTCTTCGGGCGCGGCCTCGTGGCACATGTGGCCTTCGCGCACCCCATCTGCCGCACCTTGAGTGAGGTGGCGTACGACAGCGGTCGCCGTATCGGGGCGAACGTGCACAAGGGTGGCACCTACGTGTGCATGGAAGGGCCGCAGTTCTCCACGCTCGCGGAATCGCGTCTCTATCGCTCGTGGGGAGCCGACGTCATCGGCATGACGAACCTGCAGGAGGCGAAGCTCGCCCGCGAAGCGGAGATCTGCTACGCGACGATTGCGCTCGTCACCGACTACGACTGCTGGCACCCGGACCACGATTCTGTGACGGTCGACATGATCGTCGCCAATCTGATGCAGAACGCCAAAACCGCGCAACAGATCATTGCTGGCGCAGTGGAACGGCTGCCGTACGTCCGTACCTGCGAGTGCGCGTCCGCGTTGAAGTACGCGCTCATCACGCGCCCCGAGGCCATCCCGCCGGCGGTGCGGGAGGAACTGGCGCCGCTTGTCGACAAATATCTGGCGCAGATCTCCTAGGAAGCTGCGCGATCGCCACTGACCCACCACAAGGATCGAGGAGAGTTGATGAACAGCCCGCGTTTCGACGTTACCGCTATCGGCAATGCCATCGTGGACGTGCTCGCCCGCGCCGACGACTCGCTGCTCGTGCAGCACAAGCTCGCGAAGGGGGCGATGTCGCTCATCGACACCGAGACCGCCGAGCGGTTGTACGCCGTGATGGGTCCTGGCACCGAGAAGTCCGGGGGATCCGCCGGCAACACCGCCGCGGTCATCGCCGCACTGGGCGGCCGCGTTGCCTACATCGGGAAAGTCGCTGACGATCAGCTCGGGCAGGTGTTCTCGCATGACATCCGCGCGATCGGCGTGACCTACGACACGACGCCGCTCAAAGGCGGTCTGCCCACCGCGCGCAGCTTGATCTTCGTCACACCCGATGCCCAGCGCACGATGCAGACCTATCTCGGCGCGACGACGCAGCTCGGGCCCGAAGACGTGAACATGGACTACATCACATCCTCGAAAGTCGTCTACCTCGAAGGATATCTATGGGATCAGCCGCGTGCGAAGAAGGCGATGCGCGATGCGGCCGTCAACGCGCATGACGCGGGGGTGAAGGTCTCGCTGACGCTGTCCGATGCGTTCTGCGTGGCGCGCTTCCGCGACGAGTTCCTCGAGCTCGCCGAGAAGCACGTCGACATCCTGTTCGCCAACGAGAGCGAGATCCTGTCGCTCTATCAGGTCGACAACTTCGACGACGCGCTGCAGCAGGTGAGGAAGCACTGCGAGATTGCCGCACTGACCCGGAGCGAGAAGGGCTCGGTCATCGTCAACGGCAACGAAGTGCACATCATCGACGCGGAGAAGGGCGTCAAGGTGGTCGACACCACTGGCGCGGGCGACGCCTACGCGGGCGGGTTCCTCTACGGCTACACCCAGGGGTACGACCTCGTGACCTGCGGACGGCTCGGTGGTCTGATGGCGGCGGAAGTCATCAGCCATCTGGGTCCGCGGCCGGAGACCGATCTGAAGAAACTCGCGTCGGCGGTTTTGGCCTAGACGACAAGGGCCGCCTTCAGGCGTCCCGTAACGCGCATACTGCATGTAGGGGCCGCCTTCAGGCGGCCCCTACATCGATCACCGATCAAACGATTCGCGGCGCGCCGACTCGCTGAGCCGAATCACGTATCGCTCAGGATCCTGCTGAAACATTTGGCGCAGCTCCGCGAGGCTGTTGGCGCCGCCGTAGCTGATCGCCGAGCACAAATGTTTCAGCATGTCGCGGACAATCGGTCTGACCGAGCCGCGCGCGGGCACGCTGACTTCCATCCCTTCCGCCCCCAGTGCTTCCACGTCGGCGGTCTCCGCGTCTTCGACGTCCAGCCGGTCGACGATCGCCTGGAGCGACGCCATCCCGCGAAAGACCTTGAAGGGCACTTTGACCGTCTTGTGTGACTCAGGGATCACGACTGGCTTCTGCACCGTGTCGCCGGGCGTTTCGATCGTGCCCGCCAGCACGCTGCCAAGCATGACGGTGTCGCCGCCGAACAGGAGTGCCTGTGCCAGCGCGCCGTCGCGCCTGACGCCGCCATCGGCGATCAGCGGCACCCGGCCGGCGACTTCCCGGCATGTGACGAGCGCCTCGACCTGCGGCACACCGAAGTTCGTATTCAGCCGTGTCGTGCAGCCGCCGCCAGGACCGATCCCGACTTTGACGCCGTTGACACCACGTTCGACCAGGAAGCGCGTGCCGTCTGCGGTGGCGACGTTGCCGGCGATGAGCTCCGCGTCGCCGAACTGACGACGGAAGGCGTCGATGGCGCGGCCCATCACGGCGGAGTGCCCATGCGCGATGTCGATCACAATCACGTCTGCGCCTACGCGCAGCAGTTCGGCCGCTCGCTCGAGATAGTCGCCTTTGGCGCCGATCGCCGCGCCGACACGAAGACGACCGTGCCCATCCCGCGTGGCGAAGGGCAGCCGCTTCTGCTGGAGCAAATCTTTTGCCGTGACAAGGCCCATCAGCCGACCTTCGCGATCGATGAGCGGCAGCTTCTTGATCTTGTGCGTCCGCATCGCCGCTTCAGCCGCCGCGCTGTCGATTCCGCTTTCGCTGACGACGAGATGGTCGCGTGGCGTCATGCGATCAGCGACCGTCCCCTGTCGATCCGCAAACCGAAGATCACGCGTCGTCAGGAGTCCAACGACGCGTTTGGCGTCATCGACGACGACCAGGGTGCCGACACCGGTCTGCCGCATGATCTCGAGCGCCTCGCCGAGTGGTGCCGAGGGGTGAATCGTGTACGGGTCGGCGATCACGCCGTGCTGCCGGCGCTTGACGCGTTCAACCTCGCGGACCTGAGGCGCGATGTCGCCCGACCGGAAGCCGCGGTCGATGATGCCGATGCCACCCTCCTCGGCGATCGCGATCGCCATGTCGGCGCGTGTGATCGTGTCCATATTGGCTGACACGATCGGGCGCTTGAGAACCAGGTGCTCGGACAAGCGGCTCGCCAGATCGATCGTGGTCGGGTCGCGCCGCTCGATGACGCTGTACTGAGGCGTGAGCAGAAAGTCGTCGAAAGTACAGCCACGAACCAGCTGTCTGAGATCGGACACTGATCGACTCAAAAGGGAAAACTCAAGACTCAAACGAGGGCCGCCTCAAGGCGGCCCCTACGCGCCACGGAGGAGCATCATTTGCCGAACAGCGGCTTGTAGTCGCGATTGTTCTCGCAGAAGAACTCGTCGACGCGATTGAACTCAGGCAGGAACGGGAACGTCCGGGTGATGCGCCAAGGGCCCGCGAAGACGTTGGGATCTTCGATGACCGCTTCGTACTCGACCGTCCCCATATTGGGCCGGCGGAAGCGTTCGACCACGTGGAGCGATTCGGTCGTCTTGTAGCCGCTGAGCTCGCTTTCCTTGAAGCCGACGGAGTCGACGACCAGCGTGTCCCCCTCCCACTTTCCGATCGAGTGTCCCATCCAGAACGGATCGGGATCGGGTGGATGCGGGGAGCCATCGAGTGTGATCGTGCGCGAGAGGTGCAGATACTCGTGCAGGATGATCAGGTACTTCGGCGACTGTACGAACTGCACGTAGTAGGGCACCATGAACGTCTGCGGGACGCCAGGCGGCGTGCACGCCGAGTACTGACCAGTGTCGTTGGGACCGCGCACGATGCGATACTTTTCGGCTCCAGGTTTGAGCGTCGGCGTGGTCGGCAGCGATCCTGGAGGCGGAGGCGGAGCGCCCCGGCCCGGTCCCTGGGCGTATCCATAGACGCCCGTGAGATCGGGCTTGCCGTCGGGTGTAAGTGGCGCGGGCTGCTTTGAGGGGTCGGCGGTCGAGGCGGTCGCAGCGACAGGTTGTGTGCCGGCGACAGTCACCGTCACGTTGCGCGTCAGCGGCGGTGTCCCGTTCGGCCCGCCGGTGACCGTCAGGGTGTAAGTTGTGGTCGCAGCAGGCGTGACCTTGAGCACGCCGCGTGGTGCCGCGCGTCCAACCGTCGGCTCGATCGTCGTCGTGCGCGGATTCTCGACGGCCCACGTCAACGTTGCCGATTGGCCAGGTTTGATGCCGGCGGGCTCGGCCTTGAACTCCAGAATGCGCGGCAGCAGCGTGCCGGCTTCAGTGTACCCGCCCCGCAACTGACCCGGCGGTACGCCGGCCGGCGGCTTCGCGGGCTGCACCTGCCCGGCGGCTACGGCCACGAGCACGACGACGAAGACGGCTGCCGCGTGCGCGCGGCGCCAGATCACAGTCTGCGCTGACATGACGACCTCCGCCTATGAACGAATCTTCCGGCCGTCCGGCAATTCGACGACGCCTGCGATCATCGACGGAGCGCCACTTCTGGCAGCGCCGCCGGTCGCGCTGATCACATCGCCCGGCTTCACCGTGGTGCGAATCCATCCGTACGAGCGAAGGTGATTGAGACTCATGAGCTCGATCTCCCATTCGGTCGACGCGCCTTTGTCGTCTTTGACCTCGAGATAGATGAAGGCGTGAGGATTGGTCCACTCGAAGCGCTTCACCGAGCCCTTGACGGTCACCGGATTCGCCATGTCGTACATGGCAGTGGAATGATGCGCACTCAGTCTGGAGCCGACCAGTACACCCAGTCCCGTAATCAATAGCGCCCGGCGGTTCATCTGCGTCCTCCCTGTTGCGAAAGTGTAGCGCAACCGCAGGAAACGGAGATGACGGATTAACGGGAGCAACGGAATAACGGAGGTCAGACGGAGGGGCCGAAGGCTGGCGGTCCGTGGTCCGCCCGTTGCGCTGGAATATTCGACAGTGACCCTGCTCGTCCGATCTCCGTTGCTCCGTTCCTCCTGTTAATCCGTGTCTCCGAAAATCTCCGTGTCTTATCCTCATCGAGTCGACAACGTCCCCGCCGCGGCGCTGTACGTCACGGCGCCAGCGAGAAGGGCAGTCGAGAAGCCCCAGTTCATCGCGATGAAGATGGCAAGCGTAGCGCCGATGACGGAGAACGCGCCGTTGAGCCCCCAACCCCACGGAATGATCTCGGGACGGTGCGCGGCAAGGAGTCGCATCCCTCCTGGAAGCGGGATGCCGAGCAGGAACCCGAGCGGCAGCATCAGCGCGACCGCAGTGAGGATGCGCAGCCACAGAGGCCACGGGATCGCGAGGTTGATCAACGCGGGTACGAGCCATGGTGACACGAGTGCCGCCGCCGCTACGGCAAGTACCGCGCGGATCGTCACCGTCTTGACGCGGTCCGGCGCGACGCGACGACTCAGAAAGCTGCCCAGACCAGTGCCGAGGAGCAACGAGAACAGCGTCACGGTGAGCGAGTACACCGGATGTCCCAGCAGCAGAACGAACTGTTGGAGCAGCGCAACCTCGAGGAGCATGAAGCCAGCGCCGAGCGCACCGAAATAGGCGAGCCACGCGGGCCATCCAGTTCCGGGCTGCCGGGCGACCAGCAACAGCGGCCCGACGATGAAGAGGAGCACCAGCACCGCCGAGATGCCGAACAGCGTGAGCAGCGCACTCAGCCCGTTGCCGAACAGCATCGAGCGCCCGAAGGCGACCGAGAACTGATTGGTCAGACGCGTCGTGTGGAAGAAAAAAGGGCGATCGTCGGTCGTCGGACGAATGTCCAGGGGATACTCGGCGAGGAATCGCTGTCGGTCAGGCGCGAGAATGAGCTTCCGGTAGTCGCCTGCGCCCGTTCCGTACCGCGCCATCTCGAAGGGATCCGATCCCGTCGCGGCCGCCTCCGTGCCTGGGGCATACAAGACCGTGAACCCGAGGTCGTGAGACCGCTTCACGAGGTCGGCGGTCTCCGCCTCGGTGAATGGACGTTTCTTCAACAGAAACGTGGCAACCCGATCGTATCGGACGATCGCGAGATGACGGGAGGGATCGAGCCCGCGCTCGGCGCACGCTGCCTGCGCGAGCGACACGAGTCGCAATCCATCGAACACCCAGCGCGTGATCGTCAGCACCCCTCGATCGCTCAGGTGATCGAGGTACTCACCAAATGCCTCCGTCGTGTAGAGCGAGTTCTCGGTCAGTGTGTAGGCACCTGCGGCGGTCGCGGCCCACGTATCGACGAGCGACGCCTGAATCACGTCGTACTTCTCAGCGCTGCGACGCACGAAGCTGCGGCCGTCGTCGACATGAATCGACACGCGCGGGTCCGTATAGATGCCGCCCGAGTAGTCGCGGAAGCGCTCCATCATGACGTCGCGGGCGATGATCGGGTTGATCTCCACGCCATCGACATGACTTGCGCCGAAGACCAGCGCTGACAGCAAATCGCGGCCGCCGCCAGGTCCGATGACGAGCGCAGAGAAACCCGGTCCGCCGGGCGGCGGGGCAACCAGGGAGTAGCCGATCGACGTGAGCTCGTACTTGAGAGATTCGGCGTCGGAGAGTCGACCGGTGCTCTTCACAACCGGCGTCGACGCCGCCGAGTCGATGTCCATGAAGAGCGAGTCGAGGTGCGGGCCGGTGAACGTCGGGCTGAGCGACCAGTCTCCGTGCGCACGGTCGTACACCGCGACGCGCGAGAACGAGTTCCATTTGCTGAAGAGCACACGATCACCGAGATGGCCCTTCGTGTCTGCCACGGCAAACGGCGAGCGGCCGGCCAGTTGCGCACAGGACGGCACGGCGAGCAGCACCAGCGCCCCGAGCCCGACCGCGAGTCGGGATGTGCGCGGAGAAAAACACAGCGCGGCGACCATCGACAGTCCGGCGGCCGTCATCACGACGCCGGGCGCGCCCAGCACGTTCAGCAGGGGGATGAGCAGCAGACAGCCGGTCGCGGCGCCGAGCAAATCCGACGCGTACAGCATGTTGATGCGGCTGGAGAGTCGGGCAAACGAAAACGACACGACCGCACCACCGGTCAGGAAGGGGAGGGAGGAAAGACCGTAGATCGCCAGCATGAGAAACAGATTCTCGGCTGAGTAATCCAGGCCGACACGAATCCGGACCAGAAAGGCGAGCGCGACCAGTGTGGCGGCGCCGTGCAGCATGGCCGTCGTGGCGAGCAGCGTCGACGTGGACACGCCCGCAAACCGATGCCGCAGCACGAAGACGAGCACACCGCTCGCGCTCAGCCCGAACAGGGCGATGGAGATCGCCAGAAACGCGAAGTGGTAATACATCGTCACCGAGAAGATGCGCGTCAGCGCCAACTCGGTCATCAGCAGTGCGGCCGACACGCAACCAATCCCCAGCATCGCCATCCGACTGACACCTCCCGTGTCTGAAGCTGACCGTTTTGTCATCGCTCCGAGTCTACATGCAGCGACTGCAGACACGGAGCGATCGCACACTCATCAATTATGTCGAGCGTTTTGACATCTCGGCGACGTGGCAATGGCATCAAATTCGTCGGGCACACGCTTTGCACAAACTGACATTGGCCCAGATAGGGGCGGGAGGTTGTCGTGACGCGATCGATACTGCTGGTTGTTTGTGCCCTGGTCGCCGCGGATGCCCGCGCGCAGGTTCAGCGCACCGACTCCCAGACGGCCCCGACCAGCGTGACGACGGGCGCGTCGTCTCCACGCGATCGCAGCCAGGCACCCACGACCCCTCGGGGATCCGAGACCACCACATTCCGCAGCGGCGTCGAACTTGTGGCGTTGAACGTGGTCGTGACCGACGCCGATCAGAAATATGTTGCCGGGCTCAGTCCCGCTGATTTCGCTGTGTTCGAGGACGGCATTCAGCAGGACGTCTCCTTTTTCGGAGCCACCGAAGTGCCGCTCGACCTCGCGATTCTGCTCGATACGTCGGCGAGCATGACCGGCAAGATGTCGCTCGTGCAGCGCGCGGCCGCAGGGTTTCTCTCGACGCTGCGTCACGGGGACCGCACGACGATCGTCGACATCAAAGATGCGACGCGGGTGCTCTTTCCACTTGGCGACGACCTCGCCGCCGCGCGCGCGGCGATCATGAGCACGGCGCCGCGCGGTGGAACCGCGCTCTACAACGGCACCTACCTGACACTGAAAGAGCTCGCCAAGCAGCGGCGCGCCAACACCGACGTTCGGCGGCAGGCGATCGTCGTGTTGTCGGACGGAGACGACACGGCCAGCCTGATCTCGTACGACGACCTGATGGAGACCGCAAAACAGTCGGGCATCGCGATTTACACCATCACGCTGCGATCGAAGTATCTGGTAACGCTCGCGGCACAGCGGGGTCACAGTTATTTCTCACAGTCGGAATTCGGGATGAAGGCGCTGGCGCAGGAGACCGGAGCGCGGTCGTTCTTCCCGGTGGACATCGCCGAACTGCCAGGCATCTACTCGACGATCGCCGAAGAGCTCGCGACGCAGTATGCGATCGGCTACTCCTCGAAGAATCCGAGACTGGACGGGGCCTATCGTCGCGTGATCGTTCGCATCGCAGACCGGCCCGGGATCAAGACCCGGACGCGTGCCGGCTATCTGGCGGCGAGGTCCGCGGCGCGGGCGGCCGGCACCAATTGAGGAAACGCGCACGCTGAAGCGTGCGCTCTACGACACGCTCGCCACACCGGCACGATTCGCCCCGGTCGCCCTTAGAATGGGCGACTGATGGCGCTTCTGGCCGCGCTGCTGACCGTCGCCTGGCTTGCCGCGATCGTCGTCGCGCCGTTTCTGACGGCTCCACTCTCCGCGTTCGTGTACGCCGTCGGTTCGTTCGTCTGCCATCAGCTGCCTGATCGATCGTTTCACATCGGGGCCTCTCAACTTCCGGTGTGCGCGCGCTGCCTCGGGGTGTATGTCGGTGCGGCATGCGGTGCGCTGAGTGGCGTCGTGTTGGCGTATGGCCCCGCTTATTCACCGCTCAGACTGAGCGCCAATCAGGCGCGATGGAGTGTCGGCATCGCCGTGTTGCCGACGGTCGCGTCTGTCCTATTGGAAGCCGCCGGACGGTGGCGCACGACCAACGCGGAGCGGGCGGTGATGGGATTTCCCGCGGGGCTCGTAGCGGCGTTCGTGGTGATGAGCGTGCTGGCTACGCTACACTACAAGCAATGCGTGCCACGACGGCCGACCGCACCCAGCCAGCCGCCATCTATCTGATCTGCGCCGCTGCCTGGGTGGTTCCGGGTCTCGGACACCTCCTGCAGGGTCGGAGGCAGAAGGGGATCATCTTCCTCGTAGCGCTGACGCTGATGTTCGTGTATGGCTTGTGGCTCGAGGGCCGTCTCTTCCCGTTTCAGATCTCCGAACCGCTCGTTGCGCTGGCATTCATCGCAGACCTCGGCATCGGCCTCCCGTACTTCATCGCGAAGAGCATCGGAGTCGGAGCGGGGCGTGTCGTGGCGATCACTTACGAGTACGGCAACGCGTTCGTGATCGTGGCAGGTCTCCTCAACATGCTGGTCGTGCTCGACGCGTTCGACATCGCGAAAGGCCGCAAATGACCAGCCACTTCGGCATGATGGTGGTGTTCGCGCTGTTCGTGTCGACGGTCTTCGCGACGCTGATGCGCGACCAGCCCAGGGAGCAGCTGTTGTTCGGCGCCCGTCTGCTCGTCGGTTTCGTGGGAGCCGGCGTGTTGATCGGCTGGCTGCTCTATCCGCTGCCGCTCTGATAGACCCCGTGATTCGTGGTCTCTGGTTGTGGGCGCCCCCCGTCGCGTACATGGCGCTCATCTTCTTCGTGTCGGGCCTCTCTCAGGCGCCGCTGCCGAGCAACGTATCCGACAAGAACGCTCACGCGGCCGCGTACCTCGTGATGGCTGTGCTCGCCGTCCGCGCCGTCCATGGCGGTCTTCCCGCGCGGGTAACGGCTCGCGGTGCGGCGATCGCTCTCGCGATCACGATCGGCTACGGCGCGCTCGATGAGACGCATCAGTACTTCGTGCCCGGTCGATCCGCAGATGTCCTCGACCTGCTCGCCGACGCGACCGGCGGACTCATGGGCCTCATGCTCTGCTGGGCGTGGGGTATACTCTGGCTTCGCTTGATGGGTGAGACGCAGGTCCCCGACGCATGACGGAGCTGCAGGGCTCACACACGGCGCCCGGTTACCGCTTCGCGATCATCGCGTCGCGATTCAACGTCGACGTGACCGACGGGCTGGTGAAAGGGGCGCGCTCGGCGCTTGCCGATGCGGGCGTTCGCGACGAGGACGTCACGCTCGTGCGGGTCCCTGGTGCATTCGAGCTTCCGATCACCGCCGAACGCCTCGCGCAGTCCGGCCGGTTCGACGCCATCATCTGCCTGGGCTGCGTCATCAAGGGCGACACGATGCACTTCGAATACATCTCCGCGGCTGCATCGCAGGGCATCATGAACGCCAGCACGAACTCGGGTGTGCCGGTTGCCTTCGGCCTTCTGACGGCGCTGACGGAGGAGCAGGCGCGAACCCGATCCGCCGACGGTCCCGAAAACAAGGGCCGCGAGGCGGCGCTCGCCGCCGTGGAAATGGCCACCCTCTGGCGCCACCTCGGAGGCACGACTCCATGAACGTCGATGCAGAGCATTCGGAGGCATCGCGGCCGTCGGGGCAGCCGCGGCATCGCAGCCGCGAAGCCGCTGCACAGATGTTGTACCAGTGGGAGGTGGGGCGCATTCCGATCGCGCAGGTAGGCGAACAGTTCTGGGTTCAGACGGCGAGCGATTCGCCGGATGCCGACGACGTGCGCGGTTTCGCGACTCGTCTGGCCGAGGGGGTCGTCGCCCACGTGCAGGAGATCGACCCGATCATCACTGACGCGACCGATCACTGGCGGCTCGAGCGGATGCAGGTCATGGATCGGATCATCCTGCGCCTCGCGGTGTACGAGTTTCTCTTCGAGCCAGAGACGCCCGGCAAAGTGATCATCAACGAAGCACTGGAACTGGCGCGCACCTTCAGCACCGACGACTCGGTGCGATTCATCAACGGGATTCTCGACGCAATCCGTCGGACGCGCGCACGCGAATGAGTACAGAAGCATCTGATCAGGTCGTTCAGCGCCGGGCCAACCTCGAGGCGCTGAAGCGGCTGGGCGTGGATCCGTACCCGCGACGCTTCGCGACCGAGGCGTCGATTGGCGCCGTCGTCGCCGAACACGGCGGCCGCGAAGCAGCGGAGCTCGAGTCGATGCAGATCCGCACGCGGATCGCGGGGCGGATTCTGGCGATACGCAGCTTCGGCAAGGCCAACTTCCTTCAGCTGTCGGACGGCCAGTCTCGGATTCAGGTGTACATCCGCCACGACTCGGTGTCCGAGCGCGACTTCGCGATCTTCAAGCTGCTCGATTTCGGCGATTGGGTCGGTGTCGACGGGCGTCTGTTTCGGACCAAGACGAACGAGTTCACGATCTGGGCGTCGTCGATCGAGTTCCTGTCGAAGTGCCTGCTTCCGCTGCCCGAGAAGTGGCACGGTCTGCAGGATGTCGAGATCCGGTATCGACAGCGCTATCTCGATCTCATCGTCAACCCCGATTCGCGACGCGTGTTCGAAGTCCGCAGCCGTGTCGTGACCGCCATCCGCGAGTTCCTGATCGCACGCGGCTTCCTCGAAGTCGAGACGCCGATGATGCAGCCGATGGCCGGCGGAGCGCTCGCCCGGCCGTTCGTCACCCATCACAACACGCTCGACATGCGCCTTTACATGCGCGTGGCCCCGGAGCTGTACTTGAAGCGGTTGACAGTGGGAGGCGTCGAGCGGGTCTTCGAGATCAACCGGAACTTCAGAAACGAGGGGATCTCCACGCAGCACAACCCCGAGTTCACGATGCTCGAGTTCTACTGGAGCTACGCGGACTACCACGATCTGATGACGCTGACCGAAGCGATGCTGCAGCAGGTCGCGCTGAAGGCGATCGGCACCGATCAACTGACGTTCGGCGACCACAGCATCTCGTTGACGCCGCCGTTTCATCGTCTGTCGTTCAGAGAAGGCGCGCGCGCTGCTGCCTCGCGACGGCTCGGAACGGACGTGACCGAGAGCGCGCTCCGCAACCGATCAGAGGCCGGGGCGCTCGCCTCGCAATTGGGATTGGAGATTGCGGCCGGCGATGGGCCAGGGAAGATCACGGCGGCGATCTTCGAAGCACTGTGCGAAGGCGATCTGGTCGCGCCGACGTTCGTCTACGATTTTCCGACCGAAGTCTCTCCACTTTCGAAGCAGAAACCGGATGACCCCGACACGGTCGAACGCTTCGAGCTCTACATCGGCAAGTTCGAAGTGGCCAACGCCTTCAGCGAGCTCAACGATCCGGTGGAGCAGCGGCGGCGATTCGAAGAGCAGCTGGCGCAGCGTGCGAAGGGCGATGAGGAAGCACACGCCATGGATGAGGACTACATTCGCGCGCTGGAGTATGGGATGCCGCCGGCAGCCGGAGAAGGGATCGGGATCGACCGACTGGTGATGCTCCTCACGAACAGCGCGTCGATCAGAGATGTAATTCTCTTCCCGCTCATGCGTCCCCGCTAGCAAGACATAGTGTCCGGCTCCCGCCTTCGCGTGAAGCTACGGCGGGGCGGAGGTGGTCAGCCGGACTCTCACCGCAGTTGAACGGTGACCACCTTTTCCGATGTCACTGGTCGTCCATTCAGCGTCGCGGGCAGGTATATCCAGTCTCGTGCAGCCTGAAGGACCAGCCGGTCGTACAGCGGGTGCGCCGACTGCTGAACCGTCGCGCCCGTCACCCTTCCGTTGACGCCGATCACGACACGAATCGACAGTGCTGGTCCACCCTGATCATTGAGCTCCGAGGGGAATGGGGGAATGAACTGCTTGACCACGATCGGCTGCACGATTTCGGGCGTCTGGGTCGGCCGCGAGATCTCGGGCGGTTTGGCTGCTACTTCGACCGGCGCCGAAGGTGGGGGCGGAGCGGTAGCCTCTGCCAGCTCGATGAATCCGGAGGCCAGCGTCCGAAGATCGTCGGCCTCGGACGACTGCTTGAACAACGCGTCGGACGTCAGCGTCAACACGAGATCGAAGCTCTTGCGCGCTTCCTCGCGAGAGCCATTCTTGAACTGATCGCGTCCTTCGTTGAATGCACGGCGCGCCAGCGTTGGAAGCAGCCTGCGCTTGGCTTCGGAGACGAGCGCCACGAATCGCGGTGGCACCTCCTGCGCCGACGGCTCGAACGTCGGCTCTGCGGTGACGAGCCGTTCTACGGCGCCAACCGCGTCCTTCGAGCGGCCAAGCGCGAGCAGGCAGAGCGCTTTGTACTGTTGCGCCTCGGGGGCTTCGTCCGGCGTCAGAATCGTCAACGCATCTTCGTACGCCGCCGAATCGTAGAGCGCTTTGGCCTTGGCCAGAGGTTCCTGCGCAGCTGCATTCGGTGCGAGACAGAGGATGGCCGCAATCGGCAGACCCCATGCCCTCGACCACCGCAGACGAAGAACGACGCTCATCGTGACCTCATGTCGATTGAAACCCGATTCGCCCCCTTCAGGGTGGTGACCGTGGTCAAGCGCCGCTCGCCCAGTTGCGGATGGCGGAACAGGATCTCGTGCGAACCTAGCGCGATCGAGACGTTGGCCAGCGGCGTCTCGCCTAGCCGCGTGCCGTCGACTGACACCTCGGCCCAGGGAATCGCGTTGATGCTGACCGGTGTTTTCGGCAGATCTACGGTGAGCGTGGTGGTCTGATTCGCGGCGACCTTTACCCGCCGCGTCGCCCGATAGCCAACCGATTCGGCGACCAGGTCGAGATCATGATCGCCGCCTGGCAACATGATACGGTCGATGTCACTGGTTCCGATGAGACGTTCTCCCTCGTACAGCAGTACCGCGATCGGCGACGTTACCGATAGCCAGCCCCACGTGGCCACCCCGTTTCCGCTCAGCACCAGTGACGCAGTCGATCCCGCTTCGATCGAGACGGTGCGTGTGTAGGTGGTGGCCCCGCTCTTGACGACGACTCGATGTTGTCCTGGTGTGAGGTCTCGTACGGTCAGAGGCGCGGCACCACGATCTTCGCCATCGATGCTGACCTGTCCGCCAGGCGTGTCGGTCGACACGGATAGATTCCCGACTAGCACCGGGGCAGGCGCAGGCATCTCGGTCGCCGTGATGTGGTGAACCGCGACTTCTCCGGTCGTCACCATGACGGGCAGCTGTTTGACGGTTCTTCCGAGCTGCACGACGACATCATGTTTTCCGGCCGTCAGCGTCAGGGAGACAGGCGTCTTTCCTCGAGCGCTGCCGTCGACGCGGACCTCGGCGCCGGGAGAATCCGTCTCAATACGGAGAGTACCGGTCGGGGGGGCCGTCGGGACCTTCAGCCGATCGGCCCAGTACGCAGTGGCGCCCATCCCCACGATCAGGAGGGCAACCACGAGGATCTGGGTGGGCCGTCGAAAAAGAGCGTCGATCGAGTCAGGATGCTTCACCCCGACAGCGGTTTCCTCGCTGAATTCAAGGGTCGCGTCGTCCACCATCTCGGTCTGGCTCGCTCGTTTTCCAAACGCCGCCACGATCTTCATCTTCGGTAGGGAGGGAGACACGCTGTGCCATAAAGCTCGACGCGTGCCAAGATTTTTGATGGAGATCGGCCGAAACCGTGCAACTTGCCCGGATTAGTCCACTGATAGGAAGACTCTTTTCGCGCGTGCCCGAGACTTAGGCGAGAGTGACTGAGCTATTTGTGTTCCCTGATATAAGTGGTCGCCAACGTGGGATTTGAACTTTTCATCGCGCTTCGTTATCTGCTGGCGCAACGGCAGCACGCGTCCATTTCACGCGTCTCTCTCTTTTCGACGATTGGTGTTGCGGTTGGGGTCGCTGCACTGGTGGTGGCACTGGGACTCATGACGGGTCTTCAAGGAGAGTTGCGCAGCCGGATCCTCGGCTCCACCGCGCATATCTACGTGTGGAAGCCGAAAGGCATCACCGACTACGAGAAGGAGGTGCAGCGTCTGCTGGCCATCCCCGGCGTCGAAGGTGCCGGGCCCGCGATCATGGGCAAGGCGATCATCGAGGCCGCGGGGGATCCCGAGTTCATCACGATCAAGGGCGTTGATCCAGCGCTCGAAGGGCACGTGACAGAGATCGAGCGGACGATGGTGCAGGGCCAGTTGGGAGCGCTGCGCGAATCGGAGGACGAGCATCCCGGCATTCTGCTCGGCCAGGATCTGGCCTCGAAGCTGGGTGTGCATGTCGGGGATCTGGTGACGCTGATGCCGCCGGTGGGCACGACGTCGCCCTTCGGCATGATTCCCCGCATGCCGGTGGTGAAGGTCGTCGGGATTTTTCAGCTGGGCCTGTATGAGTTCGACTCCGAATACGGCTTCGTCTCCCTCGACTTCGCCAAGCGTCTGCTGAATACCGAGATGCCGAGCGTGATTCAGTTGCGGGTCCACGACATCTACGACGCACACACGATTGCCGAAAACATCCCCAAGGAACTCGGGGCGGAGTACGTGGCCGAAGACTGGTCCGAGTTGAACCGGTCGCTCTTCTCCGCGCTCTGGCTGGAGAAGATGGCGATCTCCACGACCATCGGTCTCATCGTCTTCGTGGGCGCCCTCAATATCATCTCGTCGCTGATTCTGCTGGTGAGACAGAAGAGCCGCGACATCGCGATCCTGAAGACGATGGGCCTGTCGTCCCGTCGCGTGATGGCGATCTTCATGCTGCAGGGGCTCGTCATCGGTGTGATCGGCACAGCGGTCGGGGGTGCACTGGGGCTTGCTCTCTGCTACGTGCTCGACAAGTACAAGCTGATTCAGATTCCGATGGACGTCTACCAGGTGTCGCACGTGCCGTTCGTCGTGCTGCCCCTCGACTTTGCCGTCGTCGCGTTGGCATCGATCGCGATCTGCTTTCTCGCGACGATCTATCCCTCCCGTCAGGCCTCGAGCCTCGATCCGGTGCAGGCTCTCAGGTTCGAGTAGCGCGGATGGCCTTCATCGACGTCTCCGGACTCAACAAGTCGTATCGCGTCGGCAGCCAGCACATTCACGTGCTGCGGAATCTGGAGCTTCGCGTCGCGCACGGCGAGATGGTGGCGATCGTCGGTGCATCCGGCGTCGGCAAGAGCACGCTCCTCCACCTGCTGGGCGGTCTCGACCGCGCCGACGCGGGCACGATTCATCTTGCGGACACCGACCTTGCCGCGCTCGATGACACGGCGCTGGTGCAGTTTCGCAACCGCAACGTCGGCTTCGTGTTTCAGTTCCACCACCTGCTCTCCGAGTTCGACGCAGCAGAAAACGTGGAGATGCCAATGCGCATCGCCCGGAGGCCGAGGGCCGACGCCCGTCGACGAGCGACGGAGCTGCTGACGCGCGTTGCACTGGGCGAACGCATCACCCATCGCCCGAGCATGATGTCTGGAGGCGAGCAGCAGCGGGTGGCGGTTGCACGGGCGCTGGCGATGAATCCCGCGGTGCTGCTCGCGGACGAACCGACCGGTGATCTCGACGAACGCACGGCAGACTCGCTGCACGATCTGCTCAGAAGCATGCACGCCGAGTCAGGACTGACGTCGGTGATCGCCACGCACAACCCACGCCTCGCCGCGGCGTGCGATCGGGTGCTGCGGATGGAGCAGGGACAGCTGCATCCTGCGTGAAGTTCAGAAGGTCAGAGCTCTAACGAGGCCCTGCCCGAAACGAAACTCTCACGCTAAGGCTCCGCCTCAGACACCCGCCGACTTCATCGCGAACGGCATCGTCGCCGTCGCCTCGCAGGGCCTGTGGAACAGTACTCCCTAGAGACACGGAGATTACGGAGACACGGATTCAACAGGAGAAACGGAGACACGAAGGACGGACGGAGCTGACTGCTGACCCACGACTACGCGCGCGCGTCGCTTCGGCTGTTTGACACCGGATGGTCTCTGTTGAGGCTTCGTTGCTCCGTTTCTCCTGTCAAAACCGTCTCTCCGAAAACCTCTGCTACCTCGGAGTCCAGTCTGCGGATGTCCGGGGGAAGCGTCAACGCGAGGATCGCAGAGGTGCGGAGATCGCGGGCCGGCGACCGTGCGTCGCCTCCGCGATCTCGGCCCCCCTTGGCGATCTCTGCGTGATTGCTCTTCTCGAACTTCGAACGAGGGACTTCGAACAGGAACCCGGCACTGGAACCTCGAACTCCTGAACGCTGAACTGGCTGGACGATCAATTCGTCTGCGTCGTTCCCGTTGCCCAATCCCAATGGCGGGTGGCGCGCTGGACGACGTTGTCGACGTCTTCGGCCAGCAGTAACCGATCTTTGACGAGCGCATCGGCTGCTGAGCGAATGCGCTGCACATAATCATCGCGACTCTTGTAGCGTTCGGCGATCGATGGACGCGGGTCGTGTTTCAGCTCGCGCTCGGTCCGGGTCTTCGCGAGCGGGATGTACGAGCCGAGCAACGCGTAGATCGTCGATGGATTGCCGACCCGCTCCGCGCGGAAGTTCCAGCCTGTCGTCGTCGCAAGCGGCACCGTCACTTCGGGCACTCTGATTCCGGCAACCTCGTTCCCATCCGCGTCGACCTGCGGCACGAAGAAGGGCAGCGGTGCGAAACGGTCTTTGACGCTCTGGCCCGGTCCTTCGATACCGCGTGGATCTCCGACGCCCCCCAACTCGGGGAAGCGCAAGGCGCTCACAGCGACCAGCGTCCGATCGCGCAGTTGAGGATGGCGGCTGTCGGGGGGCTTCGTCCCCGTGGTCGCCCATTGGTGCGCCGCCCGCAGCAGCGCCCGCATGACGTTGGCTTGCGGTGTCGGGTTGGGGAGCGCCTGTCCATTGCCGCCGTTCGGAGGGAAAGTGGCTTCGCCGTGCTGCGTGCCCGAGAGCAGGTAGATGCGAACGTTGTCGGGCACGTCCGCGTCGCGTTTGCCGTCGATGGTCGTGTGCGTCAACGCGGCGGCGCGGCCCTGTCCCCAATATTCCACCGACGTGTCGGTGTAGATCACCTTCGGAAGTTGATCGGGCTTGTAGCCGATCAGGATGCCGTCGCGTTCACCTGATGCATTTCGTTGTTCGAGATCCGTGAACGGGAAGCGCGTGGCAGGGAACGACGAGTAGCCCGGCGCCGCAAATCGTTCGTTGAACGATCCCAGACCCCCGCCCGCGATGTGCGGCCACACGACGTCGAACACGCGTCGATCGTGTTCGTCGACGTTGAATCCATCGTGGAGGAACTGACGAAGGAAGCGACCGCTTTGTGACGCGCCGAAGATGTACGCGTATCGGCCGCGGACCGGAAGATCGGTGCGATGGATGAACGCGGATGCCGCGTCGCGCGTGGCCGCGAGGCCGACTCCCGCGACGCGGGCATCGGTCGACGGGTAGTCCACTTCGTACACGCGACCCGGTTCGAAGCCGCCATCCAGATGAATCTGCGGGCGGCCATTCGCCGTCACGATCTGCCATCGGTCACGGGCGATCGGTGTCGGTGTGCCCCAGAACCGGTCGCGAACGGTGAGGGTCGCCGAAGGATCGGCGCTGCCAACCGGCCGGTAGCTCGGGAGATCGGCTGGCGTCAGATCGGTCTGGCGAGCGTCGGGAATGAAGGAGAAGCGGACCCGGCCTGGTGCGTCGGCAGATGGCGCATCGACGCGGACCAGTGGAGGCGCGACATCGAACTGCCAGCCCACCCACACGAGCGTGTATCCCTCGCGCATGAGAAAGCCGTCGCCGAAATCGGCCATTTTCGTGGGGTCCTGGCTTCCGCCGGCGCGATTGAATCGGCCGAGCAGCCCTTTTCGACCCCGATTGGCGATCTCGAAGAGCAGCGCACCGTTCCCGCGCGCGGCGTCGACGGGACGCAGCACGTAGAGATCGGCGGAGAAGTGGACGAGACCGTCGGAACCTCGCGGTGCCTTCTCGAGATCCGCGATGCGCGTGTTGTGACGGTCCTTCGGATCGAGCGTGAACTCGATCATCCCGATCAGCTTCTCGTACGCCCCGGTCGTGCCGAAGGCCTGTCCCTCGGCAACCGTGGTGCGTGACGTGATGGTGACCTTGGAGACCTCGGCGCTCGCGGCGTACGGAAGGAGAAGCCCAATTGCGATCAACAGGCTGAGGGGGCGGATCATCGTTTCCTCCTCGATTAAGATCACGCCGGGCTTAGAGAACAAGCCCGGCGTGATCGTCGAATCACTTCAGTCCTGCCATGTCAAAAATCGTCTTGGCCATGATCGAGTTGTCGTCATTCCCACGTCCCGCTGCCATCGTCGCGTGCAGCAGCTGCTGCACGACAGCCGTGACCGGCGCGGGTGTCTCGTGCTCCGCCAGAGTCGAGACGACATTTCGCATGTCCTTCGCGAAGAGGTGTGTGTAGAACCCGGGCTTGTAGGTGCCCTTCAGCGCGCGCTCACCGTGGACTTCGAGCACGCGGCTCTGTGCGAACCCGCCGAGCAGCGCTTCGCGCACCCTGCCGGCATCCACTCCCGCCTTGCGCGCCAGCGCCAGCGCCTCGGCGACGACGGCAAGCGTGCCGCCGATCACCATCTGATTGCACAACTTGCATAGCTGGCCGGCGCCGGCCTCGCCGACATGCACGACCTTTTCGGGATTCCCCATCACATCGAGGATCGGCTTGACGCGCGCGAAGGCCGCGGCATCGCCGCCCACCATGATCGACAGGGTCCCGTTGATCGCGCCGATATCGCCGCCGCTGACCGGCGCGTCGAGCATGGTCGCGCCGAGCTCGGACGCGCGCGCCGCCAGACGACGAGCCGTACCGGGTGCGATGCTGCTCATGTCGATGATGATCGTTCCCCGCTGCACGGCGCTGAACACACCCTGCGGACCATCGAGCACCAACTCCACGTCAGGAGAGTCGGGCACCATCGTGATGATCCGCGTGGCGCCCCGCGCCACGTCGGCAGGAGAGCTGGCTCGCGCTGCTCCACACGCGACGAGATCATCGACGGGCCCCTGGCTGCGGCTGTTGACGATCAGCGTGTAGCCGGCCTTGAGGAGGTTCTTCGCCATCGGCCGGCCCATGAGTCCCAACCCGATAAATCCAATAGTCTCCATACGCAGCGAAGTATAGTCGTCGCCGCTATGCATATTGTGCTGGTCCTGGTCAGAGTGCGCCCGGAGATGCTCGAGGAGTTCGAGCGCGCGCTGTTGCACAACGCGCGCGAATCGGTGGCACACGATCCCGGATGTCTGCGCTTTGATGTGAGTCAATACGCCGACGACCCGACCCGTTGGATACTGCACGAGGTGTACAACACGCCCGATGCGCACGCCGCGCATCGAAAAGCCCCGCATTTCCTCGCCTACGACGCGGTGGCCTCTCGCGCCGTCACCGAGAAGACGGTGGCGCGATGCATCGGCCGGCACCTCACGTAAACGGGACGCATGCTGGAACGGGTAGCAGCCGATAGTTGTGCATGAACGGGTGAGTTTGGAGCCCCGATTGCACAAACGGCGTCGAATGGATCAGGAGGTTGCGCTGAAGGCATCTGCCCCAAGCGCAGGGCGAAACCTAACCAGACGTGGGACTTAGGCGCGACAAGGCATTGGTATCGCCGAAGCTTTGCCTTATAATGATTTCATTGAGGATCTGACTCCCTCAGGACCTCTAACCCCAAGGCAGGCCGGATGTTCGAACGCTATACGGAACGGGCGCGACGGGTTCTATTTTTTGCCCGATATGAGGCCAGCCAGCTCGGAAGCATCTCGATTGAGACCGAGCACCTGCTTCTTGGCCTGATCCGCGAAGGAAAAGGGCTGACAAGCCGAATCTTCGCTCGATCGCATCTCTCGCTGGAAAACATCCGGAAAGAAATCGAAGGGCGCACGGTCTTCCGCGAGAAAGTCTCGACTTCCGTTGAGATTCCATTCAGCGCTGAAACGAAGCGGGTGCTGCAGTGTGCCGCTGAGGAAGCAGACCGCCTTCTCCACAACTACATCGGCACCGAGCATCTGCTGCTCGGCATCCTGCGCGAAGAGCGCAGCGTGGCGGCCTCCATCCTCATGGAGAAGGGGATGCGCCTCCATACCGTGCGCGAGGACATCGTCCAGCTGCTCAACGAGAAGACCACGCTGACGCGCGTCAAGGAAACGCCGCTGCTCGCCGAGTTCAGCCGCGACTTGACCGAAGCCGCGATGAAGAACCAGCTCGATCCGCTGGTCGGCCGCGACTACGAGCTCGAACGCGTGCAGCAGGTGCTCTGCCGCCGCACCAAGAACAACGCCGTGCTGATCGGCGAACCCGGTGTCGGCAAGACGGCGATCGTCGAAGGGTTGGCGCAGAAGATCGTCTACGGCGACGTGCCGCACTTCCTCGCGGACAAGCGGATTCTCGCCCTCGACATCTCCCTGATCGTCGCCGGCACGAAATACCGTGGGCAGTTCGAAGAGCGCCTCAAGGCGATCATGAAGGAGCTCACCGAGAACCCGAACATCATCGTGTTCATCGACGAATTGCACACGCTGGTGGGCGCGGGTTCCGCGGAAGGCTCGCTCGATGCGGCGAACATCCTGAAGCCGGCGCTCTCGCGCGGCGAGATCCGTTGCATCGGCGCAACCACGCCGTCCGAGTACCGCAAGTACATCGAGAAGGATCGCTCGCTCGAGCGGCGCTTCCAGGCGATCAAGGTCGATCCGCCCGCCGAGAAGGAAACGATCGAGATCCTCATGGGCGTGAAGGATCGCTACGAGCAGTTCCATCACGTCGAGTACAC